>CAYZPQ010000043.1:0-7557 GCA_964480185.1 uncultured Planctomycetales bacterium | reverse complement strand
AAATAAGATTAAGTTGGTTATTAAGTCATTGGAAAATGCTTTGTAGCTAAGATTTCTATGGGTAAAAAGTCAGAATATGGCAATCAAAGCATTATTTTGTTTGCTTAGGGGTATCAGTATGCTTAAAAACCTTGAGAGGATAAGATGGAAACAAAATATAGAACATTCTTTTACAGAAGAGTGAGTTGGAACGGTAACCATTTGCAAGATTTAGAAAGTCATTTAAAGCTAGCGCACGAAGAATTACAAACAACTGCTGATCGAACATTTGAATATAATGAGGGCGGAGAAATTCAAGGGATAAGTTATGAGGTTAGAGATTCGGGTTTATTTTGTCATGTGACCGCGTATGTTCCATTTCGATCTACATTATTAGTTCCTTTTGCTTCTAGCGATAAAGTTAAGACTACTAAACCACAACAACCTCCAGATAATCATCATTTTATGGATGGAGATGCATTTTTTTTGATTAAAGGAAATCATATTATACTTTGTCCAAGTAATGTTCGAGAGACGGTTGTAATTACATATATTAAAGAGATTCTTAAAAAAACCAATAGGGAAGATTTATTACTTAAATTTAGTATTCAGCCAATAACTAATTTAAACACATTAAAGTTGATAAAAGATGAGGGTGTTAAGAGACTAGAGTTAAATGCTTCATTATATGAAGCTAGTGTAAAATATATGGAAAGAACATCAGTTAACAATAGGATGTTTAAAGGGATCTCAGAGGTGCTAGGTCTTCTTAAGAAAGATGAGGATAAGGATATTGATGACAGGGAGAATTTGACTGTTAAGCTTTCTATTTCATATGATTTAAGAAAAAAAGGTGGAGATATTAGTAAACAAAGATTACAAGAAATAGCTAATGAGGTTATAGAAGAAGATGCTGATAAGGGTTTTGTTATAATAACAAGACAAGGAAAAAAAGTTACTTCTGACCAGATACGTATAAGTGAGAAATTTAAAATACCTGTTGATGGTAATTCAGTTATTAAAGAAGCTGTATGGAATGAATTAGAGGCTTATCTAAAGAAACTTAGAAAATCGGGAGTATTAGGGCAATGAGTTTAGATTCATCAATACTTCGTTTCATGTTTCTACTGGTGGTGCTGGGTGGGCTTACAGCATATTGTGGACAGCCATTAATACACGATAATGAACAAGCAATTAATATCGCTGCTACCGTATTTTCCATTTTGGCTGGTTTTTTGATAGCGATTATTGCAATTGTTGGTGACCCAGTATTGTTACCCCCAGGGACCTGGCGAGCTGCCGAAATGGAAAGAGATAAGCTGAATAACAGATTAATTCAGTATAAATGGTTATTTATAATTTATCTTTTAACTCTGATTTTAATATTTTTAGCATATCTTTTTAAGGATAAGTCTCCTTGTCTAGTTTTATTATTTGAATATAGTTTCTTATTTTTTGGGGTAATTGGGTTTGTCTTATCGCTTCTTTTGCCTGAGGCTTTAATGATTGTTCAAAGGGAAAGAATTGATGCGGTTATAGAGCATCGAATGAAAGAAGATGCTAAAAATGAAGATGCTAAATAGTGTTCAATTGGAGAACTATGACACAAAGTTATATTCTGCATTGAATTAATTATATTGAAGAATGTTCTGAAAATGAAAAAAAGAGAATTAAATTGAGTAACGATATAGTTAATAATCCCCCTAAAGTATTTATTTCATATTCTCACGATACTCCCAATCACAAGAAGTGGGTTTCTGAATTCTCATCAAGATTGATGGAAAATCAAGTTGCAGTTATTTTGGATCAATGGGATCTTTCTCCAGGTGATGACGTTCCAAAGTTTATGGAGAAATCTGTGTTAGAAGCAGATAGAGTGTTGGTTATTTGCACAGAACCATATGTACATAAAGCGAATGAGGGGATGGGGGGTGTAGGTTATGAAGCAATGATCGTTACTGGACAATTAATTTCTAATTTAGGAACTAAAAAATTTATTCCTGTAATTCGACAAGTAGGGAAAGATATTTTGTTGCCAACTGCATTAAGTACTCGCTGTTATATAAATTTAAGTGATGATAATATTTATGAAGAAGAGTTTAATAAATTGGTAAATGAATTACGTAATAAACCTAAAAATAAACCACTTTTTGGTAAAAGTCCGTTAGCAGTAACACCTTTAGGTAATGAGATTCCCCTTGATAATACGTTCAATGATCCCATCCCTAGTATTACTAACAGCACAGGTGACGTATTAAAAATATATAACACTGCTTTATCTATTGTCCGTAAGGGAGATGTTGTAGCTTGGCGTAAGATAATTCGTGAAGCAAAGCAAATAACGGCTGAAGAAACAAATAAATGGCGAGCAAATAATGAGTCTAAGAATCTCACTCGTGACATTCTATTTGAATTTGTTGCTTCGGGGGTTTTGCCAAATGCTCCATTGATAGTAATTGCATTAGCTGGTGTTGAGTCAGGACGAGCTGGGTTTAATAATCAGATTTCTATTCTTGATGCAATAATTAATCCTTACGATTGGAATCGATCTGGTAGGGTGATATTAGCTGATTTTCCTAACACGATAGGTTTTGTTTATCATCTTTTACATGGAGCTATGTGTGTATCAACTTCTCAAATTGACGTGGCGGTGAACTTTTTAAATACACCAATTCGTAGAAATAATTATCCAGATTCGTTACCTGTCATCAAGAATTATGAATTGACTGGTTGGCCAGATGCTTTAGATGGCAATTCAACTGCATCATGGAAGTTTATAAAAAATCTTCCTAATACATATCCTTGGTTAAATGAGATTTACGGGAATTCTAGTGATTATCGATCATATTTATGTGCGTATTATTTACTTATGAGTATTTGTGAATTTATAAACGAAATTAATCAATGGGGAGATAGTCGGTTAAAAATCGATGAAAAGCTTAGATTAGAAGTCCCTTTATCTTTTTTTGATGAAGAACATGAAGTTTTAAAAAAAGCGTATCAACTCTTATTAAATGATCATTCTAAAATAGCAAATATTTGGAGGGACGCTGGTATTTCTGATAATAAAGTAAAGGAATTATGGAAGTATTGGATTCTTCAATCAGAGAATTGGTTTAGTGGTGCAGATAAGTATCGTAATAAAGATAAGATTATTCATAGAAATCTAATTGATGACTTAAGAATCACATAATAAAAAAGGATAGGGGTTTTTTGTAAATCTTTGCAAAATCTTTAACCTGCACCAAATCGACCCTTCTTTGCCCAGATTCTATTTTGGAAATATACGATTGAGTTTTCTTTAAAAGTCTTGCCACATCTTCTTGTCGTAGAGAAGCGTCTTCCCGCGCTTTAATAAGTCGTTCGATTAATTTTCTATGTTCAACAGAATAAATTGTTTTCTTCATTAATGCACTCAGAAATGGCTAATGTTGATTGTTTCTGAGGGCTATGTTATATTCCGTATCAGAATATGCCAAAATGGAATACGTAACAAAGGGGCTTTATGACAGCTAATATTAAAGCAGTTTTAATTTTCTGTTTAACACTGTTGGTTATCGCCTATATGTTTAAGCCTTCTCGATATGAAATTTCTAGCGGTGGGATATTCTCAATCTTAGTAGATAGATATACAGGTGAAACTTGGAGACTTTATTCTAACAATGATCGCATTGCTGGATGGATGTTGATACCTTTTAAGAGTGATGATGGTAAGGTTGAGTCAATATTGAAAGAAACTCAGGTGATCGTTGATGAGAATAAATGAAAGAAGAATGAAATTAATCTTTGGAGAAGCAAATGAAGAATAATGTGCGATTATCAGTCTTTTCTATTTGCTTATACTTTCTTACTTCTTCAATATGTTTTAGTGCCAGCCTGGTTAATGATTGGAGTAATTTTCATGATCCTAATGAAGATTGGTCATATAACCAAGGTAACACACAGTTACCGTTTAATATTCCTAATTGGCCACAGGGAGAATTTGGTTCAACTCAGACGGCATGGGCAAATGGAGATTCTGCTGGCACCCAAATTCCAGCTTGGCTAAAAATGGTTGCTTACCCTCAAGAGGGGTCATTATATACTTATGATTATTTACTAGGAGATGTTCTGGTGCACTCTACATATGGCGATGAAGCACCTGCTAATGTCACATGGTTAAATCCTACTTCTGGATTCTATGACATTGATGGAGTTCTTTGGGCGGCTAGAAGAAATCATAAAATCAATGACTGGTCTTTATATCAGGATGATGTCTTATTAGATAGCGGTAAGATTGCTTATGATGATAACTATTTTCGTGTTTCGCCTGATGTTATAAAGATTCAGAATAGATATATATCTGCTGGTAGTGTTTTAAGATTGCAAGTTCATGGAAATTTATTATCTGATCCTGGTGGAGATTTTGTGGGTGTGGATTTGAACATTACGCCTATTGCAGCGCCCGAACCAATTAGTTCTATTCTATTTCTAACTGGTGGGGGACTTATGTTGTTTAGGAACAAACTAAACATAAGGTTCTAATACGGAAAGATTAAAACTTAGTCTGTATTAATATGGTTTAAATAGGTTCATAGGATTCTTTATCTTTGGAAGGCCTTTACCTTCTTGATCTAGAAGATACATGATGTGATTCTTTACTGCACGTTTGTTTTCTTCAGATAAAGCAGAATACGCAGATAATATAAATGCTCCATTAGGTTCTTTTGTATTTGAAATCCCGCTATGTAAGAGTTCCCCAATAGTTGTGCCGTAGGCGCGGCATAATTTTTCTGCAATATTAACACTCGGTATTTTTCTTTTTCCTCGCTCAAGTTGTGAGAGGTAAGCATTTGATATGCCTGTCATTTCTTGAACTGCTCGAAGCGTCAATCCTCGACTCTGTCTTAATGCTTTCAATTGTTCATTTACTGTCATAAATTTTCCTTTCATTGGTTTTAATGATAGCAATATAAGATTGCTATTGCAAGCACTTTCTTTGCTATAGCTATTGACTTGCAAATAAATCTTGATAGGATATTCTTGCTTGCAATAGCAAGAATAAAGGAGGAGTGATACGATGAAAGTTTATTTAAAGAGGGGAGCCGTATTAAGATTATTAGCAGAAAAGAATATGTCACAAAATTGGTTAGCGAGTCGAGTTGGAACGACAAGTGGGTACATGTCGCAGCTTATGACAGGGAAAAGATGTCCTTCGCCAGACATGAGAGAAAGTATTCAAGGGGTTCTGCGAGAGAATAATTTTTATACTATTTTTTCCACAAAACAAATTACTCACAAGAAGGTAAGTTAGGGTATGCAAAGTAATTTAGATATGGCTTTATCTTATATCAGTCGTGGTTGGCCAGTTTTTCCTCTTCATTATATGGTAGGAGAAAAATGTTCATGTGGTACTGATCTTTGTAAAGATGCAGCCAAACATCCGTTGACTAGTCATGGTTTTAAAGATGCTACCCTAGATAGGGATCAAGCAAAAATATGGTGGAATGTTCATCCACAAGCGAATATTGGCGTAGAGGTAGGAGTTCGATCAGGTTTGTGTGTTTTGGATAAAGACCCGAGGAATGGAGGAAATGAGTCGTTTAACATGTTGGTTAATAAGTATGGCACATTGCCTATAACGGCCGTAGTTGAGACTGGCGGCGGTGGGGAACATTACTTATTTGCTTATGATGCAGATTTTGCTATTCCCTCTGAATTTAGGAAAGGTATAGATATTAAGAAAAATGGTTATATTGTCGCTGTAGGTTCCGTTCACAAGAGCCGTAAAACGTACCAATGGAAAAAAGGAGCTTCAATTCATGAGGTTCCACTAGCCCCTGTCCCTAGTTTTTTGAAGATAAGAAAAAATTGTGTTGTTGATGGTCTTTGTGCTCCTGGCAATAGCATGGAACACTTGAAAAAATTGTCAGGTGCGTCAGAGCTTAAAAATGAGGAGATATCTTTTCAAGCAAATACAGATGGTACTCATCAAATTAAAATTAATGGGTCTTCAATTGGAGCATGGATTGACCAGAATGGCTACATAGGATCGCATACAAATGGTGGCCCAACGGTACTTCAGTGGGTTCAATATTATGGATATTCATTAGTGGATGCTTGGAAGATTATAAGAAAATATGATATCGCATTGACTAAAGAAGACGTTGTAGATGATGTAGACGTAGTAGATACACTATCTTCAAAGATATTTCCTATTACTATATTTCCTCTTGAAGTATTGCCAGAATCGCTAAGGATTTTATGTTCTCGAGCATCAATTGCTTATTCTGTGCCAGATGGTGTGGTAGCAACAATTCTTCTTACCTTAACCTCTTCGGTTATTGGGAATTCTGTTCGTGTAAGTCCTAAGCCTGATTGGAAGGAGCCAGTCTTTCTTTGGTCAATTATTGTGGGGGAATCTGGTAGTGGAAAATCTCCTGTTTTAAATAAATTTATGGAAGCCTTAAAACATTTAGAAAAGGAAGAGCGCTATAAATACAGGATTGCATTAGATGAATGGAACCTCGAGCAAATAAAGTACAAAAGTGAACAGAAGAAAGACAAGTTACCTTCTCCTGAGCCCGTAATGTCGAGACTGATTGTTAATGATACTACAGTTGAAGCATTATCAATTACCATGCGTAACTCTCCTAGAGGAGTATTAGTTCATCAAGATGAATTGGCAGGTTTTATTAAAGCTCAAGGGCAATATAAAAGAGGGGGTAACGATCAGGAGCGATATCTTGAATTATGGGATTGTAAATCATGGGCGATAGACCGATCTGTGAGAGGGTGTTCATATGTTCCTAATACGGGATGTTCTATTATCGGAGGGATACAGCCTGGAATTTTATCAAAGGTTTTTAATGAAGATTCATTTTTTAATGGGTTGTTTCCTAGATTCTTAATAACTCATATACCTAAAGGGCTTTATAACACTTCAAAATTTAGTTTAAATCAGGGTGACGAAGACCTTTGGAGGGAAATTATAAGAAGGCTATATCGTAGTGATCTTCAACAAGATTCCTATGGGTATAATGATTCTCATATACTCGCATATTCTCCAGAAGGATTAGACCATTTTAATAAGTTTAGGGAGAGAACCCTAAGCCTTGGAAATTACACTACAAACCGTATTAAAGGCTTTCTTCCCAAGATTATCGCTTATGCTGTGAGGATATCAGGTATCCTTCATTTATTAAAAGATTCAAAGGATGTTCAGGTTTCTTTAGAAACTATAGAAGATGGTATCAAGGTGGCTAATTATTATATAGGTCAGTGTGTTTATATTATTGAGAACTACGGGAAGAAACAAGAAGACGATATTTTAGAAAGTCGTCTACCCTTCATATTGAATGGAATGAGAGGGGTGATTAAAAATAACAAGATCCCCATCGCAGCTATTGCTGATGTTGTTAATAGGCCATTACTAACTGAATATCATTTGAGTCATCAAGCAATAGGGATCATTCTTAGAAATGCGGGATTAAATACCAAAATATCTGGAGGGTATTCAAGTCTAATTTGTGATCAGAGGTTCTTTAAAATGATAGATATTTATCAAAAGACATCCACATCATCTACAGTGTCTACAAT
>CAYZPQ010000042.1:1302-13477 GCA_964480185.1 uncultured Planctomycetales bacterium | reverse complement strand
TGCGCCTTCAATTGATTTTTATGATTTATCGGGACGGCTTAGTTTGGGAATGCTAGGAGCCCTGCTTAAAAAATCAGCTCTTTTAATTTCAAATGATTCCGGCCCTGTTCATGTGGCAGCTGCTTTTGGAACGCCAACTGTTTGTATTTTCTTAAGAAATCAACCAGGTATTAATCCGACACGATGGAAACCGCTTGGAGCCAATTCAATAACGGTTGTTCCCCAAGATGCCAAAGCCATCAAGGTGAATAGTAAAAGTGCAATTATCAGTGGGGAAGCGACTGCCATTAGTGTTGAAGAAGTGATGAATGCTATTGAAGAGAGCATGGCGCGCCAAAGCCAATTTATTTTACAATGGTAAGAATAAAGTCAGCAATTTCTACGCTTAATTTTTTCATCTTCTTTATTGTTTTTATATAATTGACCCCTATAATTAACACATGACCATTTCCTTCGCGTTAATTGCACAATTACGCAAAGTGCTTTTCATTATTGCTATTATCGCCATTGCAGGACTTATGATTACAGTCATTCGTTTTCAACCGTGGCAGGAATTTAATGTGACAACGTCGCAGGATACTCCATCGGAAGATCAAAACGCGTCATGGGCAAGCACAATCCTTCTACCAGACAGCGAAGAACAATTTAAAAGTAAAGTCGATGTTTTTTCTGTCACCATGCCAGCATCGACGAATGCAGAGCAGGCAACTATGTCGCCTTCTGGTCAGTTGCCGGACAATATTCGTGTGGTGGCTGTCATGCGTGGTGCCCAAAATACAGTGGTCGTCGAAGATACGGCTCAATCAAAGACATATTTCTTAACAGAGAAAAAACCTGACGGCGATTTTACTCTGCTATCAGTCGATGCTAAAAGTGCCATATTAATGTACCAAGGACAAACTATTGAGGTGGTGTTCTAACATGAATTTCTATCTATCGCTTATACTTGGTTTTTCTCTAATGTTTTCTGCCTCTGTACAGGCTCAGGATATTCAACAAAATGCCATGGATGTTCCTCCATCAGTGCCAAGCAGTGATTTCCAAGAACCAGTAATGACAAATCTTGAAGAAGTGAACGGCGTGCCTCACGAAGGTGTCATTAATGCCTCGACTATTGATTCCTTAGAATTGCGTGACATGGACATCAATGATGTTCTTAAATTATTAGCGAGTAAAACAGGTTTAAATATTATTGCCGGAAAAGATGTGGCAGGGCGCGTAAGCTTATTCATTCAAAAAGTTGATGTGCATGATGTATTATCCATTATTCTCGACGCCAATGGCTTAGCCTACAGTGAAGGGAAGGGTGTGGTCAAGGTGATGACCGCGGCAGAATTTGAACAAACATATGGCTATAAATTTGGCCAAAAAACGGAATCACGCATCGTTCCGTTAAAGGCCATGCAAGCTGCTGATGCGGTTGCGTTATTATCTCAAGTCAAAGGTCCTTTAGGAAAAGTGGTCGCTGATGAAGCCTCCCGTACATTATTTTTAGAAGATGTACCCAATCGTTTGGCAGACATGTTGTCCTATTTAGAAAAAGCAGATGTCGAAGTTAAGTCCGAAGTCTTTCGTGTTCAGTATGTATCCGCAGATGGATTGAATGCCAAAATTATTCCGGTATTAACGCCTAAAATTGGAACGAGTGATTTTGATGCGAATTCAAATAAGATTTTCGTGCGTGATACGCCTGCTAAACTCGAAGAGATTAGGGCAATGGTGAGACAAATTGATATTCCGATGACGACGGAAGTATTTGATATCAATTATGCCAAAGCTGAAGATATGGCGAAAAGTGTGGCAAGCCTTTTAACCAAAGATATTGGTCGTGCCGAATTTGATGCGCGCTCGAATAGTTTGATTGTGACGGATATTCCACCGAAGATGGAAGAAATCCGCAAGGTCATTACTTCCTTAGATAAGCATGAAAAAGAAGTGCTCATTGAAGCACGCATTGTTCAAGTGGTGTTGCGTGATGGGCATAAATCAGGAGTTGATTGGCAAGGCATTTTAGAAAAAGTCGGCAAGTATCAACGCATTCAATTAACCAATAGTTATGGTTTGGGTAGTTCAGTGAGCCCTCGTAGCATTGCCCAAATTGGCACACTCGACGATGATCAATATCAAATTGTGATTGACGCAATTAATACAATGGGTAAGTCGAAAGTGCTTTCTAACCCACGTATTGCTGTCTTAAATAATCAGGAAGCAAAGATCTTGGTTGGTTCAAGCAAGGCGTATATTACTTCAACTACAACATCAGGAACATCCGGGTCAAGTAATGTGACTGCGGAATCTGTTAATTTTATTGATTTAGGGGTAAAGTTAACTGTAACACCGACGATTCATCAAGATAATTATATTACGATAAAAATCCGACCAGAAGTTTCCAATTCCAATCCTGCTGAAGATGTGAAGACCAGTAGCGGGAATTTAATTCCTGTCAAAAATACATCAGAATTAGAAACCGTTGTGAGGGTCAAGGATGGGGTCACGATTATTATGGGTGGCTTGATTAAAGATGAAGTTTCCAATACTCAAAATAAAATTCCGATTTTAGGTGATATTCCTCTCATGGGTAAAGCATTTCGTAACGATAGCAAAAGTGTTGATAAGACAGAAATTGTTATCTTTATAACGCCCCATATTATCACAGGGGATGTTCATGACGGTACCACCCAAGACCAGTACACTAATTATCCGATAAATCCATGAGTTCTTTAGGACCCCCAACACCGTTGCTGGGCGAGATGTTAATCGCGGAAGGTTTGATCACCCCTGATCAGCTTAAAGCAGCGCTATTAGAACAAAAGAAAATTGGTCTTACACTGGGCGAAGTACTCATTAAAATGGGTTTTGTCGACAAGGAAAGTGTATTCTTGCCCATTTTATCGAAGCAGATGAATGTGGCATGGGTCAATTTACGCAATGTTGTGCCCACCCCTGAAGCATTAGGCAAATTACCTGCAAAAGCGGCCAATTATTATCAAGCATTACCGTTATCATTCGATAATGGTATTTTAAAAGTAGCCTGCCAAAATCCAACGCATTTGCGTATGCGGGATGATTTAACAGCGATTACAAAATGCAAAGTCGAGCTTGTCCTTGCTTCTGATAAAGAAATTATTGAAGCCTTGAAAGTGTATTATGGGGTCGGGGCGGCCATGATCGAGCAGATGATGGTGGATAACCCCAGTGAAAAAGCCATCAATACCATTAGTGAAGGGATGGATGAGGCTGCGGCCGAAGCTTCCATCAGTCAGTTTTTAAATCAAATTTTATTAGAAGCCCACCGTGCGCATGCCTCAGATATTCACATTGAACCATTTTGGGATGAATTGAAAATCCGTTACCGCATCGACGGTGTTTTGTATGATGCGAATCCGCCAGATAATATTCGTTTTTTTAAAGATGCCCTATCATCCCGGATTAAAATTCTCTCCAATCTTAATATTGCTGAAAAACGTTTACCCCAAGATGGACGCTTTAAATTAAAAGTCGAGGGGACAGACTTGGATTTACGGGTTTCTTTTTTGCCTACACCTTTAGGTGAAAGTATTGTTATCCGTTTACTAACATCCACACGGCTTTATAGTTTTCAAGAGCTCGGGTTTACCCAAGGTCAACAAGATCAAATTGATCATTTGATTAATAAACCGCACGGGATTATTTTCTTAACTGGTCCGACGGGAAGCGGGAAAACAACGACACTTTATACATGTTTGTCCGCGGTTAATAAAGGTGATACGAAGATTGTTACCATTGAAGATCCTATCGAGTATCAAGTCAAAGGGATTATTCAAGTTCAAACCAATTCACCGATTGGGTTAACATTTGCTTCTGCCTTACGCGCGATGTTGCGTCATGATCCGGATGTGATCATGGTCGGTGAAGTCCGTGATGTTGAAACAGCGCGTATTAGTATTCAATCCGCCTTAACAGGCCATTTGGTGTTCTCCACATTGCACACCAATGATGCGGCGACAAGTGTAACCCGTTTGATGGATATGAATATTGAGCCTTATTTAATTGCCTCGTCTGTCGAATGTTTTATTGCCCAGCGTTTAGTGCGTTTAGTGTGCCCTCAATGTAAATTCACTGTTGAAGTCACCCCATCCATGCGTGAGGTATTTAATTTAGGGCAAGAACCGATTACCACACCCATTTATGAATCTAAAGGTTGTCCAGCGTGCCGTATGACGGGGTATGTGAGCCGTGCGGTCATTGCTGAAATTTTGCCGATTACCGATAAAGTACGTGAGTTAATTATTCAACGTGCCACCTCCATTAAAATCAAAGAACAAGCCATTAAAGACGGCATGATCACATTAAAAGTATCAGGCTGGCATAAAGTCCTTTTAGGATTAACCACACCGTCGGAAGTATTGCGTGTGACGCAAACGGATACGTAAGCATGCCGGATTTTGTCTATAAAGCGAAAACAGGTCCCAGCGATGTTATCTCCGGGGTAATTCATGCGGAAACCCAGGCAGAGGCTGTTGATAAAATTTTACGTTTAGGTCAAACCCCATTAGAAATAACCCTTCAAGATAAAATCATTGCCGCCCCTGTCAAAAGTGTTGCAACACATGCGCCTAAAGGGGTAAAGGTTCCATCAAAGTTACTTGTTATTTTCATTCGTCAATTAGCCGATTTAGTCGATGCCGGTGTGCCGATCATTCGTTCGTTGGATATCATGCGCCAACAAAAGAATTTAGCTTCCGTTAATGCGTGCTTAACAGAAATGGTGGCGCAAATTAAAGGGGGAAAAAGTTTATCAGCGGCAATGGCAGGTTTTCCGACGATATTCTCTAATATTATCATTAACATGGTGAAAGCAGGGGAATCGTCGGGTAGTTTAAGTCAAGTGTTGGCTCGCTTAGCTGATGTCATGGAGCAAGAATTGGTTTTGACACAGAAATTAAAATCTGCCATGACCTATCCTTTTATGGTCATGGGAGTTGGTATCATGACATTGGTTGCTTTATTAGTTTTTGTGTTGCCGAAATTGACGTCATTGTTTGATGATCTTGATGTGACACTGCCACTAACCACTCAATTTATCATTGGTTTAAGTCAACTCATGAGTCAATGGTGGTGGCTGATGCTTGCGGGAGTGATTGGGCTTAATGTTATCTGGTCCAATTGGATTCGTACCAGTGCAGGTAAGCAATGGAAAGATGAAACACTTTTAAGTATTCCATTTATTGGCCCTTGGATATCGAAAGTAGAATTGGCACGATGGACACGCATGATGGGAACATTGATTGGGAGTGGGATGACCGTGGTTTCAGCCATGGACGCGTCATTAGCCGTGTGTGATAATGAACGCATTCGTCAACGTTTGCGTGATGCATCATTAGCGGTGCGTAGTGGCCGCGGATTAAAACAAGTGGTTGCGTCTTTAAGTGTTTTTGACGAGATGACCATTTCATTATTAAGTATCGGGGAAGAAAGTGGTGATATGGCGAAATCATTTTTGAAAATCGCCTCCATTTATGAGCGTGATAGCACACATCAAGCCACCGTCGCCGCTGATATTGCTGGTCCATTAGTTTTAATTATTATAGTCAGCATCATCGGTGTGATGATCGTCTCCATGATGATGCCCATTTTTCAAATGAATTTAATGGTGAACTGAGTCGAAATACGAAATATGAAATATGAGGGATTAAAGGAGAGTGCATTATGAAATTAAGAGGAAATAAGAATGGGTTTTCTTTGATTGAGATTATGCTAGTGGTGATTATTATTGGCGTGTTGGTAGCCATGGTTGTCCCCAACATTGCTGGTCGTGGGGAACAAGCGCGTAAAACAGCGGCACGGACAGATATTGAATCGAATTTATCAACCGCTTTAGATTTATATCACATGGATACAGGGACATACCCTAATACCGACCAAGGGTTGCAAGCATTATTAACAGCTCCATCAGGTTTATCATCCTGGAGTGGTCCTTATTTAAAGAAGAAAAAAGTGCCTAAAGATCCTTGGGGCCGTGAATATGCCTATGCATTTCCAGCAAGCAAAAATACAGGCAGTTTTGATTTGTCCTCATTAGGGGCAGATGGCGTTGAAAGTGCGGATGATATTACCAATTGGAAAGAGTAATTCATCGACCAATTTACGTGGGTTTACACTCATTGAATTGCTCTTAGTATTGATACTGCTTGGCGTTGTTTTAGGGATGAGTGTTTCGGCGTTTTCACGTGGGAATGCGTATGAATTAAAACAATTTAGCCGTCAATTGCTCATCGATTTTCGTGTGGCTCAAACAGCAGCCATTAATCGCAATGCCACTGTACGTTTCGCATTTGATAGATCAAATCATAGCTATATGATTAATGTCGTGTCCCAGCCTGAAGCTCTCTTATTAAAACGTTCCATGTCGAGTAAAATTGCTTTGGTGTCCTCTGTTGATGTGATTGATTTTTTTCCGGATGGATCATCAGGCCAAGCACAAATTACTGCCGTTTGTGGGGAAATACAATATTCAATCAATAATAAAATGCACCGTTTTCAATGGGTTGTTGAGAATGGGGATACTCAAGAGAATTTGTAAGGAGAGGCATATTAAAGGGCCTATTTTATTAAATAGACAGGGACAAATGCTCATTGAAGTGATTGGTGCGATTATCGTCGCATCAATTGTTTTAACATCAGCTGCCATGTCATTGGTGGGTCATTGGAGTGCTGTTAAAAAAATGAGTAAAATTGTTCCTGATACATTGGCCATGGAAGGAGAGATGAAAAATGTTCTCCTGCAAGGTTGCCAATCAAATTCCAATTGTTCCTCAACTTCTGATGCGGATTTGAAATTAGCCCGTATTAAATCAACACTTAATCCTGATAAAACAATTCCAATGCTTGTCTATGCGCCATAATAATAAAGGGTTAACACTGATTGAGGTCATATTATCTTTAGCCTTAGGGTTAATGGTCATGTCATTGGTGTATGGATTTTGGCATACGGTTGTTTTTTCAGATCAGAAAATTAAAGACAGCACGACCTATTTTCGTCAATTGCGTTTGTCCATCGACGCCTTGCAAGGGGACTTAATGCGATTTGTTACGTATTCGGCACCCATTTCTTACAAAGGCAGTACATTATTTGATAAAGACGAGACATTTAATGGCACCAATAAAAGAATCGAATTTCTAGCAGCGTTAGAGGATGGTGTGAATTTGGTTGTTTATGAAATCGGTAGACCCGATTGGGGAACAGTGCACAAAGTTATTATTGGCAAGCATGTGCAGAAAATGCAGCAAGTGGTCAATATCTCAAGTACCGATGACCGTGTCTTTTTAATCCGAGGCCAAGCATTGCTTAAAGATGTATTAGCCAATAAGCAAGAAGTTAAAGCCACGCAAATTGTGTTTGGCCCATTTAATCCTTCTGATTTGACATGGAGCTTTTTATATCCACCGAAATCAGCGTCAAACTCGACAGCATTTGAGGAATTTACACAAACAGCAGGTCAATCAGGAAGACCTAAAGCCTTGAAATTATCGTTAAATCTCCTCTATAAATCAGATAAACAGAAGAATTTGGAAACGGTTGTGCTTTTACCTTAACAGTAATTATGTCAAAATTAAAGATACCCAATAAGTCAGGTATTATTTTTCCTGCGGTGATGTGGCTCGTCATTGCCGTGACATCGTTATTACTTGTGCAACGGCAATTTGTCCGTGAAGATATTAAATTAGTCGGGCATGCTCAATTAAAAACACAAGCATTAGCCAATGCTTTTTCCGGCATCGCCTGGGCAAGGCATGTGTTATTAACTCAAGCAAATGTTCAAGCGGCATTTACGCCTTTATATATGGAAGGGGTAGCTCCCTCATCGGAATGGGCTTCCAAATTTACCATCACGCCAGTTTTACCAACAGGGGAGAAGCTGGTTTATGGTTTTGCCGACGAGTCAGGTAAGATTAATGTAAATTCCATGAATGTTAATCCAGGGGCAGCGACAAATCAAAAACTGGTGGAGTTCTTGTTAATTCATCATGGGGTTGGCGATACCGATGCGCAAGCATTGGCACAGGCACTGATTGATTTTATCAGGAATAAAAATGCGCCCATTGATTCTTTAGATGAGCTACGGCAATTGCCAGGAATGACCAATGAAATTTATACGCGCATTAAAGATGATTTAACAATTTATCCCTTAGGTCAAATCAGTTCCCCCTCACAAGTTGGTGTCAATGTGTTAACAGCATCGGAGCCTGTATTGATGGCGTTTTTACAATTTAATGATTCTAGGTCAGGAGGTGCCGTGGATGGCGCTTTTACCGACGACCATCTTAATGAGCTGAAACGCATTCAATTAGGAGCGGATGGGGTTGCTTACACAAAAGATGATGGCGCCGATAATGCAGGGGCATTGATTACGAGCTTGCCAGGGGTGAATAAAAAATCCGATATTTTTAGAGCGATCTCGTGTGGATTGAGCGATAATAAACAAGTCCGTGCGTGTTTTAATGTGGTTTTTTACCGAAATATGGGTGTATCACCAAATACAGTACTTATCTATGAATTAAGGCAAATTCAATAATGATTGATCAAGTGTTTATCGAATTAACATTAATGGGAGCTAAAGCGGCTGTGGTCTATCGCAAAGGCGATGGGCTTATTTTTAAACAACTGCGTTGGCATCCTTTTGTTGGCGGGTGGGAAGGGGTGGCTGAGGCAACGAAGTTAGCGGCCTGGACAAAAACATGGCTGCCTCGAGGGAAGAAGGTCACATTGATTATCCCTCGGCAAATGGTGTTAAACCGTGTGCTCACATTACCATCTCAAGACATGCTTGAACTTAAACGCATGGTCGCCTTACAATTGGGCGAACATATTCCTTATAATATCGACGAAGTTGTCTGGGATGTGTCATTGATGGGAACGACTGGCAATGGCTTTTCACAAGTCATGGTTTGGGTGGTTCAGCAAAAAGATTTGATGCGTTGGATTGATCCCTTGGCGCAAGTCGGTGTGAAATTTGGTGCAGTGACATTAAATATTAGTGGGCTGTCTGATCAAATTCAATTGTACCAACAATCGCATGCCAAATCCTATTGGCAAATGCTACTTGTCGTCGATGTAACGAATACTGAATGTATTTTTGTGAAAGATAATCAGCAATTATTTTTACGGTCATTGAATTTTGGTTTTAGTCAATTGCAAGAGCCAACAGAGTCTTTTACCGCAGAGCTTGTACTTACGATCAAAGATTTCTTACGCAATTATCCTCAAGAAGAATTAAATCACATCAGTGTGATTTCAACAGCAGCTTTGCCTAAATGGTTTGAGCAATGGTGCGTACGCCAATCCTTGATTTATAATTCCATCGATAGCAATACAGTATCGAAAGAAAAGAAATGCATTATCCCTGACATTTTTAATCAAGAGGGGATTTCGCTGACCGCGATCGTCGGTCTTGCCTCAGTTGAATCAAAACAAATTCTTAATTTAACGCCATCCTTGCTGACGAAACGAGAAGAGCTTGTCTTGCAAAAAAGTTTCGCCATTCAATCGAGCGTCTTAGCAGGCATTATTGTGATTTTAGTATTATTGGCATGGCAAATGCCAGTGATTCAGGACAATATTCAGTTAAATCAATTGCAAGCGATTACGACCAAGCAGCAAAAACGTGTGAAAGAAATTGATGAATTGCGTCAACATTTGGATGAATTCAAGCAATTGCAAACAGGCACCGTCTCATTTGCCAAATTAGCACGGGCTATTGAAGATGGATTAGGGGGAATGGTATTTTTAAATACATTGTCCATTAATTCTGATCAATTATTGAGTTTAGAAGGGTATGGCCGTGAAGGGGTAGATTTAGACGCGGTGCAGTCACGCTTATCATCAAGTGGCGTTTTAAAAGATGTGAAATTAGGTTATGTGAATAAACGTGTGACCCAAGAAGGTCAATGGGTGTATTTTCGCATGACCATGTCATTGAAAACCAAAGAGGACTAAATGAGAAAGCTGACCCAACGCGAGAAAATTATTACCGGCATCTTAATTTCTGCGGTTGTGATTTGGTTTGCTTTCATGATGGTGCAAAGTTATCAACAAATACGCAGTGATCTTAAAGACCAAAAAGAAAATCTCATTGCCAAGATCCAAAAGCAAAAACAACTAATTGGCCAAGAAGGTCAAATTAAAGAAACATTAGATGCGTTAAGAAATTTTATTGGTGTGGCTTCCAGCGATGGGGTAGAAACAGCGAGTATTGTCAAATTAGCTGAACAAGCCGCTGCTGTTCACAATGTGCATTTGGTCAATATTCAACCCCAGCCATCTAAGGTCCAGGGAAAATTAAAAGCCTATCATGTTGAGCTAACCCTTGATGGCCGTTGGGCTTCCATCACAACCTTTATTCAAAGCATGCAAGCGTCCCCCAATCACTTATTTATCGATTCATTACAACTTGAAAAATACTCTGAATCGACGGGGTCTTTACGGGGCGTGCTTGTGTTAAAACGCTGGCGGGTTTTATAATTCATGACACTGTCAACCAGGGTTTTGGATTAAAACATAACTACCGTCGACAGCAACGCATTAATGGGTGCAGGCAGTCCTTTTCTTGGTCAGCTGGTAACCTCGAGCCCGCCAAGAAGTAGCAAAGCTCGCCCCTACGGGCGGATTTTGCCTCTGCAAAATCCGGGTTTAAAAAGAGTTGACACCCTAACTCCTTGTTGATACTATAGTTGCGATTTTTATCAATCCAAAAACCATCACTGAACATGAATTATTTGGCAAAGGGGAGTGCTTTAAGATGACTAAAAAAGATATAGTCTTAAAAATCACAGATTCGACTGGTATTAAACAAGTTGATGTGAAGAAAATTGTGCAAAAGACTTTCGATGTTATCGTAGAGGCACTCATGCAAGGTGATAAGGTCGAATTGAGAAATTTTGGTGTGTTTAAAATCAAAGAACGCAAAGCCCGCTTTGGCCGTAATCCTAGAACAGGTCAAGCTGTTCCTGTTCCTCCACGCAAAGTTGTTATCTTTAAATCAGGTTTAGAAATGAAGGTTAAGGTAAAGTAAGATCATTTATTTATTTTACCTTCATCCTTTTTTAAATAATTACTAATGACGCAATCCCCTCGACAGATTTCAATTCCTCGTGGAACTCATGATATTTTGGGCCCTCAAGCTCCTTTATGGGAAAAGCTTGAGGCGTCTGCCCGTCGTGTCTTAACCTGCTATGGTTATAGCGAAATCCGTACTCCTATTTATGAAGATGTGGCTTTATTTAAACGTTCCCTCGGCGACACCAGTGATGTGGTGAATAAACAATTACTGGAATTAAAAACATCGAATGAGGATGAAGGGTTAGCCTTAAGGCCTGAAGGTACTGCCGCAGTTGTCCGTTCTTATATTGAAAATAATAATGATAAGAAAGAGCCTTTGTCGAAGATGTTTTACATAGGCCCAATGTTTCGAGGTGAGCGTCCTCAAAAAGGGCGTTTGCGTCAATTTCATCAAATTGGTGTTGAAGCCATTGGCCCTCAAGCCGCTTCCCCATTACTTGATGCGGAAGTGTTGGCCTTGGCCATGCACTTATTAACAGAGTGTGGGGTGAAGACACCCAAATTATTATTAAATACACTAGGTTCCATTGAAGATAAACAGCATGTTTCTGTGTTCTTGCGTGATGCGTTTAATCAGCGTCGGGATTTATTGTGTGAAGACTGTCGGCAGCGTTTTGAACGCAATGTTTTTCGTGTATTAGATTGCAAAAAACCACCCTGTAAAGCTGTTGTGGCTGAGGTATTGGGTAATCAAGGATTGCCTTTGTCCGCCGAATCTATGGCGTATTTTGATAAAGTGAAAGCCTCTTTAACTGACTTAAATATTCCTTTTACAATTGCACCGCATTTAGTGCGAGGGCTTGATTATTATACGCATACTGTTTTTGAAATTACCTCCGAAGGTTTGGGTAGTCAAGATGCGGTAGGTGCAGGTGGCCGTTATAGTGGATTATTGCATCAGCTTGGGGCAGATCCAAAGACCGAATTTAGTGCCATTGGTTTTGCCGTGGGTGTTGAGCGTATTTTATTAGCTTCAGGTCAAACCGAGGGAATTGTTAAAGGATTAGATGCGTATATGGTGGTGATGGACCATGTATTTTCAGCACGTGCGTTTAATTTGATACAGCAATTACGTTT
>CAYZPQ010000042.1:0-1292 GCA_964480185.1 uncultured Planctomycetales bacterium | reverse complement strand
GGTATATCCGCGGATATGAGTTATAATGGCGCTTCAATGAAATCCCAATTAAGCCGTGCCAATAAATTAAGCGCACGTTTTGCTTTAATATTGGGAGAAGATGAAATGAAGTCTGAGAAAATTGCCGTCAAAGATATGACCGCTTCAACTCAAGAAATCATCGATCAAAACAATTTAGTAAACTATATCGCAACACGTTTAAAAAAATAAATTGGTAGCAGCTACCAATTAAAGTATTAATGGAAAGGTTTTTTTGATGAGAACACATACATGTGGGCAGTTGAATAAAACATTTGCGAACCAAGAAGTCACCTTATGCGGGTGGGTGCATCGTCGTCGGGACCATGGGAAATTGATTTTCATTGATATCCGTGATCGTTATGGCATTACCCAAGTGGTGTTCGTTCCTTCCGTTAGTCCTCAAGCTCATTTAGAAGCGCAAAAATTAGGGCCGGAGTTTGTGATCAAACTTAAAGGGACTGTCAATGTGCGTCCAGATAAGAATGTAAACAAAGATATGTCGACTGGTGATGTGGAATTATTAGCCAAAGAATTAGAAATTTTAAATACAAGCCAAGTGCCTGTATTTGAAATTGAAGATAGCATTGAAGCCTCTGAAGATGTGCGTTTAACCTACCGTTATTTAGATATTCGCCGTTCACGTGTGCGTGAATCTTTATTATTGCGTCACAAATTAATTGCCTCTGTGCGCAGTTTTTTAAATACCCAAGAATTTATTGAAGTGGAAACACCGGTTTTAACCAAGTCGACCCCGGAAGGTGCGCGTGATTTCCTCGTGCCATCACGGTTAAACCCAGGTTCTTTCTATGCGTTGCCGCAAAGTCCTCAATTATTCAAACAAATTCTCATGGTCTCTGGCATGGACCGTTATTATCAAGTGGTGAAATGTTTCCGCGATGAAGATTTACGGGCTGATCGTCAACCAGAATTTACCCAGCTTGATATGGAAATGTCTTTTGTCGACCAGGATTTTATTTTTGATTTGACCGAACGCATGTACAAGCAAGTGTTCAAAGAAGTATTGAATATTGATTTACCCACACCATTCCCACGCATGACTCATGCGGAAGCAATGGCGAAATACAATTCTGATAAACCAGACATTCGTGCTGATAAAAATAACCCGCGTGAATTTGCCTTTTTATGGGTTGTGGATTTTCCTTTATTTAAGTATAATTCCGAAGAAAAGCGCTGGGACAGCGAGCATCATCCTTTCCCAGGAATTAATCCGGAAGATGTGGCTAATTTAGAATCTGGACAGTATGATAAAG
>CAYZPQ010000041.1:0-13491 GCA_964480185.1 uncultured Planctomycetales bacterium | reverse complement strand
AGTTTCAGCAAATTGCTTCGGATCAATTGCCAGTTACCTATACGGTCTTAGGCGAGAAAATGTACGGATTAAGAAATCGTTTTGGTAATATTAAACCCAGTGGGTATGCGGGTGTGTTGCATAATATCGAAGAGATTTATATCCATGATTAAAATCATTCAGCGCTTACTTGTCTCTGTTATTCTTCTCATCGTGATGGGGTTTTTTACATTCTGGATCATGCGCTCTACACCCGGAAGTTTTTTTGATGAGCTGAAAATGAATCCGCAAATTTCTCCTGAAACAATCGCGCGTTATGAAGCCATTTATCACGTCCATGATCCTATTCTTGTTCAATATTTTTTTTGGTTGTCGAATGCGTTCAAAGGGGATTTTGGGTATTCATTTTTTTATAATGTGCCCGTCTCATTTGTCATTGGCAGCCGTTTAGCCAATACATTCATCCTGTCTTTTGCCACTATTCTTGTGACGTGGATGATGGCAATTCCTTTAGGCGTTCTTGCGGCAACACGGGCCAATCAATGGGTGGATAAATTTCTCGCTGCGTGTGCTCAGGTGTCTTTAGCGTCACCCTCATTTTTCTTAGCCATTCTTTTATTATATGCTGCAAGTCTTGGAGGCGTGTTGCCCTTAGGGGGGATGCGTAGTGCGGACTATGATGATCTTTCATGGATGGCAAAGATCATGGATGTGGCTAAGCATTTAGTGATTCCCGTCGCTGTCTTATCCATTGCCTCAATCGGATCTTTGCAGCGGATTTTACGGTCGAACTTATTAGCGGAATTGAATAAACCGTACATCTTAGCAGCGCGTGGTCGGGGTGTGAGTGAGCGCCGCATTGTATGGGTGCATGCGTTAAAGAATGCCTTTAATCCGATGATCACATTGCTTGGTTTTGAGTTTGCGGGCCTTTTAAGTGGTGCCGCTTTGGTTGAAATCATCGTCTCATGGCCAGGCCTTGGGGCCTTGTTGTTAACAGCAGTAAGATCAAAAGATATTTATTTAGTTATGACCTCATTTATGATGGCAGGCATTTTATTACTGATTGGAAATTTTTTGGCAGATTTATTATTACGTTATTGGGATCCTCGGGTGGGGCATGATAAAGCAAACCAATTTTCTTAAAGCTAGTTTCGTGAATGTCAGTAAGCGCTTCGATGTGCGTATAGCCCTTGGTGTGTTAGGTTTCTTTTATGCCTGTGCCTTAATGGCGGATTGGGTGGCACCCTATTCCTATCAAGATGAGGATAGGCGTTTGGCCTATGCGCCGCCGACTCAGATTCACTGGGTTCAACAAGGCAACATGTCATGGCCTTATGTGCATGGGGTGAAAGAAGGATTTGATGAATTTCATCGGCGTACCTTTAGTGAAGATCTTTCCCATATATATCCCTTGCAATTATTTTATAAGGGCCGCTTAGTCGGCGTTGAAAGTCCTGCCCGTTTGTATTTCTTCGGCGCTGATAGCCGTGGTCGAGATTTGTTATCACGATTGATCTATGGCGCGCGCATTTCATTGACCATTGGTTTAATCGGGTCTTTGATTTCATTTGCCATTGGTTTAATCGTCGGTGGCATTTCTGGTTATTGTGGGGGATGGATCGATCGTATTCTCATGCGTGTGTGCGAAGCATTCATGTTAGTGCCTGGCTTTTATTTAATGCTGGCTTTGCGTGCGGCAGTCCCACCTAATTTCTCCTCCCAACAAGTGTATATCATGGTGGTTGTGATTTTATCTTTAATCGGCTGGGCATCACTTGCGCGCATTATCCGTGGTATGAGTTTAAGTCTAAGGCAAAGGCCCTACGTCGATGCGGCGCGTTTACTTGGATTAAGTCATGGTCAAATTATTGCACGTCATATTTTGCCGCATACCGCATCCTATGCCTTAGTTGCCATTTCCTTAACAATCCCGTCCTATATTTTAGCCGAAGCAGGTTTAAGTTTACTTGGTTTAGGGATACAAGATCCTTTGCCAAGCTGGGGAAATATGATGGCGGAAAGCATGGCCATTGTCATTATTAAATCATCACCGTGGATTTTATTGCCGGGGGTATTTATTTTAATCACGGTCATAGCGTTTAATATTTTAGGTGAAGCATTCCGTGATCAACTCGACCCTTTCTTTAAACACAAGGCCAATTAGTTTATGATCGTCGACATTCAACATTTAACTGTCAAGTTTCGTGATCAGATCATCCTTGATGATATTACTTTATCCATGCCCAAAGGCTCGATTACCGCGATTGTGGGCGAATCAGGCAGTGGTAAAACAACATTGGCCTTAAGTTTAATGGGGTTATTGCCTCAAGGGATGGTGTGTCACGCCGAGGCTCTGAACGTTTGCCAACAGTCAGTGCTGACTGCCACAGTCGAAGAGCAACGGCGTTTGCGTACGACGAAAATAGGTTTTATCTTTCAAGAACCAGGCCAAGCCTTTGATCCATTATTCACCATTGGCGCGCACATGAATGAAGTGTTGCAAATGCCAGGCGCTTTAAGTCAACAACGTCACGAACGTATCATCCAAGCATTGATTCAAGCGGGCCTGCCCCAAGGCCAGGACTTAGTGAATCGTTATCCTCATCAATTATCCGGTGGTCAACGTCAGCGCGCTATGCTTGCCTTGGCCTGTTTGAATAAACCTGATTTATTGATTGCCGACGAGCCAACCAGCAGTTTGGATGTATTGCTTCAAGCGCAAATGATCACCATGTTTAAACAATTAAATCATCAATTGGGCATGTCATTATTCATTGTCACCCATGATTTGGGTTTAGTCGCGGCATTGGCAGATCATGTCATGGTTTTAAGACAAGGCAAAGTCATTGAGTATGGTTTAGTTAAAACAGTGATCAAGAATCCACAGCATGCCTATACCAGGCAATTAGTGGAGGCAAGCCGATGATTCATGTGAGTGGTATTGATTTTTATTATGACCAACAGCGTGTTTTAGAAGATGTGAGTTTGACGATACAGCCTCACGAACGCATTGCCATTGTTGGACCCTCCGGATGTGGTAAATCAACATTGGCACGTTTAATCGTTGGTTTAATGAAACCGTCGAAAGGTGAGGTCAAGGTTGAAGGCCGTGTTGGCATGGTGTTTCAAGATCCGCAGAGTTCATTTGACCCATTTTGGCCAATTGACGCTGCCTTACGGGAAGCTTTTATCCGTCAAGGAAAGATGGGTCGTGATGTTCAATACCGTTTGATGGAAGAGATGATTGCTCAAGTTGGTTTGCCTGCGGATTCTTTAGGGCGTATGCCGCATGAGTTTAGCGGAGGCCAGCGTCAACGATTAGCCATTGCACGGGCTTTATTAGCAAAACCTTCCTTGTTAATTTTAGATGAACCCACATCCGCGCTCGATGTGATTATTGCCAAAGATATTCTGACGCTAGTGATGTCATTGCAAAAGCAATACGCCTTAACCACTGTATTAATTACGCACAATTTGATTCAAGCACAACATTTTGCTGATAGAATAATAGTCATGAACGAAGGCAAAATTACCCAAGACCCTGCATTCATTAAAAATCTTTTTGACGCCGCGCGTTTAATTCAGGTGGACAATTCATGAGTCGTGAGTTTTGGTCTAATCTCAATACCATTGCTGGTTATTTTACCATTGCGGCACTATTTGCTTTTGCCATTCTCTCCGCCCATTTAGAAATCAAAGATTTAGATTTATGGCTTCATGTGAAGACGGGTGAAGTCATCATGCAACAAGGCCATGTGCCTAACAGTGATTTATATTCAGCGACATTAAATCAAAAAGGCTGGGCTAATCATGAATGGCTATTTCAGGTCATTGTGGCATCGGTGTATAACGGTGGGGGATTTAATGCGCTGATTCTAATGCAGGTGATTGTTGTTACGCTCACACTCTTAGTGTTGCTTCTCGCTTTTTACCGACGGGAACGCCAATTCCTTATTGCTTTTGGTTTGCTTGTGTTCATGTTGATTTATCAAACGCGGCTGACGATTAGGCCAGATATTTTTAGCATTTTATTTTTATC
The DNA here is from genome assembly GCA_964480185.1 of uncultured Planctomycetales bacterium. Classification (GTDB taxonomy): domain Bacteria; phylum Omnitrophota; class Gorgyraeia; order Zapsychrales; family Fredricksoniimonadaceae; genus CAYZPQ01. The sequence continues at coordinate 9,470 of CAYZPQ010000041.1, read as the reverse complement.
CCTATTTCTCGTGATGGTATTTAGAGCACACCGAACCACGTGGGGTTTAGGTGTTCTTGCGATATTGCAGATTATCTGGGTCAATATGCATGGGTTTTTTATCATGGGCCCGGTGATGATTTGGTTATCCTTGATAGGACTTTGGATCAATCAAAGGGTGAGTGGTCAACGCGCTGAGTATGGATTTTTACCAACCGCAGCCTGGCTATTGCCACTCGTCTGTTTAATTAATCCTCATGGAGTGCATGGAGCTATTTACCCGGTAAGCATTGCCTTGCATTTAAATCAGGATGCGGGTGTATTTTTTAAACACATTGTTGAATTAGCACAACCTATTACGGCCGCAAATATTTGGACGGATGAAAATGGGTATTATAAATTAATCTTAGGGATTTCTTTGTATAGTTTTATTTTCAACCGTCGGCATATGGATTGGCAATTGGTATTGATTTGGTTTTGCATTGCCGCATTTTCTTTAGCCGCGATTCGCAATATGGTGTACATGGGAGTTATGGGTTATGTAGCGCTCATGATCAATAGCCGGCAATTAACTTTAGAAGATATTTCACCGATACGGTTCATTGATAGTCGGTTTAAATTTATTACGGGCATTGTTTGTAAAATTATTTTAATTGGATGGATATGTAATATATCCGGTGAACTAGCGAATAATGGCTATTTTGATTTTGATAATTATGAACGTAAGACGGAATTTGAAGGTATTTCAAAACGTAATTTTCCCTATAAGGCGGTGGATTTCTTAGTTGAAAATAAGGTGAAGGGTAATTTCTTTAATGATTTTAATTCGGGATCTTATTTAATTGGCCGTGCGTATCCTAATATCAAGGTATTTATCGACGGAAGAACAGAAGTGTATGGCTCTGATTATTTCAAACAATATCAATTGATTTGGCGTGATGGCGATAAAAAAGTATTCGAGCAATTGGCCAGAAAATATAATATTACCGGAGCTTTCTTAAATAGTTTTAGCCAAGACATTCCTCCGAAAGCAGCACGCCTATTTTATAATCTCAAGGGATGGCATGTTGTCTATTTTGATGATGATGCTTTAATACTTCTGAAAGATGTTCCTCAACATGCCGCAATCATTAAAAAGTTTGGTATTGATTTAACACATTATCAAAGTAAGTCCATGGATTTACAACGTCTGGGGCCACGCCGTATTGCTCCGTTTCCGTATATTAATCGCGCCAACACATTATATGCATTAGGTTTAAAACAACAGGCGATGGCTGAAGCGAAAATGGCCCTAAAAGTTGCGCCTGATTATGCAGCGGCTTATGAAATCATTGGCCATGTGTACCTTGATCAAAAAGAATATCAACTGGCGTTTAATAATTTGCGTACAGCGACGATGCTTTATCCTCATAATGCGCAAACACGTTTTTTATTGGCGCAAAGCTATGAGGGTCTTAAGGATTATGCAGGCGCTCTTAAGCAGTATGAAAGATTGTACCAAGAGGCGCCTTCATTTAATGCTAAAGCTAATATTGGTATTATTCGCACTCAGGCCGCAAAAGGCGATTTGCCGCAGGCTTTAGCAGCATTAAAGCAAATTAAGAACGATAATATCACTACCATGGATTTGATTCATATTGGTGATCAATTTTATAGTCATCAACGCTATGACGAAGCCCGCGCCATTTACCAAAGGGCTTTAACAAAGAAGAAGCACCTTGATGCGATCCACTACCGTATTGGTTTGACGTATGTAAAGACAAACGATACAATAGCCGCACAAAAAGAGCTTAATGCAGGGCTTAAACTAAATCCCAAGCATAAAGGGATTAAAAAAGCGTTGAAGAAGTATTTTAAATCAAAGTAAATTAATTAGTAGGCATCAGATGCGTGACATTTTAACATTTGTTTTAGCAGGCGGAAAAGGTGAAAGGCTTGATCCTTTAACACGGGATCGTGCTAAGCCTGCTGTGCCTTTTGGCGGTATTTTTCGCATTATTGATTTCACTTTATCCAATTGCGTCAACTCTGGTTTACGTCGTATTTTTCTATTAACTCAATACAAGTCATTTTCTCTGCAACGCCATATCATCGAGGGATGGAATATTTATTCCAATCAGCTTGGTGAATTTATCGACGTGGTCCCGGCTCAACAGCGTATTTCCTCGGATTGGTATCGCGGTACAGCTGATGCGATTTATCAGAATCTCAATATCTTACAGGATTACAATCCTAAAATGATCATGATCTTAGCAGGTGATCATGTGTATAAAATGGATTACCGCAAGCTCATTGATTTTCATGTGGCCAAAGGTGCAGCCATGACTGTCGCTTGCCTTGAAATGGACAAAGATGATTCTGTGCATTTTGGTGTTGTTGAGGTTGATAGTGATAACATGGTTGTAGGTTTTCAAGAAAAGCCTAAAGAACCAAAAACGTTACCTCATGATCCGACACGTTTTTTTGGTTCGATGGGTATTTATTTGTTTAATGTTGATGTTTTAGCGGAACAACTGAGAATTGATGCCAAGGACCTTAAGTCCGAACATGATTTTGGTAAGAATATTATTCCTCAAATGGTGGCAAGTCATATGAAGGTCTATGCGTATGATTTTGCTAATGAAAATCCTTACGGCGCTTATTGGAAAGACATTGGAACACGTGACAGTTATTTCCAAGCCAATATGGATTTATTAGGCAGTGATCCTAAATTAAATATTTATGATAAAGCATGGCCGATTCGTTCACACAATCGTAATCATCCGCCATTGCGAGCGTACACGACGGGAAAGAAGCCCGGGACATTGGTGGATTCTCTTGTTGCCGGTGGTTGTGTCATTGAAAGCGCTGATGTTTCTCATTCTGTCATTGCGCATAATGTAACGATCAAAGATGGGGTGAGCATTAAGAATTCTGTGATCATGGATGGGGTCAGTATTGGCGAAGGATCAAAAATTCAAAATGCCATTATTGATAAAGACGTGGCTATTTCCCCAGGAACATCCATTGGCTTTGACGATGCCCAAGACCGCGCCCGTTTTATCCTTACAACATCAGGCATCGTCATAGTTGCGAAAAAAATGTGTGTGTGATATTATTGCTGTCATTAAATTTGATGAAGAGTGTCATTCCCTCGAACGCGGGAATCTTATAACCTACTAAAACAAAACTATGATCATTCAACCCAAAATCCGTGGCTTCATTTGTATCACCGCACACCCAACCGGCTGTGCTAAACATGTCCAAGAGCAAATCGATTACATTAAAAGTCAACCCGCTATTACCAATGGTCCCAAGAAAGTATTAATCCTTGGTTCATCGACGGGTTATGGTTTAGCCTCACGCATTGCCGCAGCATTTGGAACAGGTGCCGCAACAATGGGCGTTTTTTTTGAAAAAGAAAGTGATGGCAAGAAAACTGCTACCGCAGGTTGGTATAATACGGCTGCATTTAGCAAAGCTGCCCGTGCTCAAGGATTATATGTGCGCAATTTTAATGGCGATGCGTTCTCCGATGAAATGCGTGCCCAAGTAGCAGATGCTATTGCCAAAGATTGGGGACAAGTTGATTGCATTATTTATTCTTTAGCCTCTCCGCGTCGGGTAGATCCCAAAACAGGTTTATTGCATAAAAGCACATTAAAGCCCAAAGGTCCAGCGTATACGAATAAAAGCATGGACTTTGAAGCGAATAAATTGATATCCATTACGCTTGAACCGGCAACAGATGTTGAAGTCGCTGATACCATCAAAGTCATGGGTGGGGAAGATTGGCAGTTATGGGTAGAGTATTTAGCCTCAAAGAATTTATTAGCCAAAGACAGTGTCACGGTTGCTTATTCTTATATTGGTCCTGAGGTCACAACAGCTGTTTACCGTAATGGAACTATTGGGGCGGCCAAAGACCATTTAGAAGCAACAGCTCATTTATTAGATAAGCGCATGAAAGAAGCGGGCGGTCGTGCTTTTGTTTCTGTCAATAAAGCATTGGTTACTCAAAGTTCTTCCGCGATTCCATTTATTCCGTTGTATTTCTTATTGCTCATGAAAGTCATGAAGGAAAAGAATATTCACGAAGATTGCATTCATCAAATTTACCGTGTTTTTGCCGATCGCCTTTATAACAACCGTCCCTTATCCCAAGTGCCAACAGACAGTGAAGGCCGTATCCGTGTTGATGAACTAGAAATGCGCGCGGATGTTCAGGAAAAAGTGGCGGAATTATGGAAAAATGTCAGCGATGATAATGTCACGACCATTGGCGATGTGGCCGGTTACAATTCCGACTTTCTCAAACTTTTCGGTTTTGGCCTCAAAGGTGTTGATTATAACGCTGATGTTGACCCTGTAGTTCCTATTGATTAATTAAGAAAAAACACTAGATATCGCCCCTAACGCTATAGATGACCACCATCTATAGCGTATTTTTTTCAATTCTCCGTTGACTTTTGCCTCGAAAACACCTACATTAGTCTCAACATTTCAATTTAATTCACAACTCAAAGGGCTTCTCATTTATGCATTTAAAACGCCTTGAAGTTTTTGGTTTCAAATCTTTCGCTGAAAAAACCACCCTTGAATTTGGCCCAGGTATTGCTGCGATCGTCGGTCCTAATGGCTGCGGGAAGAGTAATGTCTTTGATGCCGTGCGTTGGGTATTGGGCGAACAAAGTGCCAAAGATTTGCGTGGGTCATCCATGGAAGATGTTATTTTCAATGGGACAGATAAACGCACAGCGCTTGGTTTTGCCGAAGTTGGGCTGACATTTTCCAATGAAGACCGCGTCTTGCCGTATGATAATGATGAAGTCACCGTCATGCGTCGCCTTTACCGTTCTGGTGAAAGCGAATATATCATCAATAAAAATAATTGCCGTTTAAAAGACATTGTTGAAATGTTCATGGGTACTGGGATTGGGGCAGAAGCCTATTCGTTGGTTGCCCAGGGACGTGTCGACATGGTTGTTTCTGCAAAGCCTGATGATCGTCGTCAAATTTTTGACGAAGCAGCCGGGATTACTAAATATAAATCGAAGAAAAAAGAAGCGTTAAGCAAGCTCAAAGAAACCGAAGATAATTTATTGCGTATCAATGACATTGTGGTGGAAGTCAAACGCCAAATAGCGACGATCGAACGCCAAGCCAAGAAGGCGCAGAAATACAAAGAAGATTATGAGCAATTAAAGAATTTCGAAATTATCATGGCCCGTTTTACCATGGACCAATTCATTGTTCAAACCGAGGCGATGAGAGCGCAAGTGAGCGGATTCTTAGCTAAAGAACAAGAAGGTTTGCAGCAACTCGAAGAATTAAATGCGCGCATTAATGATGAGCAAGAATTAATTGCTCAATTGGACGAAGAGATTAATGAATTACGTGCCCAGCAAATCCGTTTGGAAAATGAAATCAATATCAATGAGCAGCAAATTACATTTAATACAGAAAAATTAGAGACGATCAAAGCATCACTCGTCCGTCTGAGTGAAGAAAAAGCCGCCGCGCTTGAACGTTGCCAAATCAATCAAGTGAAGATTGAAGAGTTTCAACAGGCTTTAACACAATTGAATCAATCTTTAGAAACAGCCACTCAAGAATTAAACACCACCCGTGAGCAATTGGCTGTTTTGGTGCATAGCGTCGACGCTGCCCAGACATCTATTAAAACAATTGAATCTGAAATTCTAGCGTTAAATTCCCAAGAAGTACGCTTGAAGAATCAATTAACAGATAATTTAAAACGCATGACCGAGAATTTGGCCCGTAAGACACGTTTGGAACAAGAAAATTCTAAAATTGCCAATGAACAACAAGTTGTCACGACCAAGTTTGAGACGATTAATCAAGCCATTAGCAGTACCCAAGTTGGTTTAGATAGCTTATGGATGACATTGAATAATCAACGCTCAGGGCTTGAAGAATTAAAATTGCGTCAAACCACTCAAGAGCAAGCCATTGATAATTTAGAACATACCCATGTCTTTTTAGTTTCTCAAAAAGACTTTATCGAAAAAATGCAAGTGCAGTACCAAGACATTCCTGATCCGGTTGTCGAAGGAAAGTTTGTTTCAACAGTTCGTCCGAAAGAAAATCAAACCGGTATTATCGGTAAGATCAAATCTATTCAAGAAATTCCAGCGACGGAAAATTCACCCCAATTATTTGAAATTGTCTATGAGACAAAATACATTGAGTTGGATTTAGCCCAAATGGCGGAACGCATTGTCGATTTAGAACGCCAAGTGGCTCAAGCCATCGATGTCCATGCCGCCATTGAACGCGATATGACCGTTGCCAATGGCACAATTGATGGAACGCTCAAACAAATTCAAGATCAAGAAAAGCGTCTCTCTGTCTTAGAAGCGCAAAAGAATGATATTGAATTAGAGACCGGGAAGATCGCTGGCGAATTACACATGCTTGTTGCGGAAAGTTCACAAGTTGAAGCGGATTTAGAAACGCTGAAGACCGATGAAGTTACTTTATCGACACAATTAAATGGCATCGTCGATCAAATCAAGTTATGCCAAGATGAAATTAAGTCTAAGCAATTATCCATTGCCGATCGCCTGCAAGATAAAGAAGATTTGCAAATTAGAATTGCTCAAAGCCAATCCCAAGTGAATTCATTTGCGGATAAACAACGCGGCCTTAATGATAATTTATCCGTCTATGTGCAAACATTAGACCGTGATTTAAGTGATATTGCCCGTTTTGACCGTGAGTTAACCGAGAATAATGAAAAGACCATCATCATTGACCAAGAAAATACTCAATTAAATGATGTGATTGAACAAACGCGCGGCAAGCAGCAAGATTTGCTTAACCGTCTAGAAGATAAAGCTGCTCAAAAGAATGAAATGGTGCAGCGTTTAACCGTCTTGCGTAATCAAACACGCGGTATTGAAGATGAAATCATTGCTGCTAAGAATGAATTGCACGAAATTCAAATGAAAGAACAAGAAATTCAATTCCAACAACGCTCCTTGAAGGAACGCTTGCTTCAATCGTATAAGATTGAGTGGGATACACTAGATCAAGTTATTGAAGCCCCATCAACTGCCGCTGAAACATTCTCTCAAGTTGGCGAGATTATCGACGGTGTTGAAGTCACCGCAGCGATTGTTGAAGAAGTAGTCGTTGAAGAACCAGTTGAACAACCCCAAGTTAATTATGAAGAGCTCAGTGTTGAAATTGAACGCTTAAAGAAACGCTGCGAATCCTATGGTGCTGTCAACTTAGTTGCTATTGAAGAATTCGACGAATTAAAGAATCGCCATGAATTCTTAACCAAACAACAAAGCGATTTATTAACAGCCCGTGAACAATTATTATCCACCATTCAGAAAATCAATCGCACCACACGTCAAATGTTCACGGAAACATTCACGAAAGTGAATGAAGAGTTCCAAATTTATTTCCGTCAATTATTCGGTGGTGGGGAAGCGCAATTGATTCTACTCGACCCAGAAAATGCCTTGGAATGCGGTATCGATATCGTTGCCCGTCCTCCTGGCAAAAAGCCCCAAAGCATTTCCCTATTATCTGGGGGAGAAAAGACATTAACAGCGATTGGTTTAATCTTCGCTGTCTTTAAAGTCAATCCATCGCCATTTTGCGTACTCGATGAAATTGATGCCGCTTTAGACGAAAACAATGTCGGCCGTTTCGCCAACATGCTCAAAGATTTCGCCAAAATCGCCCAATTCGTCGTCATCACGCACAATAAGCGTACGATGCAAGTGGCAGACATGATGTATGGCGTGACCCAGCAAGAGCGCGGTATTTCACGCATTGTCTCAGTCAAATTTAATGAAGCCATGCCTCAGCCGGTAGTTGCGAAAGCTCCTGCAGCTCAACTAGCCACCGTCGAGATGATTTAAAAAAGTTTTTTTGCCCGTCGAAAAGCCTATTTTGCGTAACCCATTGCAAAATAGGCTTTTATATCTCTTCGTCAATTCAATTATGGGTGAGCGCTTTCCTTGACACACCATAGTTGAGGTGTTATACTTCGCTTTAACATCTAGTAATATCAATATGTTAACACACTTTTTTAATAGTATAAATTGGGTCGATGTCGCACTGGTGGTTTTGCTTGTGCGGGTTATTTTCATTGGGGTCAAAAACGGTTTCATTACAGAGCTTTGCAAGTTTTTTGGTGTTTTTCTTGCTCTTTATATCAGTTTGCAGTGGTATGTCACCTGGGCTCTATTTTTAGATAGCCATATCAAGTGGTCTTTAAACCTGTGGCAACTCATTTCTTTCCTCGTTTTAGTTTCACTAGGGTATGGTTTGTTTTGGGGGATTCGTTTTGGCCTATCCCAGCTCTTTAAAGCCGAAACCCAGCATGAAGGGTTTGATAAATATGCAGCGGGCGTCTTAGCCATCGGACGTGGGTTTTTAACTGCTTCTTTGGTCATCTTTGCCTTATTATTAATGAGACAGCCTTATGTCACTAAACAGATATTTTCATCGGTTTCATACCGATTAGCAGGTAAAACAGCAGTTCATGCGTACGATTTAATGTTTCACCAGGTAATTGATAGGATTTTTCCAGGTCAGCGTTTTAATGATGCGGTTAATTATCTCGTCGATGCTCCGAAGTAAATGGATGTAAAAGGTGTATGGGATTAATTCCCGATTTAATTATTCAGCAGGTTTTAGAGCGCACGGATATTGTTGCGCTGATTAATAACTATACTCCGCTTAAAAAAGCGGGGCGAAATTTTAAAGCTCTTTGTCCGTTTCATAACGAAAAATCATCCTCGTTTGTCGTTAATCCCGATAAACAAATCTTTCATTGTTTTGGCTGTGGGGTTGGGGGAAATGCCATTGGTTTTTTGATGCGCCAGGAGCGTTTAGATTTTCCAAACGCCGTGCGTCAGTTGGCTGATAAGTGCGGCATTGTTGTCCCGCAAGATGATGATGGGGGTGAGCAAGGAAAGCTCAAAACACTGCGCGACGCTATTTATGAAATGAATGGCTTAGCCGTTGAGTTTTACCATCAGGAACTTTTAACAGGTAAATCGCCCGAAGCTCAAGGAGCTAGGCAGTATTTAAAACAACGCGGTGTAAGCCTCGAGGCTGTTAAAACGTTTCAGTTGGGTTTTTCTCCCAATAGTTGGGATGCTTTAAGTAATATGTTAAAGGCCAAAGGTTTTGATGAGGCGATATTACTGAGAGCAGGGTTGATTATCGCCCGCGAAAATAAAAGTGGTACCTATGATCGTTTTCGGAATCGTATTATGTTTCCGATTTTTGATATACAGTCCCGTCCGGTGGCCTTTGGGGCACGGACTTTAGTCGATAGCGATGGGGCGAAGTACATTAATTCACCCGAGACGCCGGTTTACACGAAGGGCCAACATGTGTTTGGACTTCATTTAACGAAAACCGCGGTCGGGAAGTTAAATAGAGTGATTGTTGTCGAAGGTTACATGGATATGATTATGCCCTATGTAGCTGGAGTCGCGAATGTCGCGGCGGCACTTGGT
>CAYZPQ010000040.1:12601-13739 GCA_964480185.1 uncultured Planctomycetales bacterium | reverse complement strand
TATATGTCAATGCCCCAATTGTAATCAGTGGCGCTGTTTCACCAATAGCGCGAGACAAGGCCAAGATGATACCGGTCATGATATTACCAAATGCCATGGGTAATACTTGATACCATATCGTTTGCCATTTTGTAGCACCTAATCCATACGATGCTTCACGGATAGAATAAGGAATCGCACGTAATGCTTCGCGCGTTGACAAAATAATGACGGGAAGAATTAATAAAGCCAAGGTCATGCCGCCTGCCAGCACACTGCGGTCTAAATGCATATAACGTACAAAAATTCCTAATCCTAATAAACCATAAATAATAGAAGGAACCCCGGCGAGGTTAGCTATATTGATTTCGATAAAATCGGTAAGCCAATTCTTCTTTCCATATTCTTCTAAATAAACCCCTGAGGCGATACCAATTGGTACAGCGAGCATGGCTGTCGTAAACATAACCCACACCGTACCTACCCAAGAGGACAAAATCCCGGCTTGCTCTGGTTTTCTCGAGGGATAATTCGTCATAAATTCCCAGCTTAATCGAGGAATACCATCAGAACAAACATCCCATACTAAAATACCAAGCACCACCAATCCACTCATGGCGCAACAGAAACCGATCACATTAAACCATTTATCCCACAGACGTACCATTACTGATAAACCTCACGGAATTTTTTCTTGAGACGAAAACTAACAATGTTTAAGGCAAATGTCATTAAAAACAACATCATACCGCACACGAAAATTGTTTTATATTCCAAACTTCCATGAGGGGTATCCCCTAATGAAATTTGAACAATATAGGCCGTGATTGTTTGCACAGGAACAAGCGGATCAAATGTTAACCGAGCTTGTTGACCAGCTGCAATCGCGACAATCATGGTTTCCCCAATTGCACGGGATATGGCCAAAATAATCGCTGCGGTTATCCCTGATAATGCCGCCGGAAATACAATACTAAATGCCACTTGAATTTTGCGTGCGCCCAAGGCATAAGCCCCTTCCCGTAAATTCATGGGTACTGCATTCATTGCATCTTCACTTAATGACGCAACCAAAGGAATAATCATCACACCCATAACAAGACCGGCTGACAATGCATTAAATCCTGATAATCCTGGGATAAAAGAACGTAACCACGGG
>CAYZPQ010000040.1:7572-12591 GCA_964480185.1 uncultured Planctomycetales bacterium | reverse complement strand
AATTTAATTTCTTTATCTCGACTAACAGTAAACAGATAAGGCATTAAACCCGGATAGCCCTGGAATAAATGAACGTAACCACGGGGAAATAAAAAGAAGGGCAAAATATCCGTAGACGACAGTTGGCACCGCTGCCAAAATTTCGAGCAAAGGCTTAATAGTATTACGCGTTTTGGGTGTCGCGTACTCACTGATATAAATTGCACTAATTAATCCAATAGGAACGGCAACGAGCAGTGCAATCATCGTGGTCAAAAATGTACCAGCGACTAATGGCCAAATCCCATAATGCTTCTGGGTAAACATGGGCGTCCATTGAGTATCAAAGAAAAACTTTGTCCAATGGACTTGTTGAAAAAATCCAACTGTTTCGGAGAATAAAACGTAGATAATACCGACGGTAGTAAAAATGGATAAGAGGCTGCATAATAAAAGCAGCCTCTCAATCACCCATTCTGTAATTTGTCGTTGTTTCTTACGCATTAATGACTATGTGTGGACCCTGTTGTTTTGGCAGCAAAACGTGCTTTGGCTGTCGCTAAATCCCCTTCATGCAAAGGGACATACCCTACTTCTTTAGCTAATTCTGCGGCATTTGCCAAGTAAAATTCTACAAATTTTGCAACAGAGGGTTTTTCATCCAAAGACTTCTTACTCACATAGATAAATAATGGACGAGATAAAGGCTTATAGGTGTCATTTTGAACTGTGTCAACTGATGGTTCAACTGGACCAGCACCGCCATCGATTGGAACAATTTTAAGTTTACCCATATTTTGTTCATAATACGCCAAACCAAAATACCCTAACCCAGCTTTTTCAGACGCCACACCTTCTACCAAGGTATTATCATCTTCACTGGCGGTATAATCACCACGACTGGCCGTTGCTTTACCATTAATAACTTCAGTAAAGTAATCAAATGTTCCTGAATCAGTACCGGCACCGAATAATTTAATTTCTTCATCCGGAAAACCTGGACGTACTTGGCTCCAAAGGGTAATAACACCTTGCGCGGCAGGTTCCCAAATCTTCTTTAACTCAGCAACTGTTAAATAATCAACCCAGGTATTTTGTGGGTTAATCACAACCGCTAAACCATCATAAGCGATTTCCAATTCAATGAATTCAACACCAGATTCTTTACAAGCAGTGATTTCTTTAGCTTTAATCGGACGTGAGGCATTGCTGACATCAGTCTCACCTCGACAAAAACGCTTAAACCCACCACCAGTTCCAGAAATCCCGACCATAACTTTATCACTCGATACTTTCCCAAATTCTTCAGCCACTGCTTCGGTAATAGGGAATACTGTTGAAGAACCATCGGCTTTAATCATTTCGGCATGGGCCAATGAACCTAAACCAAGTAAGGTCATTGATGCGGCAAGCACTGATAATAATTTTTTCATTAATTAAACCTTTCTTTAAGTTACGCGATATTAAAATTTAACATTGAGATCAGCTTGAATAATTTTTTGTGGGTTTTTTGTCGCTTTAATGCGTTGATCTTGGTAATAATCTAACCCTACCGAAACATTTTTTGATAAACCGTATTGCAATTCCCATTCATGACCTTTGACATCTGTGGCGCCACTTAAACGATCAGAATCTGGGAATGCATCTGGGAATGCATCTTTGCCCAAGTTTGTATATTGATATTTCAATTGCCATTGACGAGGACCAACCACTTTTTCATCCCCAATCTTAGCACCTACAGCCCAACCTCTGATATCATCTTCAACAGCTTTGGTGATATTTTGGATATAGTCACCAAAAATAGCGACACGCTCAATAGGTAAAGCTGGAACTGGCTTGCTGACACCTAACTCTGCCGCAATGCCAAATGAATCATAGTCATATTTTAACACTGAACCATCAAGCGTATTTGAACTTGAAGTTCCATCTAATGCAATGCCTTTAACACCATTGAAACCATAATACACACCTGCTAGTGTGGCATCAAACATATTTTCTTTATATTTTAAACCACCTTGGCCATATAATACGTATGGATCAGTGCGGTCTGCTTTCCCATTCTCATCAATAACCCAAGCCCCAGAATTAATAAAACCTGTTAAAGGTTCAATGAATTTATGGTCCAAATGCACAGAAGCACCCGCGGGATTAATATCAGTATCCCAAAGCATATCGGATGTTGTCCACAAATAATCAGATTTGACATATTTACCAGCTATAATTTTTGACCACGTAGCGGGTTGAAATTCAGCATAAGCATAATCCAAGCGAATGTCTCCACGACGAAAAGAATCATTAAATGTCATATTGGTAGAACGGGCATCATCCGTACCATTACTACCACTTTCAGAACTGGCTAAACCTGCACCAACTTTCCATTGAGGTGCTGGTGTGTTTTCAATACCTAAACGAAAACGCGCACGACCACGTGTACGACTTTCCGTGTCATCAGCACGACGTTCGTATTGATAACGCACACGGACATCACCTTTTAATTTTGTATTTTTGACCCACTCAGGGACCACTGAGTTTGCCGCATCTTCTTGTATCGTTTTAGCATCAGACGCAATTTCTAATTTTAAGTCACGCGCTTCTTTTTTATCCAAAATACCTTTTGATACCAACTTTTCAATCAAAGCATCGACTTGGGTAGCCGCTGCAAATGATACTGAACTTACGCCACAAATGATTGCTATTGTTAATGTTATAATTCTTTTAATCATTATTCCTCCCTGAAATTAAAGCTGTTGGCTCTTTTTTTCTGTTTGGAATGAGTATAGAAGATCTTTATTAAGATCATATTAAGGAATGGTTAAATTTAGAAAATAGTAAAATAATTGATTAATGGGCGAGGAGCATCTTTAAGATGTCAAGGCGGGTGACAATACCGATGGGTCTACGAAAATCATCAATCACAACTAAGCAGCCAACATGAAAACGAATCATATCTTTCACAACTTGAGACACTTGCGTTTGAGGTAAAACAGTATAAACGTCTTTAATCATGACATTAGCTAAAATAAAACTATTTAATAACTCTTTGTCATAATACCATTCACCATCCTCCAACAACCGTGGCGAATGAATCTTATACAAATGGCGTTGTGTGATTAACCCTACTAACTTACCCCCCTCATCCACAACTGGCAGATGACGAATATCATGCGTATCCATTTTTTCTTTGACTTGGTAGAATTCAGTAGTCTGAGGAATGGTAATGGCGGGAGACGCCATGATGTCTTTGACGATTAATGTATCTAAAATTTTTGATAACATGAATTAATTATAAACACCTTTAGAAATATTCGTCAACTATTAAACCCTTATTCTTTTGGTAATTCTGACGAAGATTTTTTAACATCTTCCGTTAATTTTGTAGTTTCCTCTTTAAAACGACGTATCGCTTTGCCTAGACTATGTGCTATCTCAGGAAGCTTCTTTGGTCCAAATAAAATAAAGGCCACAACAAAAATAACAATTAATTCACCCGTCCCTAAACCAAACATAGTATTATCCTCTTAAGTAATCGCCCATGATTTTGCATAACTTTATGAATGTCTTATGTTACAATTGTGCCCATGAATGATCAAGGTAATTTAATCTTTTGGAGCGCCTTAACAGGCATCATTAGCTGCCTGGCCACTGGCCTTGGCGCCATTCCTGTTCATTTTGTCCGCACGAATTCCAATGTCTTGCGTGCTTTCTCTTCCGCTTTTGCCGCAGGCATGATGATTTCTGCGTCGGTATTCTCTTTAGCCTCCGAAGGCATTGCCTTAAAAACAAAATTTCCTTTAGCCCCCTATGAAGTCATACTCGGCTTACTCTTAGGCGCCCTCTTTTTTTGGAAAACAGATAAATTAGTGGCTCAACTTCATTTAGAAAATCATACGCTAGCCAATGGTTTATCAAAAAAAGGTATTTTACTTTTTATCGCCATGTTTATTCATTCTATTCCTGAAGGCTTGGCAATAGGTGTCGGCTTTGCCACAGGTAATTTTCAATTTGGTTTAATCATGGCCATTGCGATTGCTGTACATAATATCCCTGAAGGAATTGCAGTATCTTTGCCTCTGAAGAAAGATGGCGCATCGACGATGAAATGCGCTTGGGCATCAATTTTAACGAGCCTGCCTCAAGCTGTCTTAGCAACACCGGCGGCTTTATTAGCATGGTTCTTTGAACCACTCTTAGCCATTGGTTTAGGTTTTGCGGGTGGGGCCATGATTTATTTAGTGATTACGGAATTATTACCTGAAGCGATTGAAGAAGGCGGCAAATCATTAACAGCGTGGGGCGTGATGATTGGGTTATGTACAATGCTGCTACTCACTAATTTAATTACCTTACTTCCTCTTCCTTAATTGACAATCACAACACCTTGGATAGGGGCTTCATAGACGGGTTTAATGTCTTCTGATTCATTAGTCTGTTGAGGCGTCATCTTTTCTACTGCTTGAACATCATTTGACGAACTTGGCTCGTCGATTATAGGTATCGGATCATACGCCACATTCTGTGCAGCTGGCACGACATCACTACTAACGGGCGTTGAGGCAGACATGGTCGCAACATAGACAATCACTTGCACAATAATTAAACCCGCGATCAGCCCTAATAGGATATAAAAAAATTTCTTCATTAAAATCCCCCCTCTTGCCAGAATTTCTTATCATTAATATCATTAGTAAAAGCAATAAATGTATTCATCGTCGGAAAATAGGGTGGCGTCATCTCTGTCTCAAGGCGACTATCGTAAACGAAATTACGACCATAACCCGTTAACTGCGCTCCCGTGGAGAAATTCGCTGTTCCAAAAGCACCATAATTATTACTAATGACCCCTCCTAATACCGTAGCTCTCCCACGGGCAGCTCCTGTACTATAATTATCAACAGTCACAATACCTTGCTTAGCCATTAATGTTGAATGAACTACAACATCATTAGGTGCTGATGCGCCGATATGCACATTTCCCTGCCAGGTTAATAATCCTAATAAATTATTAATATCTATTCGTTCAACTAATTGCTTTATTTCTTC
>CAYZPQ010000040.1:0-7562 GCA_964480185.1 uncultured Planctomycetales bacterium | reverse complement strand
ATAATCTTCGTACGTTATATTATTTTGAATGGTAATATCATCCCTGCTCGCAATTGTCAGTTGCGTATCTTTTTGCACAGTACCACTAATGCTTGTAATATTGCCCCGTACATACACGACTTGTCCGACATTACTTACCCCATCGGGAACACCCGTATAGGTTGTTGTCACATTACTTTGATTTGTCACTGTTGTTTGATTAGTCGTTTTATTAACTTTAATAATGCGACTGGATGATCCTTGATTAATAGTAATCACCGACGTATCTGTGCCCTGTGTAGATAAAGCGATCGTTGCATCTCCCCGCACATAAATCCCGCCTGTTAATGTCGAACCACTGGCGGGAATATAAATCCCATTTGAACTGTAGGAATTATTTCCTGCTGCTTCATTGGCCATGGATGTTTCTTGACTCGACGTAGGCATTGAAATAGCTGTGGCTGAACGCGTAAACCCATCTTGAAAATTAGGCACATCAAGCGTCCCATTATGATCTGAATTAAGTAATACTGGCGTTCCATTATTATAAAAACGTGCCGTAGCTGCATTTTGTTTAACAGTACCCAAAAAAGTTCCCCCTGGATTCGTTGCAAAATTATAGGTCCCGTTGGTATACATGGGGCCTGCAAAGTTTGTTATCGTCGTAAACCACACATTGGACCCGTCAGGCATGGTTTGAGTATTGGTAAATAGCGCATAGCGGGCAAAATTATCTTTTTGAACACGCACGGTGAAATCACCATTTAAAGTGACTTTACGATTAACAGCTCCCTGCGCCGCTGTTGTTTGAATGCGGTAATAATAAGGAAAATCCCATACCCCTGCGGATTGAGTAACAGGGTTTCCTTTGGCAGCGATGCGAATCGTATAACGATATGTCCCACTATCAAAGGAGGTCAGTGTTCCTGTATAAACAGCTTCGCTGCTATTGGCAGTCAATAAAGCCGTGGTTCCACTTTTCGTATATGCAATTATAAAACCAACAGAATTATTCGCAGCGACATAACTTGCTGCTTGGGATGACAGGACTGCGGGATCAGTGGCGTTAACGGTATTTAATAAATTCGTATTGATTAATTCATCTAATTTTTTCAAACCCTGATTAGCACCAGATTCAAGTGTATATTCAGCCTTCGCCGTACGTAGCTCAAGATTACTCATGGTTTTTTCATGCACCGCACGAAAGACATAGATCGTTGAGATAACGATAATGACGATGACAATCATCAAGCTGATAGCTAAAGCAGCGCCTTGTTTATTATGTAAGAGATTAGGTCCCATAGTTACTCACCAGTATAGTTTGATTAACACTGACGTTAATGGTTCGCTTCGTTGGGGACACTTTTTGACCAGTTAACGTAATTGTAATTTCTCGGTTATTCGTACCACCTAATGTTAATTGAAAATCACTGATATTTTTAGCAAGTACCGCTGATGAAACAACGGTATTAGAAATATTCAACACCTCGCGCACCAAATCACTGCTCGAATTACGCAAATAGCGAATGGATTTATATTCTAAAATTGTACAGCTATTATTACTGTCCATGCACGATGACGTTGTACACCCCCATGTCAATGGCGCTCCCCAATAGGCAGGATCACCGCTAGAATTAAGAATGGTCGTCATGCTGCTTGTACATAAAACAGGAATAGAAAATGTGAATATATCACTACCGCCTACACCTGTATTATTGCTGATAAAGAATTGCGCAACAGCAGCACTATTATAACCTGTTTGACGTATTTCACTACTCATACGCGCCATGGCTTTGCGAATTTGATTGCGTATATCGATATTCGTATCCCCGTCGAAAAATGCGCCTTGCGAACGGCTTAAGAGCAAAAAGACAACCGCCAGTAAAAATACCATTATCCCGGTGGATAAAAGCATTTCCGGCATCGTATACCCGCGTTGATTACCCAAAAATCTGGGTTTGCACTTGTACATAGCTGTCGATTTGTCCATTTCCGTTTTTATCTTCACCTGTATTTAATACACCATTTAAATTTGTGTCTTCCCCAATCACACGGTTATTGCTTTGACGCCAGCAATACACAACCTTAATGACTAATAAATGAGGGTCAGTATCATCAACATAAATCTTACCCATACCTGTTAAATTGGTATTGGTAAATGTCGTATTATCATACGTGGCGACAATGGTGCTAAAGGGTGTGTTTTTAATGCGGTCAAGTTGAGATTGAATTCCAGCTAAAGCTTGTTGGGAGCGACGACCAAGTTCTTCTAACTCCATCGATTTAAGAACAGCATATAATAAAGCCACCGCAGCTATTAAAAATATGGCTGTGGCCATAATAACCTCAAGCAATGAAGATCCTCTGTGTTTACGTAAACACCTTGTCATATCTTCTCTTTCTTTTACAACACACATACTTCTCTACTTCTAGTATAGCTGACATTTAACGATACGCCGCTATTATTAACTAGTATTGTCGTAACTACCTATATTTACTATAGTTACAATGAATATATTAATGTGTTCTGATTGACAAAAACAAAAAAACGTTTTTTCTACAGAATATTTAAATAAGCGCTTGAGGTTTACAATTTTTAAACATGATGAGTACCTTGGCCTTGGCTGCCGCATGATCGAGCATGGGTTTAGGGTAAACTGTTGGAATTAATTGGGCAGGACTTTGGTCCCAGTGATGAATATCAGAAATCAATACATCTTTTAATTCAGGGATCCAACGCTTAATATAAATGGCCTGTGGGTCAAATTTGACTTGTTGTAGCCATGGATTAAAAATACGAAAGTAAGGCTGACGATCGCATCCTGTCGAAGCCACCCATTGCCAATTACCATTATTAACACAAGGGTCATAGTCGACTAAACGCGACGCAAAATACTGCTCACCACGACGCCAATCGATATGAAGATCTTTGACCAAGAAAGACCCTGTGATCATGCGCACGCGATTGTGCATAAAGCCCGTTGCATTTAATTCACGCATGCCAGCATCGACAATAGGAAAACCTGTTGTTCCTTCACACCACCGTTGAAAAGCCTTCTCATCCGTCGACCAGGAAAGTTTATCATATTCTCCATGAAAAGCTCCCGCAAATACATAGGGAAAATGATAGGCAATATGTGTAAAGAAATCTCGCCAATAGATTTCGCCAATTAAGGCGTGCTGAGACCCTAGTTGTTTGACTAAAGCATGGTAGACTTCACGAATTGAGACGGTGCCAAATTTATGATGCGCAGATAAATGCGTTGTTTTATCTAATGATGGGATATTGCGTTCATTCTCATACTCTTTAAAAGAAATAAGTTTCTTAAGTACGGTCAATGCCTGCTCTCTGCCCCCTTTAATGGGACTTGATAGCGCGCTGGATTGCCTTATACTTTCAGGAAATTCTCTAATAGCCGACTGAATTGGTTTTTCATAAAAATGCGTGTGCGTTAATGGCGCAACAGGGCGCACGGGTATTGTTTGGCTACGTTTGTAAAAAGGTGTGAACACCGTATAAGGCCCGCTTCCGTCGGGCTTACTAATTTCATTAGGCTCATGCAGTAAAGCATCGCCATAGGCATAAAATACTTTACCTGATTCTTCCACAATTTTCTTCATCGCTAAATCACGGCTTGTACTAAAAGGCGTATAGTCACGATTGACCATGACAGCATCAAGAGCGAGATCCTTGAGCAAGGTTTTAATAATATCTTCCGATTTACCATAAAATAAATAAAGCGTTTTGCCTTTTGCCTTCAATTGTGCTTGAAGATCGTCGATGGATTCACGTAGGAAAGGTAAAGCGAACTTACTTCGGTAAGGATGAGCATCACATTGACGGGGATCGAAAATAAAACACGGGATTACGGATTTCGATAATGCCAATGCTTGGTTAAGCCCTGTATTATCATGAATCCGTAAATCCCGTCGAAAAATAAATAAACTTAATTGATGTATTACAGCCACAGTTATTTAGCAACTGGCACTTCAGCGGCGGCTGGTGCAGCAGGTTTCACTGCTGGTACAGCGGGAGCATCAGTGATCGATAATACCTTCACTTTAAAACTCAATGTTTTTCCTGCTAAAGGGTGATTAAAGTCTAACACCACATTATCGCCCTTTACTTCTTTCACAACAGCTGGAAATTCTTCGCCATCTGGGGCTTTGGCTTGTAAGACCATCCCTGGTTTTGGATCAGCACCTTGAGGCATGGATGTTTTAGGAAATTCTTTAATAGCTTGTGGATCAGAGACACCGTAGGCATCAGCAGGGGCTACCGTAATAACTTTTTCTTCGCCTTCATGCATGCCCGTTAATTGAGATTCAAGGCCTGGAATGATCGTATTTGACCCGACCGTAAATTGCAATGGCTCTTTACCGACGGATGTTTCAATTTGTTCATTATCAACGGTCAATGTATAGTCGACCTTAACAGCTTTACCTGGTCCAATAACAGGATCTGCAGCCCAGACTAATGTTGAACTACATACCATTGCCACAATGCTCATCCATACTTTCATCATATTCTCCTTTACATGACCGACGATTATCAATGCTGAATTGTACCATAAACTATAATTAGAAATTTCATAATCTTCGTTTTTATTCTAACACTTTAAGAGGAACGACTCAATACTTTGCAACCCCACGCCATGATAAAAAATAAAGCGCATACGAGCACAATGGCAGCACCCGATGAGAAACCAAAATAATACGAGGCATAAACACCACATAAACCTGCAATTGAGGCAAATACACAGGCTAATATCAACATAATATTAAGACGATCTGTCAATAATCGCGCTGCTGCAACCGGAATCACTAATAACGCATTGGTCAAAATTGTTCCAACCGCTTGAATACCGACGACAACTGTCAACGACAATGCCACTAAGAGCCCATACCTCACTAAATTCACCGGCAAACCAATCGACTTGGCATAATTTGGATCGACACAAAATAACTTTAATTCTTTAAAGAATAATGCCATGCCACCAAAGACCACACAACAAATGCCGCCAATAAGCATTAAATCGTGATTTGTCACACCTAGAATATTTCCAAACAGCATGCCTGATAAATCACGGTAAGATTTACTGGTGCTGATTAATAAAATCCCAATGGCAAACATGATCGTTGGCATCATGCCAATCGATGTATCTTCATAGACATCTTTATTCTTCGATAAAATGCCAATGGCTAATGCGGTCACTAAAGTCGCTACCAATGCCCCCAAGAAAATATTAGCGCCAATCAAATAAGCAATCACTAAACCAGGCAAAGCGCTATGGCTTAAGGCATGGCCTATTAATGACATGCGTCTTAAGACAACAAATACTCCTAATCCTGCACACAATAATCCGACGAGAACAGCGGATAACATGGCGCGCTGAATAAACGCATACTGAAAAGGTTCAATGAGCCATTCAATCAATGGGAACATCCTTTATGTGTTAATGGAACATAGGTTGATTCAACCAATTGACCATCTTTCAAATACACGACCCCATCATAATATTTTTCAGCAGGGTCATAATAATGCGTTGCCATCACCACGGTTTTATGTGCTTTCTTTAAATCCGTTAAGACTCGCGCAATAATGTCGCGCGTTGAAGCATCAACCGCATTTAATGGTTCATCGAGCAGTAAGAGATCTGCATTCTGGGCTAAAGCGCGCGCAATCAACACACGTTGCTGTTGCCCACCGGACAATTGGCTAATTTGCCGCATGGCTAAATCACGTATGCCCAATTCTTCCAAAGATTCCTCGACGATCTGACGATCTTTGATGGAGGGACGACTAAACCAACCTAAATAAACATAACGCCCAGTCATCACTAATTCACTGACATTAATTGGAAATTGCCAATCAATATCACTGCGTTGAGGTAAATACACAACACGGTGATGACAGGCCCCTAAAGGATGCCCAAATACTTTGACAGTCCCTTGCGTGGCTGGCAATAAACCACTAATCACTTTGAATAATGTCGACTTACCTGCCCCATTCGGTCCTACTAAAGCAAAGGTAGAACCCACCGGCACCGTCAAACACACATTGGAAAGCGCCTTATCATCATCTCGCCCATAACTTGCGGTTAATTGGTGAATGGACAAAGCGGCTTCATTGAGATTAGGCGTACTATGATGATGTCCACAATAAGAAATCATTGTAATGCCTCGACGATAACAGTGGTGTTATAACGCATCATCTTAATATAGGTATCACCCGGACTACCTGGCTTACCTAAAGCATCCGTATAAAGACTCGGTGCAATTCTAACATGAGCTTCATTAGAAATGGCCTTGGCTAATTTAGCATTATGCATATTCTCTGTAAAAATTGCTGAGACTCCCGTCGATTTGATCATATCTAAGAGCGCTGCAATTTGTTGGGCTGATGGATCTTCAGCCTCAGTTGTTGATGAAGAAATAACAGCCCCAATGATCTTTAACCCATAGGCATCTGCATAATATCCTAATGAATCATGTGATGTGAGTAATTTACGCTTGGCTTCAGGGATTAACATCATCTGGGCTTTAATCCAAAAATTTAATTCTTCCAATTGAGCCTCATAGGCTGCTGCATTTGCGGCATATTCTGTCGCATGCAATGGATCTCGATCAGACAAAGCTTTTTGAATAGCCTCAGCCATGATAACAACATTCTCAACACTTTGCCAAGCATGCGGATCAGCCTCTTGAAGTCCACCTAAGACATTCACCACACGAGGCTTAATGTCCGCTGTTACAATACTACGTTTTGCTTTTGATCCTGAAGCTTTATAAAGATCGTCGAGAAAGTGCTCAAAATGTAATCCATTTTCAACAATGATATCAGCTTGAGCCAAAGCAATACTTTCCTTAGGCGTTGGCTCAAATGTATGCGCATCCCCATCAGGACCGACTAAGACATTCACATTCACATGCGCCCCACCGACATTCTTGACCACATCCCCTAATATACTAAATGTGGCAATGACATTCACGGGAGCAGACTCTGCCCAGGCTGTAGTTGAAATAAACAATAAACTTAAAATTAATAAACGATGCACACTAATACCTATCTATTCATTTCATGAGCGCAAACCAACACATCTGATTCACATTCTTTACATTCTTTGACCGCATGATGTTTCGTTAATTCATCCCAGTGTTTCTTGCGATGAGGTGTTAAGACACCTGACCCACGGCAAAAAGGGCATACATTATCCATCGCCTGCAAAATCGCCGCCCGGATAAACTCCGAACGATTCTCAATGCCACGCATCAACTTTGCCAAGCTCTGATCGACCTTAAAGGTAATCACTTCAACATCTTTTCCCTTAGCCATATATGCCCTTTCTCTCTAAATCTATGACGATGAATACGTCTTGGTATTATTAAATAATACCAGAGTATAAACGAAAATGTGTAATAGTCAAATGTTTTTAAAGATACGCTTGATAGGCTAATGTCGCGTTCCGGTTGTGTAATATTTTTCCCGCACGGACTATTTTTGCCCCGTTATTTGATTTTAATTTGTTTTGAAATTAAATTAACGGGACGACCAAAAAACGGTCGCCGTGCCCTACGGTTTA
>CAYZPQ010000039.1:0-14087 GCA_964480185.1 uncultured Planctomycetales bacterium | reverse complement strand
GAGGAAAACTCTGTTTTTAGTATTGAGCGTGAGGTCTTACGTGGAACTGAATTACCGGAAGAATTTAACGAGAAAGAAAAATCATCCTTCATTGGGGTAGATTGGAAATTTGTCAAATTAGAGGGGAAGAACTTAGTCATTTCTGTCGTCTTATCTAAGCCTTTGGCCAATGATGTGGAAGCATCCGTGTACATTTTTGGCTATAGCTCAACGGTGCCTTTTGCAAAAATGCCTAAGCTTAATGTTAAATTAGGTGTTTTTAGTTATAATGTCTACGATCAAAATAAGCGCCTTGATCAAGATTTAGTCAAGATTACCAGGACAGCAAAAAATATCACAATCACCGTACCTATTGAAGCATTAGGTAATCCTCAACGTATTTTAACCAGTGCCCGTACCTATTTAGGGAATATACTCCTCGATAGCGCCAGTTGGGTAGCCGTTCAATTAGATTAGGGGAAAATATGGATTTTATCCATGCGATCATTATAGCCATTGTCGAGGGAATCACAGAATTTTTGCCGGTGTCTTCAACCGCGCACATGATGATCACGGCCAAACTCATGGGTGTGCCGACCACAGAATTTGTGAAGACTTTTGAAATTTCTATTCAATTTGGGGCCATCATGGCAGTGCTTGTTTTTTATTGGCGTGTTTTTCTCTTAGATTGGGAAAAGGTTATCAAGGTGGGTGTAGCGTTTATTCCTACCGCCGTCATTGGATTTATTTTGTATAAAATGATTAAGCAATTTTTATTGGGCAATTTATACGTGGTGGTGTGGTCATTATTTATTGGGGGCGTGATTCTAATCGTATTTGAAAAATTGCATAAAAGTAAACCTCAAGATGTGGCCCGTGTCGAGGATATTACGTACACGCAAGCACTTATGATTGGTTTATGTCAATCATTGGCAGTTATACCTGGCGTATCGCGTTCTGCCGCGACGATTATCGGGGGATTAACCATGGGTATCAATCGGCCGACGATTGTGGAATTTTCATTCCTTTTGGCAGTACCGACCATGTTAGCCGCAACCGTATTAGATTTATTGAAATCCAATGCCACCATTAACGCCGATCAATGGCTGGTGTTAGCCGTTGGATTTTGCGTGGCTTTTTTAGTTGCTTTAGGAAGCATTAAGTTTTTATTAGGGTATGTGCGTCGATTTGATTTTATCCCTTTTGGGATATACCGTATTATTGCAGCGGTTGTATTAGCCATTATTCTTTATATGGGAGGCAATGCGTGAGTTGCCTTAAGCTTGATTTGCACGATATTTTTAATAAGGGAAAAGCCATTGAATCTGAACTTCATCGGGTAATGATGGAAGCGTCAGCAAAAGGGATTGATATTGTCGAGATCATTCCCGGCAAAGGCAGTGGCCAATTAAAGAAGCATGTCTTGCGTTTTTTAGATCAAAAAGAGATTAAGCGTTTGTATAAACGTGTGGAAAAAGATGATAAAAATTTCGGCCGTGTTTTTGTCCATATGCTTAAAACCTCGCCGCGGTAAATGCTATGTTTGATAAATTAAAATCGTGGCTCAATAAACTTTATGCTGAATTAACAACAGTGCAAGAATCGCCCCATCGGGTCGCTTTAAGCTTTTCGATTGGGATTTTCTTAGGTATTTTGCCTTTTACAGGCATTCTCGCCGCTATTTTTATTGCGATTTATTTTAAATTGAATAAAGCAGCAGCGATTTTAGGTAGTGCTATTACGAATACGTGGCTTGGTATTATTGTTCTTGGATTAGCGGTGCAATTGGGTGCGGCTATTTCGGGTGCTGATTGGCAAGCGCTTCAAGGGCAAGTGGACAATGTGATTAAAAATTTTTCTTGGAAGACGCTGCAACAAGTGGATATCCTGCCTTTACTTGGTTCAGTAGCTCTCGGTTATATGTTGATTAGCCTTGGTTTCGCGATTATCGGCTATGGGGTCGCGCGCGCTGTGCTTTATTGGCAACGCAGGGGCTAATTAATTTTTCTTGTCAATTAAAACCTCCTTAAGTATACTAGACACCCTAATGAACGAATTAATTGAAAACCGCAAACATTTTCGTTTAAGACAGCTCATTGATGTCAATTGGCAAATTGATGGGGATGCACAATTATTTGGTGAAGGTACCATCATCAATGTGAGCCAATCAGGTGCATTGTTATTACTTGATAAGGCATTTGTACCGACTGATAAATGTATTGTATCCATTGTCTCTCAAGACCAAAGCCAAGCCCCATTTTATGGGAAAAAAGGCAAAGTTGTGTGGTTAAAGAAATTTGTTTTAAATCAACCACGGCTTCAATTTGGCATTGAATTTTTAAAGCATGATGCACAAGATTTACGTTTTAACCAATGGCTTAATGGGCAAATTGATCGTTTGTCCCAAGTGACAAACGCTAACATATTGCAACATTATGTGGCAAATTAAAAAGGGGTGAGAAGTGACTGAGTCCGTGTTAAACCAACAAGATACGAAATTAGATTCGACGAATGATGCCCAACGGCAAGCGGTAAGACTTCGTCGGATAATTGGTGTAATCTTATCTGTCGTCATGATGGGATTAACCATATTTGTGTTGAATTTACAGCATCAGAATTTAAGATTGTTCGAACAATCTAGCGAATTAGCATTAAACGCCGGTGTTCACCAAGCCAGTAACTATAGAAGCTATGTGCGTCAGTATAAGGACACTAAAGAACAATTAGACATTACAACCCGTAAACTTGAAGAAGTGAACCGTCAATTAGATGCGGTGACGGCTGAATTAAATACAACCAAAAGCATGCTCGCTGAAACGCAAGCCATGTTAGCTCAAGCTCAAAATGAAAATTCTTCGTTAAAAGAAGATATTCAAGGGTTAGATGCGATCCAAAGCCAGGAAAATGTATCGAATTTAAATGAATTGCAAGCTAAAATATCTGACTTAAAAGAAAAGAATGTGCAAGTCAGTGGTCAATTAGCCCAACTCAAAGAACAATTAAAGGCTTTTGAAGCGGATTTTTCTGATATGCATGAAGGCCGCACATTAATCTCATTGTTCCAAAGCAAAATCAAGTTGGTGAAAAGTCGTATGAATTATATTAAGCAAGAAGCCCATTTTACCAAAGTGGCTGCTCAAAAAGAAAAAGACCGTTTGGCCATGATCAATGGCAATAATGGGTATGTGGTTAAGGATGGCCAAATCCAACGCCCTTCAAGTACCACAAGGTCTTATAATATTGATGTCAGATTAATGCAGTAAATATTTAAGTATTTAGGTGTGAATTAAGGCGTATGAAATCATTTTCATACGCCTTTTTCATGCCTCAAGCAGCGGCGATATAAGAAGTGTAAAAGGGTTGAAATCCTGCCTAAAAGCAATTAATATAGTGATTCTTAATTAATCAATAAGGTTAGTTATCACCACAGACATTTAAGGGAGAAATGCTATGTCTTTAGAAGACACATTGAATGCAGATTATATTACAGCCATGAAGGCGCGCGATAGTGAGCGTAGTGCGGCATTGAATTTCTTACGCGCACAAGTCAAAAATATCAAGATCGACAAACGTTTGGACAAGGTTCCAGATGATGAAGTGATTGCGGTGATTAAGAAGCAAATTAAACAGCGTCAAGATTCAATTGCTCAATTCAAAGCGGGTGGCAGGGAAGATTTGGTTGTTAAAGAAGAGGCTGAAATGGCGATTTATGTAACCTATTTGCCTGCGCAATTATCTGCGGAGCAAATTAAAGCTGCCGTGAATGAAGTGGTGGTGTCAACCGGCGCATCGTCGATCAAAGATATGGGACGGGTGATGAAAGATGTATTAATTAAATTGGCAGGGCAGGCTGATAATCAGGTTGTCAGTCAGTTAGTTAAAGAACGTCTAACAGCGAGCTGATGAAAAAAATTTTAAGATATATAGGTTTAAGTGTAGGGATACTGCTGGCCTGTAGTGGTGGCGCTGTACTATATTTCTCCCAATTTTACGTTGTTCCGATTATGACGTATCATCAGATTGAAGCGACGACGAATCCAAAAATGGATACAGTAACACCGCGCTCGTTTGAACAACAAATGAGCTTTCTTAGAAAATATAAGTACAATGTTATTTCTTTTGAAGAGTATGTAAGTGGGGCTCGCCACGGGAAATCATTTCCAAAAAATACCGTGATAATACATTTTGACGATGGGTATCTTAATAATTATACGGAGGCATTTCCCATACTCAAAAAATACAATCTTCCTGCCATGTGTTTCATTGTGAGTGATATGGTGGGGCAAGATCTTTTGTTTGTCGATTGGAAGCAAGTGCGTGAAATGGATAGCAATGGATTCCATATTGGCTCACACACCCGTCGGCATTCTTATTTACCGTCATTGTCTCATCAAGATGCTCTTGATGAAATTGCAGGCAGTAAACGCATTATTGAAGAAAAATTAGGAAGACCTGTTGATTATTTTGTGTATCCCTCAGGTGGTTTTTCAGATAGCGTTAAAGATATTGTGATCAGTGCCGGTTATAAAGCTGCAGGGACAACAAACCGTGGACGGGATCGTCTTAATAAAGACATGTTTGAATTAAATCGTATCCGTATTAAAGATAGTGATCATGGGTTTATTTTGTGGGCCAAGTTATCGGGATATTATAATATATTCCGTTCTCCAAGGTAGAGTTATTGAAAGGGTATTATGAACGTGTCATATCAATTAGGTAAAGATGGGTCATTTGATATTACGAATTTTGCAAAAACTAAGCCATTTGCTAATTTTTTTCCAGGTGTGGCGGGTTTGTATGGGGTACCGATGTGGGTGTTTTTCGTCAATCGCGGTCAAGGTATTGCTTCATTTGGGATTGAGTCCAAAGATAAAGCTATTCTAGAATTCCAACCTGCCAATAAATCATATCGTCAGACTTCTGTGAATGGTTTTCGCACATTCATCAAAGTGAATGATGGGGGCAAAGAACGCGCCTATGAACCTTTTGCTAATCCATTGACAGTGCCTTATAAAACAACCACACGCATGAGCATGACGAGCCATGATCTTACCATTGAAGAGATCAATACGACCTTAGGGCTCAAAGTTACGGTTAATTATTTTACCATGCCTCATGAGTCTTATGCGGCATTGGTCCGTCGGGTTACCCTTACTAATATTGGCAAAAAGAAACTTTCTCTCGAGATGATTGATGGGTTGCCCGCCATTAATCCTTTTGGATTAGGGGATTGGTTAAGTAAACACATGTCCCGTACCGTTGAAGCATGGATGACTGTTCAGCATGCCACGGCCAATGCTCCTTTTTATCAATTAAAGGTTGTTGTCGCTGATACACCGCAAGTGACGCATATCAAAGAGGGGAATTTTTATTTTGCATTTGATGGAGATACATTAAAACTATTGCCTGCGATTGTGGAGAATGCGGTGGTGTTTGGGGCAGCTACCGACTTTTTATGTCCGGAGAAATTTATTGAGACAGCTAATTTTACAGTGCCTGCGCGTCAAGAAACAACGAGCAGAACACCGAGCGCTTTGTCTTTATCGAAATTTACTTTAGAGGCAGGAAAATCCAAAGACATTATTTCATTATCAGGATTCGTGCATGATTTGGATGAGCTTAAAGCTGTTGTCAAACAAAGCACAAAACCTGGATTCATTAATTTGAAGGCGAAAGCAAATGAAGAGTTGATTAAGACAATTAAAGATTATTGTTTTACTCATTCAGCATCTAAAGAATTCGATATGTATTGTGGGCAAACATTCTTGGATAATATTCTAAGAGGAGGATTGCCAGTGTCATTGGCCACAGCTCAAGGCCCTGCGGTGTTTAATGTATACAGCCGCAAGCATGGGGATTTGGAACGTGATTATAATTTCTTCACCTTAAGCCCAACCTTTTTGTCTCAAGGTAATGGGAATTACCGTGACGTTAATCAAAACAGACGCAATGATGTGTTTTTTAATACCGATGTACGAGAAACCGCTGTTGTTGCTTTCATGAATTTAATCCAAGCCGATGGGTATAACCCCTTGGTCGTCAAGGGAACAACCTTTGCGGTGACGGATGAAAGTAAAGCCAAAGCTATTTTAAAAGACTTTGCCATCACCGACGGGTCAGCTCAAGTTTTAGCTTTATTGACGAAGGGATTTATGCCAGGCGATTTATTAAAATATGTAACCCGTGATGTGCATATTAAGGGTAAGCCTGATGATTTCTTAAACAAAGTATTGGCCATTAGCCGTAAGCAAGAAGCAGCAGATCCTGGTGAAGGATTTTGGACAGATCATTGGACATATAACTTGGATTTAATCCAAAGTTATTTGAGTGTTTATCCAGAACAATTAGCGCATATTTTAACTGAGAATAATCATTTTCATTTTTATTACAGTGATTTTTATACATTACCTCGGGATAAGCGTTATTGCCTTACCGATCGTGGTGTACGTCAGTATCATTCTTTAGAAGAGCATGATAAGAATACACAAGCCAAAGCCAAAGGGTACAAATTACGTGTCAAGGCTGGTCAAGGGGATGTGTATCAGACGAATTTATTAATTAAGCTTATGGCTTTAATTTTAAATAAAGCAGCGGCATTAGATCCGAGTGGTATTGGTGTTGAAATGGAAGCTAATAAACCCAATTGGTATGATGCTTTAAATGGATTACCAGGTTTATTGGGTTCTTCGATTAGTGAAACATTTGAAGTTGAGCGTTTTGCTAAATATACATTATTCATGATCGACGAAGCGGGATTGCAAGATCAGCAATCTTTTCCTGTATTTAATGAATTGGCTGATTTCTTAGAAGGCATGGGGCATATTTTATCCACACGCCCTGATAGTCTGGCCTATTGGCACAAGAGCAATGATTTAAAAGAGCATTACCGTCAACTCATCCGTTATGGCATTGAAGGTGGTGAGCGCCAGGTCAAAGTGGGTGAGATGAAAAAAATCCTTAAAGCAATTATGACACGCTGCGAGGAAGGTATTGCAAAAGCGAAGGATGCGAAGGGTTTGTTTGCGACGTATTTTTATCATGAAGTGACAGCCTATGATGTGCTAGATAAATCACATCAAGGTGAGCATCATGCTAAACCAAAAACATTCAAACGTCATGATTTACCTTTCTTCTTAGAAGGTTTTGTCCATGCCTTGCGTGTGGCCTCAAGTCCTCAAGTGGCCCTTGATTTACATAAAGCAGTAAAGCAAAGTGCACTGTATGATAAAAAACTTGGCATGTATAAAGTGAATGCCAATTTGGCCAAAGAAACCGAAGAAATTGGTCGCACACGGGTTTTCCCGTCGGGCTGGCTTGAGAATGAGTCGATTTGGTTGCACATGGAGTATAAATATTTATTGGAATTGTTACGCGCTGGTTTAGTGAAAGAATTTTATCAAGAAATTGAGACGTGTTTTGTTCCTTTTATGAAACCAGAAATTTATGGCCGTAGTATTTTAGAAAATTCTTCGTTTATTGCGTCGAGCGCCCATGAAGACAAGAATTTACATGGTCAAGGTTTTGTCGCGCGTTTATCGGGATCAACCGCAGAGTTTTTACATATGTGGTTAATGATGACAATTGGCGAAAAACCATTTGTCATGAATCACGGCGAACTTGTGTTAAATTTAAAGCCACTATTGCCGGCGAACTTGTTTACACAAAAAGCAGATGAACATTTTGCAGCACATACATTTGCCTGTAAGATGTTAAGCAAAACACTGCTTGTCTATCACAACCCTAAAAAGGCCGATACGTTTGGAGTGCGTGGTGTAAGCCCGGTCAAGATTACACTGAAGTATGCGGGGCGTAAAGGTGTGGTTGATGTGGCAGAAGGGGTATTAAGGGGTCAGTATGCTAAAGATGTGCGTGATGGTCTGATTGAACGCATGGATGTTGTGTTAGGATAATACAGTTAGAGGAGATTATGGATTTTAATTTAATTGTAGGGAATTTATTAAGTCCGTCGATATTATTCTTTTTTCTAGGGATGTTTGCGGCCTTTGTTAAGTCAGATTTAGCAATTCCGCAACCGGTAGCCAAGTTTATCTCCATGTATTTATTAATGGCTATTGGGTTTAAGGGAGGTGTTGAACTTTCGCACAGTGGCTTTGGTCAAGATGTCATTGTCTCTGTAGCGGCAGCTGTTTTCTTGGCTTTAATTATTCCTTTTTATGTGTTCTTCATCGTACGCATCAAAATGGATGTTTATAATGCAGGGGCCATTGCCGCGACATATGGTTCAGTCAGTGCGGTGAACTTTATTGCGGCCTGTGCATTTTTAGACAGTATTAATATTCCTTATAGCGGTCATATGATTGCTAACTTAGCGTTAATGGAATCTCCAGCCATTATTATTGGTGTCTTCTTAGTGCGCATGATGACAAAATCGTCGGAGCAAGAGCATTTTGATTGGCGTGAATTGTTTAAGGAAGCATTTTTAAATGGGTCTGTGTTATTGCTCATGGGAAGTCTTGGGGTTGGTATTTTAAGTGGAGCCAAAGGTGGAGCCATGTTAAAGCCATTTACGACGGATATTTTTCAAGGCATGCAGGCCTTCTTTTTATTGGATATGGGTTTGGTTGCGGCCAAACGCATTGGAGATTTAAGAAAACATAAATTATTCTTAATGGGCGTTACCGTTGTTGTTCCTTTACTCAATGCCGCATTAGCAATTGCCATTGCCTATTTCTTAAAGTTCCCTCAGGGGGATGCGTTCTTATTTACGTTGCTTGCGGCTAGTGCATCGTATATCGCGGTACCTGCGGCGATGCGTCTAAGCGTGCCGGAAGCAAGCCCGAGCATTTATGTGCCGATGTCATTGGCTTTTACGTTTCCGTTTAATATTGCCATTGGTATTCCTTTATACTATTCGATTATTCAATTGTTATGGAGATAACTATGCAGGCCTTAAAAAAATTAGATATTATTATTGATTCCTTAGAAATGCCCAAAGTATTAGCGATCTTAGATAAGAATGGGGTGTCAGGGTATACATTAATTGATGATGTGAAGGGTAAGGGAAATCGTGGGATTAAAGATGGTGTTGAAATTACGGATGTTTTTGTGAATAGTTATTGCATCACAGCCTGCCAGGCTGAAAAAGTTGACGCCATTGTGGCAGCAATCAGACCTTTATTAAAACGTGCGGGTGGAGTGTGTTTGGTGTCTGATGCCCAATGGGTCACTCATTGAAAGTGCTATGTACCGTCGTGGATTAAAAGTCGGTTTTATTAAAGGTGGCCAGCTTGCGAAGATGATGTTGCAAGTAGCGCCCAGTTTTGACATTCATACCCTCGTGATGGATGATGATCATCATTGCCCCTCACGGTATTTATGCCACGAATTTATTCCAGGTGATTCCCAGAATTTTGATGATGTGTTTGCTTTTGGCAAACGGGTGGATGTCTTAACCTTTGAGTTTGAGCATGTGAATGTGGAAGCTTTAAAGAAATTAAAAGCTCAAGGTGTGACGATTTATCCTGATCCTGATATTTTAGAATTAGTTCAAAACAAGGGTTTGCAAAAAGAATTTTACCGTAAGAATGGTTTTCCCACATCAGACTTTCGTTTAGTGACGAACCGTCAATTGTTGCATACGCATACAGATTTTTTACCGGCCATGCAAAAATTATGCGTGGGTGGGTATGATGGCAAAGGTGTTTATAAAGTCCATTCGGCAGAGGATATTCACAGCGCTTTTGATGAGCCTAGTGTGCTTGAACAATGGGTTGATGTGAAAAGTGAAATTGCCGTGATTGCCGCGCGTAATGCCAAGGGTGATATTGCCATGTACCCGGCGGTGGAAATGGTATTTCATCCAACGAAAAATTTAGTGGATGTATTGCGTTGCCCCGCAACAATTAGCCGCGATATCGAAACAAAAGCGCAGGACTTGGTGCGTCGTTTAGTTGAGAAGTTAAATATGGTCGGCGTCTTGGCGGTCGAAATGTTTTTAACGCACAAGGGTGAATTATTGATTAATGAAATTGCCCCACGCGTGCATAATAGCGGGCATCATACGATCGAAGCTAATTTTACATCACAATTTGAACAGCATTTGCGTGCCATTATGAATTTGCCATTAGGGCTGACAGCGTCTTCTTCTGCAGGTGTGATGGTTAATATTTTAGGTGAGCCAGGTTATGAAGGACCTGCACGGTATGAAGGAGTGGATGAGGCATTGGCTTTAGGTGGGGTGTATATTCATTTATATGGTAAAGAAATCACAAAACCCTATCGCAAAATGGGGCATGCGACTATTATTGATCAAGATGTTACAGTGGCGCTGAGCAAAGCTGAACACGTGAAGCAACTGATTAAAGTGAAGGTGTAATATGGCTACAACGAAAGCACATAAGAAAGTTTTAGTCGGTATTATTATGGGAAGCCAATCTGACTTAAATGTCATGGGGCATGCCGCTGATGCATTAGAAGATTTTGGTATTCATCATGAAGTCACGGTAGTTTCGGCGCATCGTACACCGAAACGGATGTTTCAGTATGCAACGACAGCGGCTAAACGTGGCATCAAAGTGATTATTGCCGGGGCAGGTGGCGCTGCTCATTTGCCTGGCATGGTGGCGTCATTGACGACATTGCCAGTCTTTGGTGTCCCGATTAAATCATCAAATTCTTTAGATGGGTTGGATTCTTTATTGTCCATTGTGCAAATGCCCGACGGTATTCCGGTTGCAACGGTGGCTGTCAATGGGGCCAAAAATGCAGGTATATTAGCCGCAAAGATTATTGCCTTGAGTGATGAAGCTCTTGCGAAGAAAATTGTATTACATAAAGAAACCTTACGTCTTAAAGTGGAAGATTCTGTCAAAACTTTGGCGAAGAAAGGGCATAAGGCATTACGTTAATGTTAAAAGACATTATCCCATTTAATCCATCGCAGCAATCATTACGCCAAGATATCAAGCTCTTAACCGGTTTATTGACGGATATTATCCGTGAGCAAGAAGGTGAGAAGACATTATTACGTATCGAAGAAATTCGGACGCTTGCCCGAGAAATTAGGCAAAGTAATAATCCCTTACTCGTTGAATCTCAGAAAAAGTTGATTGCATCATTGTCGATAGAAGAAGCCTACAATGTCACACGTGCCTTTACGATTTATTTTCAATTGGTCAATATTGCCGAAGAAGCACAACGCATACGCCGTTTAAGAGATTATGACCGTTCCCTCGATGTATTTCAGGAAATGTCTTTAAAGAAATTATTCAAAGACCTCATGGATGAAGGATATTCCGGTGAGCAAATATTAAAATTCCTCAATGACTGTGATATTGGCCCTGTATTAACAGCCCATCCGACGGAAGCCAAGCGTCGCAGTGTTCTTGATCACATGTATGCGATTTCTGGCCAATTGATTCAATTAAATCGCCAGGATTTAACATTATCTGAACAAGAATATTTAACCGCGCGCATTAAAGAAGAATTAGAAATATTGTGGCAAACAGCCCAAACACGTCACCGCAAGGTGGGTGTTTTAGATGAGGTAGAGCATACTTTATATTTCTTTGATCGCACCATTATCAGTTTACTCGCCAATATTAACGATAAAATCGAACGTGAATTTACCCGCTTAGGTGTAAAACTCAAAGGTGAAATTAAACCCTTTATTCATTTTGGTTCATGGGTGGGTGCTGATCGGGATGGAAATCCATTTGTGACCCCAGAGGTTACCCGTACGGTTGCCTTTAAGCAACGCAAGGTTATCATTGATTTTTATTTAAGGACTATTGAAGGATTTATCCGCAAATTTTCGCAATCCATTGATTATGTAGCTGTCAGTAAGAAGCTTCTTGATTCGATTCAAGCCGATGCCCGTCGATTGCCGGAGCAAGATAAAGAATTAGC
Organism: uncultured Planctomycetales bacterium; assembly: GCA_964480185.1. Taxonomy (GTDB): domain Bacteria; phylum Omnitrophota; class Gorgyraeia; order Zapsychrales; family Fredricksoniimonadaceae; genus CAYZPQ01. Next base: position 2,240 of record CAYZPQ010000039.1, on the reverse strand, counting down.
CAAGTATGAGCAAAAAGAAGTGTATCGCAAGAAACTCTCATTTATTCATACACGTTTAGTCCTTGTCCTTAAAGGTCAAAAGGGTGCATATAAGGATGCTGATGAATTTATCGAAGATTTAGAAGTTCTCGTCGATAGCTTACTCAAGAATCAAGGCGAGAGTGCTGCCGGCGGGAATTTGCGTCGCTTGATTGTTCAAGCGAAAGCGTTTCGATTCCATTTAGCGAAGTTAGATTTTCGTGATCATGTGCGTAAGATTCGTAAAGCAACTTGTGAAGCATTAAACGTTGAACAATTAGATGAGAAATTATTGATTGAAAAAATTGTGGCGTTAAGAAAAAGCAAGCCTAGCTTTACGTCACCAGAAGGTAAGGATATTTCTGGTCAGCTTAAAGTATTTAAAGAGCTCAAAGAAAAGTTTGGTGATCAAAGTGTTGATGCGTATATTGTGAGTATGACGGAATCTCCGTCGGATATTCTCGCTTTAATGTACTTGGCAACTGTTCATGGGATTGTGCACATTGCCCATAAGAAAGTTAAAACCGCGCAAATTGGTTTAGTTCCTTTGTTTGAAACCATTGAAGCGCTCGTCAATAGTGCAGATATTATGGAAAAACTCTTTTCCATTCCCGTGTACCGTTCCTATTTGAAGTCACGTGGTGACATTCAAGAAATCATGTTGGGCTATTCGGATTCCAGTAAAGATGGCGGATATTTGGCGGCCAATTGGTATTTGTATCAATCGCAAAAGAATTTATTTAAAGTGGCAGAGCGTTTTGGTATCAAAATTAAATTCTTCCATGGTAAGGGTGGGACAATTGACCGTGGGGGTGGTGAATCTCATCGCGCTATTTTAGGTCAGCCTTTTGCGGCTACGGGTGGTCGTATTAAATTGACCGAACAAGGGGAAGTGGTATCACAGAAATACGCTAACCCGACGGTGGCTAATCGTAATATGGAGCAGTTGATTACAGCGGTGGTGTGGACTAATTTAATGACGAATAAACAGGTCCGTCATAATCCTAAATTAGCCAAGTGGGAAGAATGCATGGAAGGATTAACAGCGGATGCATATAAGCAATACCGCTCCTTTGTCTATGAAACACCAGGCTTTTTAGATTTTTATCATGAAGCTACACCCATTAATATTTTTAAGATTTCCAAAATTGGCTCACGCCCAGCCATGCGTAGCGAAAAAAGGGATTTCAGTGAATTGCGGGCTATTCCATGGGTATTTAGTTGGCTGCAATCACGCTATATTATTTCAGCGTGGTATGGCGTCGGTACAGGATTTAAGAATTACTTAGATAAGAATGGGCAGCAGGGATTGGAATATCTTCAAACCATGTACAAGCAATGGCCATTCTTTGAATCATTAATTCACAATTTGCAAATGTCATTAGCTAAAACAGATTTATATATTGCCCAGCTTTACGCCGAGAATGTTCAGGATGAAGGATTGCGTGTGCGCATCCATGAGCAAATTGAGCAAGAGCATCGCTTGGCAGTTGATGCGGTATTGCGCATTAGCGGGCAAAAAGATTTATTAGACTTCCATCAAATCCTCAAAGAATCGATCAAGATTCGCAATCCCTACGTTGATCCATTGAATTATATTCAAGTGCGTTTTATGCACGAGAAGAATATGCTCAATGAATCATCCAGCGAGCAACGTCGCACCAAGATCGACGAGGTATTATTGCTCACGGTCAATGGTATTTCATCAGGGATGAAGAGCACAGGCTAAGACTTGAAAAAATTAATTTAGTTTTTTATAATAAGCGCATTTCCATATTTTTTGTATCTACCATTTTTATCATCTTGTTATGAAGGGGGATATATGTCGACGGAAATTAGTCTCATTAATGAAAGGGTCAAGAAGGAAAGCCCGCTTATTGACGCGATACGCCTGGAAGCTTCCAAGGTGTTGGTGGGCCAAACGACCTTACTTGATCGCCTGCTTATTGCATTTCTTGCCAATGGTCATATTTTAATTGAAGGTGTTCCGGGACTTGCCAAAACAACTGCGGTGAAGACATTGGCGTCGACATTGCAGGCAACATTTAAGCGTGTTCAATTTACACCGGATATGCTTCCTGCGGATTTAACAGGGACATTGATTTACGATCAGCATAAAGCCAGTTTTCAAATTAAAAAAGGCCCCTTATTTGCCAATATTATCCTAGCGGATGAGATTAATCGTGCCCCTGCTAAAGTGCAATCGGCATTATTAGAAGCCA
>CAYZPQ010000038.1:9634-14273 GCA_964480185.1 uncultured Planctomycetales bacterium | reverse complement strand
GCCTTCGACAATAATGCCGCTGCCTTTGGTTAAATATTTGGAACAATTTTCGGCAACCTGGCCCCAAACTTCCACATCAAAATAAGAGACCTCAGTCACCTTCTCGCCATTCTTGCTATACACGCGATTATTCGCAATCGACAAAGAACATACGGCTTTGCCTGATGGGGTATATTTCATTTCTGGATCGCGGGTTAAATTGCCCATAATATTGACGCTGTTTAAACTCATAGTTGCTTCCTTTCTTTAGTGATACTTAACAGCCATTAAACATAAACCTTGACTAGGTGCGGGCTTGAGCGTGTCTTCTTTTTTCAAAGACAAAATTAAATCGGCAACATGATGGTAAGTTATCTTCTCACTTCCCACGGCAATAAGCACGCTAATAATGTTTCGCACCATCTTATATAAAAATCCATCCGATGTCACCGTAATATGTACCACATCCCCTTGTTTGACGATCGTCAACTCTTGAATAGTCCTGACCGTCCTCTTAATTGGCGACCTCTCTGACTTGGATTGAAAATACTTAAAATCTTTTTTTCCTTTAATTAATAACGCGGCTTTACGCATTAAGGCAATATTCAAAGGCTCTGGGTAATAATAGGCCCTGTCTCTTAATAATGCCGACGGAGCTTCTCTATTTAAGATTGTGTAACGGTATGTCTTTGTCGTCGCATCGCGCTGCGCATGAAACGTCAGCGGCACTTCTTTAATCTTAATCACCGATACATCGCGATCTAAAAATGTATTGATGGCTTTAAAGATCAAGGGTATTGAAAGATCTGTATCCACTTTAAAATGGGCTACTTGACCAATCGCATGCACACCTTGGTCGGTACGGCCTGAGGCATGGCAATGAATCGCTACTTTAAAAATCTTAAAGAGCTTTTCTTCCAAATGCGCTTGAACCGTACGAAACTCTGACGTCTGCGTTTGCCAGCCAGAAAAATTTGTTCCGTCGTATTCTAAGGTAATTTTAAAATTGCGTAGCGCCATTATTTCTTCACAAATTGCTGACCATTAAAAACAAACCCATCTTCACGAAAAGCACCCAACTGATTTACATCATTAATATTATTCTCACACATCCAGCGAATAAACTTTCCCTTAATCAATTTACCCTGATGACCAGCTGGAATAGTCTTACCATTTTTCGTAACGATAAAATCTAAACGCAACCCTTTATCATAATCAACAGCTTTAGCATGCGTTTGTGGCAATAGATCAAAGATAAAATTATCTTTGAGTTGCTTTGCATTTAAAGGCTTCCAATACTGACAAAGATTTAATTTCTCAATCTTCAACTTATAATCCGGAATCAAGTCCTGAGGTTTTAGCAAACCAAATAAAGCACTGACAATGCGCACATGCTTATTAAAATAAAGTTTAGCCTTAGGTGACATCGTCGGATAATCAATGCCATCATACACCACCCCATTGTAACGTTCAATAGCGGGTAAAGTCGGGGCTTTTAAGAGTTTAGCATTCGTTTCAATAGCTTGAGCTAAGACCTTACCCTTCACTCCATAAAAAGCACCTAAATCCCCTCTGTGCTTCTGTAAAAGATCAATAACAGGACGAACAGTCTCATTTAAAACATTCAAGGACTTATGCGTGCCCCCAGGGTATTTAGTTTCTGATGGTGGAATAAGTATTAACATGAATCTTACTTTACTGATTATCTCTTAATAACAAATGTTATATTCAAGTCTGCTCCACATGCAGCAGCAATCTTTTGCAATAAAGATACACTATACCCTTTATACGCATTATTTTCATATCTGGATATAGCCGACTTTGTTGTTTTAACTTTTCTTGCTAGCTCTTCTTGGGTCAAATTGGCCTTATGTCTCAATTTAGCAATTTTCTCAGAAATAATAAGATTCTTATACTCTTGATCAAATGCTTCCTTAAATTTCTTATTACTTAAGAGCTTATCGGCATATGTCTTAATTTGTTTCATAGTATACTCCTTGTTGTAATCTAAATTCATAGTCTTTTTTTAATCTAATAGCTACAGCAAGTTCTCGGACATCTACCTTTTGAGACTTCTTCGTATAAGCATTTGTGATAATAATCTTATTCCCTTGTGCAAAGAAATTAAAAAACCTCTCGTTCTTGGGTTTAAATTCGTATATCTTTTCATTCTTATGAATAAGCCTGAACTTCGTTTCATCAAATAATCGGCCATGTTCAGCAATATATTTAACCAAGGCTAGAAGCTTAATCTTCACCTGATTATCCACAAGATCAAGGTGCTCTTTTACAGGCAAGAGGCCTTTACCTGTAAAATAAAACTCAACTTGGAACTTATCGCCTTTGTAAAAGATATACTCTTCACGTTTAGGTAAACTCATCGTCTACTCCTCTTTAATGTTAGCATATATGCTAACTATAGTCAAGACCGGCTAAGACAATAAATGCTGGGGATTGTATTAAAACCGTAAGGGGATTACGGATACTTCTTACTCTAAGAATTTATAATACGCAAAAATATACCGCTAAAGCGTTCGAGTTTTTGTTCTCCTACACCAAAGACTTGGGCGAATTCATTCTTGGTTTTGGGTTTTTTGGTACACATGTCGATAAGGGATTTATCGGAGAAAATAACGTACGGGGGAACTCCGTATTGATCGGCTAGTTTTTTGCGTTGTGCACGTAAGCGTTCAAATAAATCTTTATCATACCCGCCCGGCGATAAGGCTTGTTCAATACGCTGGGATTGAGACGAAGGCGCGGATATTTGTTCTTCTTGTGCTAAAGGATAAATACTTACCGCTCTTTTATTGCTCAAGACTTCATACGATAAACTATTTAAACTTAAAACTCCATATTCATCATCTTTGCTAATGAGACGTTGATTTAAGAATTGCTCGACTAAATTCTGCCATTGCTTAACAGTTAAGTGCTTGCCTGCCCCAAACGTCGCACAATGATTATGATTAAATTTAAGGACTTTTTCTGACTGACTCCCTCGTAATACATTAATCACATGCAAAGCCCCAAAACGTTCATCTGTCTCGCTCATGGCTTGCAAGAATTTAACGGCTTCAACGGTTGCATTAACCATGGTTTGTTTGGGCTTGGTGCAATTATCACATAAGCCACATGACTCTTGCGTGTACTTCTCACCAAAATAACTAATCAACGGAATACGACGGCAATCATGCGTCTGGCAAAAACCCATAATCGCATTTAAATGGCGTGAAGCAATACGCTGTTGATCGGCATCAGTTTTTTGATCAATGAAATAACGGATCTTCCCCGCATCTCCCGCCGAATACAATAATAAGCAATGCGATGGCAAGCCATCACGTCCTGCCCGACCAGTTTCCTGATAATACGATTCAATATTTTTAGGTAAATCAAAATGAATGACAAATCGCACATTAGGCTTATTAATCCCCATCCCAAAGGCAATGGTTGCAACCATAATAGGCACATCATCGCGGATGAACTTTTCTTGATGACGGAAACGCGTCTCATCGCTCAAACCTGCATGATACGGCAATGCCTTAAAACCCATTTGATTAATTTCTTTAGTCAAACTATCAACTTGATTTCGGGAAAAACAATAAATGATGCCACTTTGATCTTTGAATTTATTTAAAAAAGTAATGACATGTTGAGTGGCTTGATTTTTAGGGACAACTTCATAAAACAAATTATCCCTATTGAAACTTGCCTGCAAAAGAAGTGGCGATTTTAAATGCAAATTGGAAACAATATCCTGGCGCACTTGGGTTGTGGCTGTCGCAGTAACTGCTAAACAGACCGCTTCAGGAAATTCAATACGAATATCTTTAATCCGTCGGTATTCCGGCCTAAAATCATGCCCCCACTCGGAAATACAATGCGCTTCATCGATCGTGATGCAATCAACTTTCACCTGGGAAAGCATTGCTAAAATGTCATCTTTAAATAATGTTTCCGGCGCACAAAATAATAACTTTGTTTTGCCTGATAATATCGATGCTTTATTTTGTAAATATTCTTCCCACTCTAATGAACTGTTTAAACATTGCGCATTCACACCAAGTGCTTTTAATTGCGCCACTTGATCTTGCATGAGAGAAATTAACGGTGAAATAACCACCGTTAATCCCTCAAAGAGCAAAGCTGGAATTTGATAACAGATGGACTTTCCCCCGCCGGTGGGCATGATTAACACTGTGTCTTGCTTACGCAATACGGCATCAATGCATGTTTCCTGCAAAGGACGAAAAGCTGTATAACCAAAAACGGATTTAAGAATTTGGTATTTATCTGTATTAAGAGTTGGCGTAGACATTGGTTTGCATTCTAACCCAGATTAAAAGTTTAGTAAACAATACACCAATAACCATGGCTTGAATACCAATTAATGCTAATTCAACCCCGCTGGAGATGGCACCACTTAAATTTAAAGCAAAAATCTGCCAGGCTAAAAATACTGTCCATAGGATCGCGAAGGCGATTGTTTCGGTAGGTGTACCAGGGATAGCAGCCAAGGCTCTTAATACAACTTCCTTGGCATACAGGGTGACATACTGAGCGACGATTTGTTTAGAAAGGGTTGGGGTTAATTCGATGTTATTCATGGGTATCTCCTATTTGGCCTTATGCGAAGGCCATTAAATAAAAAGACCTTCGCTTC
>CAYZPQ010000038.1:2004-9624 GCA_964480185.1 uncultured Planctomycetales bacterium | reverse complement strand
GCCTAAAACGAAGGTTTTTATTATTTTTAAGTGGCGGATTTACCCCTTCAACTGCACCACTGCCGACATCTGTATTGCTATTTATTTATAACTCTGCGACATAACTCTGTCAAGAATTAAGTTGCACCTATTTTTAGGATTGCTTTGTTTGACTCACAAATAACGGCAAACTTTTACATAATTGATCATTAAAATAAAGATCAAAATGATATTTATCTGGTTTAGGGATATGTAAATTGCGGGTTTGAATGCCGAAGTCAAAGGCTAATAATGGAGAATCGATCTTTAAATTAATACCTTCAAAAATACCTAATTTATGATTGTTTGAATCAACTAATTCAATGCGGATTTTATAATCACCATTCGCTTCCGTGAGACGAACATAGAGACCTAAATTCTGGTGTACTAAAGGAAACTGCTCTGAATAAATATGATCAAAAATTCCGACGGCACTCCATTTATTCGTTCCCTTTTCTTGAATGACTTGATCGGCAATTAAGAAGGTGAGAATTTCAGGTTTAGGTGTCATGGTTATTTCCTAAATAAGGCATTAATATCAATTTTCTTTACACGATCAGGGTGATTTTTGATGTACGTGTATAAAATCTTTTGAAGCGCTGGATCTGCTTTACCGTCGCAGGGAAATAATGTGGTGAGCTCATCACCCTCTTGGCTCATGGCTTTAAATAGGGCCCATTCATTGACACAAAAAACATCGCTCTTACCTTCTTCCGCAGGATCTTTTTCCTCTATGGCCACTGCACCACTATAGAGCCAGCGCATGGGTTTTAATTGATCACGCGGAATACGCACGGGGAAATTAAAAACAGGTTTTAATGTTTTGACTAAATGATGTTGCAATAATTTTGCACCTAAATCACCACAGGTAAGTTGTGTTTCGATAATACGCAACCGCTTAAGCATGGTGGCGCGTTTCCCTTCGTCGGGAACAGACTCAAAATAGGTCATGATCTTTTCACGCAAGTGACTGGCTTTGCCTACATACAATGGCTTACGAGCTTCATCGTAAAAGATATAAACCCCATTCTCGTCAGGAATATCCTCAAATGATTTAATATTAAGATTGTCAGGCAAGACTGGTTTACGGCTTAATTGCATCCAGGCTTGATTGAGTTTTTGAGGATCTATTTCTTTCTGAATTATTTGTAAAAAATCCCACACAACTTTGGCATCATCCAAGGCACGATGGCGAGCTTGGCTTTCCAGCTTATAACGCTCAATCAATACACCTAAATTATGTTGGGTAAATTCAGGAAATAATTTGCGGGACAATTTAACGGAACATATGGTTTGTGCATTAAACTCAATGCCGATGCGTTTAAACTCATGCTTTAAGAATGTATAGTCGAAAGAGGCATTGTGAGCGACAAAGACACACCCGTCTAATAATTCCAAAATCTTCTTACTAAGACTATTAAAGACCGGAGCTTTATTCACATCAGCGTCAGTAATACCTGTTAAGAATGTAATGTTAGATGGTATGGCTTGTTCAGGATTTAATAATGACGTAAAACTGGAGACAAGCTTTCCCCCCTCAATACGTAAAATACCAATCTCAATGATGCGGCCGTTTTGAGTGCGGCTACCCGTTGTTTCCACGTCAACAATCGCTAAGGGTAAAGCATTAAAAGGCATGTTAATTGATCTTTATTTTAAATACTAGTTTTTTGACTTTATCGGTATGAGATAAGTACTGGCATGAGGGCCGATGGGCTTCACCAGGAAAGAATACCGTAAATTCACCAGCACGTACAACACAATCCGTAATAATTCCCTTCGATTTAAAGAATTGATATTCTTTTGTCGGATCATAGTCGGTTGTAGGTTCTAATTGATCGGGCGGCGTCACTTGCATGAGCTCAATCCCGCTGGCCACATACTGCAAATCCGCATAAATGCGATGCGCTTCAAAACTATTTTCAGTCGCAGGTTTAGGCGCATAGGTCATTACCCGTACAAATAAATTACGGCCATCAATTTCATGCTCGCCATCAGGAATATCATGAGGCTTATTGGTTTTTAAATACGCACTGATTTTATCTTGGTAAGGAATGGTATAACGGGATAAATTGTCAATGTGGTCGAGTATCATAATAATGTAAAACTCCGTCGGTGAATGGTTGAAGGTCCATGATCTTTAATCGCTTGACGATGGGACGCGGTTGGATATCCTTTGTGATCTTTAAAACCGTATTGAGGAAAAATCTGATGATAGTGTTGCATCACACGGTCACGATATACTTTGGCAATGATCGAGGCACAAGCAATGGATAAGCTCTTGGCATCACCACCAATAATAGTTTGATGGGTATAGGGCACTTGGCTGCGGTAGGCATTGCCGTCGATGAGTAAACGCACGGATGTATTAAAATCTGTCTGTTCACTGATAATACCAATACCGACAACAGCCTTCTCATGAATCTCATGAAAAGCCCGGTAACGTGCTGCTTCCGTCATTTTCTTGGAATCATTAATTGTGCACTCAAATTCATATGTCTTAAGCCAAACAGCCCCGGCAACCACTGGCCCTGCCAAAGGACCACGCCCTGCTTCATCCACACCAAAAACAAAACGCAAGCCGTTTTGGGCGGCTTGCGTTTCATAGTCAATCATCGTTGCCTTAACAGGCATCTATCTTAAACTTTCTTCGGTTTATTTTCTTGATCAACCTTAACGCGGGCTGATTTACCTGTACGATTACGTAAGTAATAAATCTTCGCACGGGAAATAACACCTTTAGAAGTTACTTCAATCTTTTCAATAACTGGTGAATTCACTGGGAATACACGTTCTACCCCTTCACCAAAAGAAATCTTACGGACAGTAAATGCTTTGGTAATGCCAACACCATTAATGGCAATAATAGTTCCTTCAAAAAGGTGAAGACGTGATTTATCACCTTCTTTAACTTTAATCTTCATTTTGACAGTATCGCCAACATCAAGATGTGGCATATCTTTGCGCAATTCACCTTGATTCAAGGCACTGATTCTTTCTAAATTACTTGCTACCATAACTACCTCCAGGATAAGTCTTGCCTACGATTTATTTAAATCTGGTCTAACTTTAGTTGTTTTTAATTCTGCCTGCTGACGACGCCATTTTTGAATGGCTACATGATTGCCCGATAATAACACATCTGGGACTTTTAAACCACGGAAATCTGCGGGGCGGGTGTATTGCGGCCCTTCCAACAAATCATCTTCAAAACTCTCGTGGACTAAAGATTCTGCTTTACCAACCACCCCCGGGATTAGACGGGTAATGGCATCCACCATGACCATGGCTGGAATTTCTCCACCAGTTAAAACATAGTCCCCAATGGATATTTCCTCATCAACAAGCGTGGTTCTCACCCGCTCATCAATACCTTCATAATGGCCGCATATAATAATCAAATTCTTATGCCGAGTCAAGCGTTTTACGTCAGCCTGTTTAAATGGCTTACCAGCCGGGGTTGTATAGATAATATGGACTTTACGGCGTCCTTTAATGGCTTTGATCGCATCAAATAAAGGCTGAGCCATCATGACCATGCCTGGTCCTCCGCCAAAAGGCCGATCATCCACCGTACGGCGTTTCTGATCTACGGCATAATCCCGTAAATCATGAATTTCAATCTTCACTTTTTTATTATCTAATGCTCTTTTGATAATGGATTCATTGAAAACACTATCAAAAGATTTAGGAAAAATGGTGATGATGTCAAAACGAAGCATTACAAGGTTCCTACCAATTCTGAACCATAATTGGTTAAATACTGACGTTGAAATTGCTCATACTGATCTTGTTCAATCGCCGCACGAATGCGTTCCATCAAACGAATGTAGTAATGGACATTGTGATAACTTAAAAGACGTACGCCGGTGATTTCGTTTAAGTTTAATAAGTGACGGATATAAGCACGTGTATATGTTGTGCAAACGTGACAATCACAACTTGGATCTAAGGGAGTAAAATCTTTGATGTATTCGCTATTACGGATAGTGAGTTTTCCTTTATCGGTAAACGCACTGCCGTGACGACCATAACGGGTTGGCACACAGGTATCGAACATATCAATGCCCATACCAACCGCGCGCACCATTTGATCGGGCAAACCAATACCCATGAAATAGCGAGGCTTATCATGTGGTAAAAAGGGAATAGCCCAGCCTAAGGCTTCAAACATTTGCGTCACACTTTCTCCGACGCTGACTCCCCCGATGGCATACGCATCCATATTAAGTGCAACTAATTCTTCGGCGGATTGTTTGCGTAAATCTTGATAGGCCGAGCCTTGCACAATCGCAAATAATTTTTGCCCACGCTCATGCATGCCTGTTTTATAAAAATGTTCTTTGGTGCGTTTGGCCCAATAGGTTGTGCGCTTTAATCCCTTTAATGCTTTTTTATGATCACATGGATGCGGTGAACACTCATCTAAAGGCATGACCATGTCCGAACCTAACGTGCGTTGAATATCCATGACAAGTTCGGGAGTAAAGAAATGTGAACTTCCGTCGATGTGAGATTGAAACTTAACACCTTCATCGGTCGTCTTACTAAATTTCTTCGACAAACTAAATGCTTGGTATCCCCCGCTATCTGTCAAAATCGGTTTATCCCAACTCATGAATTTATGCAATCCACCGGCAGCCCCGATGACATCCATGCCAGGACGTAAATACAAATGATAGGTGTTTGATAAAACGACTTGTGAATGCATGTCATTTAAATCTGTGCTCGACATGGTCTTGACGGTGGAGGTCGTTGCAACCGGCATGAAAAATGGCGATTGAATAATCCCATGGGAAAGTGTTAATGTCCCACGACGTGCGGCGGTTGTACTATCTTTTTTTAATAATGAGAAAAACATGTGATCCTTATCTGTGACTACACAATTAACATGGCATCGCCATAACTGTAAAAACGGTACTTCTCACGCACGGCTTCTTGATACGCGCGTTTGATTAAATCATATCCACCAAACGCACTGACGAGCATTAATAAAGTGCTATAGGGTAAATGAAAATTGGTGATTAAAGCATCCACTGTTTTGAATTTATAACTGGGATAAATAAAAATATTAGTATCCCCTGTAAGCTGATGGCTATTGGCCACCGACTCTAAAACGCGGCAACTTGTAGTCCCCACCGCTACCACCTTAATCCCTTGGGCTTTAAACCCGTCAAGTTTACCATAAACTTCCGAAGAAAGCGCATAACTTTCCGTATGCATGGCATGATGGCGAATATCACGTGTTTCAACCGGTTTGAAGGTGCCATAACCGATATGGAGCGTGGTAGAACAAAATTCATGACCACGCGCTTTGAGCGAGGTAATTAATTCTTCGGTGAAATGTAATCCTGCTGTCGGAGAAGCGACTGATCCTAGCTCTTTGGCATAGACGGTTTGATAATCGTCTTTATCTTGGGCAGTATCTTCACGTTTAATATAGGGCGGTAAAGGAATATGACCGACTTTTTCTAAAACCTGAAGAACATTAGGCTGATTAAAACGGACAATACGCTTTTCACGATCTTCTAAGACAGCACTAATACCATGACCAAAATCCAAAGGATCATGTTCTTTAATACGCTTTAAAGGACGCAGCATGGCTTCAAAGCAATATTCATCAATTTGCTTTAAAATAAATACTTCAATGGCTGCCCCCGTCGACGTTTTCACACCTAAAAGACGCGCAGGGATAACTTTGCTATTATTGACAATGAGAGCTGATTGAGGAGGTAAATACTGCCCGACATTTTTAAAAATATCATGGGTAATCGTTCCCGTGGCACGATCAATGACCATCAATCGAGCCTCATCGCGCTTGACTAAAGGATGCTGCGCAACAAGCTCATCAGGAAGCTCATAACCGTATAAAGATAAATCGTACATGGAATGTCTACTTTGATGTGGGTGTTGCGGCAGGTTGACTGAAATTATCAATCGTGTGGTAATCAACCATCACCGAATGAGGATAATAATAACTTAATATTTGTTTAAAAGTAAATTGCTGGTCTGACATGCCTTTGGCCCCCAATTGGCATAATCCCACCCCATGTTCCCACCCATGGCCCACCAAGTCGACAAATTAACCTAACATATTAATTTCATATTTATTACTGCGTAATATATTGGGCCCAATTAATTCACGGAAATCTTTTCCCGACATCAGAACAGATTTTCCACCTCTATCCGTTATCTTCACTTCTTTAACACGGTCAGAGCGATTACGACCTACCACTTCAATTGTTTTAATTAAACCAAGCGGCTTACCTGCTTCTTTTAATTTATCCTGAATGTCTTTTAAACGAAAATTCTGTTTCCAATTCATATGCGGAGACTGCGCACAAAAAGCACATGGCACGCCTTCTAAGGGAGGCAAATCAATATTCCATAATTCGGAGGAATCTTCCGTCATCCCGGCACACGTGGCATGAAAATAAGCAGGCAAAATTTTACCCTTATACGTCAATACCAATCCTGCCGTGGCTTTAACAGCCAAACCTGTTCGATAGCGTTCTGATTCCTGGCCACCATAGACTTGTGAATAAATATCATTGGTAACATCAAAATCCCCTTTTGAACTATAGCCCATTTTGTAAATGGCATAAGTGCGTGTGGCAACCGCTTGAGATTTTAAGGCTTCAATGGGCCAACGATGACTGACTTCATGGTATAAAACACCTTTGACATAATCTTCGATATTAATGACATTAACAGCGGTCATGCGATCATCGCGGGTACGGATAATAATCACTTCCCCACGGAAACGGCGATTATTAATAATAATGGAGGCATCACGGGAAGGTTGTATATCTAATCGTTTAGCGTTAAGCACCTTACCAGCGACGAAGAAACCTTTGTCTAATAAATGGATCTTTGTTTTAGGTAGACGCTTGCCTTCTTGGAGCACCTTGCGAGTGTCTAAATCCCTAACTTTATAGGACCCTTCAATCATGAAATCGACTTCCTGAGAATCTCGGGCAATAGCCACCCGCACCATTAACGTGGGCTGATCAGCCCAGACGGTTACCGGCCCCAAGGTCAAAGCTAAGGCCATTACGACTAACATCAAACGGTAAATTCTCATGAGTGTCATTATATGTTCAATGTGTTAAATGTCCAATGAATAGCCATTGTGTTTTAGCCAATGTTCGGCTTTTAAATACTGCGGATCCATTGACGCCACTTTGGCCCAAAACCGCTTGGAATGGTCTTTGACAACTAAGTGAGCAAGCTCGTGCACAATCAAATAATCAATCACAAATAGGGGCGCTAAAATAAGCTTCCAATTAAAGTTCAAATTCCCCTGCGGTGAACAGGATCCCCAGCGACCTTTGGCGGATGATATTTTAATTTGCTTAAAAATAAGCCCATGCTGTCTGGCAATGTCTGTACAGCGCTCTTGAATAATCGTATACGCTAAATAGCGGTAACGATTTAACCATTGCTTACGGTCTAAGAATGTAGGCAATTGCTGTTGAGATTTAAGTAGCTGACGTTGGCGTAACTTCTCTTGATGAAATGTAATCCACTGATGCTTTTCAAATATAAAAGACTGAATCTTCTCAAGCGATAATGATTTTGGGGCCCGTACAATTAACTTTG
>CAYZPQ010000038.1:0-1994 GCA_964480185.1 uncultured Planctomycetales bacterium | reverse complement strand
ACCGAGGGTACGTCGATTAGAACGGACGAGTTGATCAATGGGGTGTGCAGACATTAAGATTTAAGAAAAACGGCAGGAACTCCGAATAAATACCATAAATTCGACGCCACATGCGTACCTTTGGCTTGTTCATCAATTAAAAACTGATAGGCTTGTTCAAAAGACACCAAACATACGGTAATGTCTTCGGCTGGTTCTAAATGCTGTAAGGGATTTTTATTATCAGGATGTTGCTCATCCACGTCGGCACAAATAATATACGCACTATCATCGATTAAAGAAGCACCCGCTTTGAGCATCGGGCTGATATTTGTAATAGTACCCGTGTACCCTGTTTCTTCTTTAAGCTCAACTAAAGCATGTTGAGGATCACCTGTTCCTAATCCTGCGGGGAAACTTAGAATATAACCGTTAATGGCTGGTCGGTATTGTTTGATTAAAATAAATTGCCGAGAATGTTTTAAACGCGCAATAACAATAACCCCTACATTGCTCTTACGTCGACGGACCGTTTCCCAGCGCAGCGCAATCCCTTCATGATTTTCATAATGCAATTCATGAACAGAAAGCCATTGGCCTTCAAATAAAATATTTTCGGATAACTTCTTCATTTATTTTTCTTTATTTTCAGAACGTTTAAGTGCCTTGATCATGCGGTCCACTGCCTCTGCTTCGCTTTGACCTTCGGTCAAATGATCATCACAGATAGCAGCATAACCACTGCGATTTTTAATTTTGAACACTTTGATATCAGTTTGGGTTGCTGGCATATGTAGCTCCTTGTTCTGTGATAAACACGGTTGCTGTTGAGTCATCAAAAGTCACCAACTTATCATTCACAAACGATTCCATCATGATTGAAAAACGCTGATGCTGAATCAAATATGTCTTTAAACTATAATCATGCAAATCTGCCATAGATAAAACGCCGCCCTGTTTATTTAAATGAGCTAAAACACCACGACGGGCTTTCTCAAAAAATGCCTTAAACTTTTCTTCTTGGTCTTGATTATTGACGGGATTACTCATGAGATGTCCTTTATTATTTAAGGATGAGTTCTTTTAAAGCTAATTCACTTAATTCACGTCCACGGGACGTACGACGTAAGAAACCAATTTTCAATAAATAGGGTTCAATCACATCCATGATTGTATCGGGCTCTTCATTCAACGTGGCTGCCAATGTTTCAACACCGACGGGGCCGCCATTATAATGTGTTTTTATGACCGAGAGCATGCGACGGTCCAAATCATCGAGGCCATGTTGATCAATACGTAAGGCATTCATGGTTTCTTTGACCACGGCATTATCGATCGTATCTTTCCCCTTCACTTGGGCATAATCACGACAGCGACGCAATAAACGATTAGCAATACGTGGAGTGCCGCGTGCGCGTTGTGCAATAGTCAGCGCTGAATCATCATCTAAATTCACACCAAGTTTTTGAGCAGATGTGCTAACAATAGACGACAGTTCTTCATGACCATAAAATTCCAAATGATAAAAAATACCAAAACGATCTCTTAAGGGCGTTGTTAATAAACCGCTGCGTGTGGTCGCCCCAATTAATGTAAATGGCTTTAAACTAAAATTAATGGTCTTCGCATAGGGACCTTTATCGACGACAAAATCAATCTTAAAGTTTTCCATCGCAGGATAAAGAAATTCTTCAACCTGTTTGGATAAACGGTGAATTTCATCAATAAATAAAATATCGCCTGCTTCTAAATTCGTGAGTATGCCAATAAAATCTCCGGCACGGGTAATGGCTGGGCCAGAGGTGATGGTAATACGTCCACCCATTTCATTCGCGATGATATGCGCTAAGGATGTCTTACCTAAACCTGGTGGGCCGGAAAATAATGTATGTTCGAGTGGTTCGACACGTTTCTTAGCGGCTTTAATAGCAATATCCAACCCCTTCACAATATCTTTTTGTCCGACAAAATCTTCTAAGGATTGCGGACGTAAGGATAAAGCGACAACCTGATCT
>CAYZPQ010000037.1:9435-14916 GCA_964480185.1 uncultured Planctomycetales bacterium | reverse complement strand
TTTGGCACCACACGGCCATCTTTGATTTGCATGCGTGGCCCATAGGTATTAAAAATACGGACAATGCGTATATCGACTTTATGCACACGGTGATACGCGAACGTTAAGGCTTCGGCGAAACGTTTGGCTTCATCGTAGACGCTGCGCGGCCCATTAGGATTAACATTACCCCAATAGCTTTCATCTTGGGGATGAATAAGAGGGTCCCCATAAACTTCTGACGTAGAAGCCATTAAGAACACCGCCTTCTTTTCACGCGCCAACTCTAGCAAATTCTTGACCCCTGTTGATCCAACATCCATGATTTGAAGTGGAATGCGTGCAAAATCGACGGGAGATGCAGGGGAAGCAAAATCAAGGATATAATCAACCTTGCCCTTAATATCAAATGGTTCACAGATATCATGTTTAATAAACACAAAATCTTTCTCTCCCACTAAATGTTTAATATTGGCATTACTCCCTGTTACTAAATTATCAATGGCAATAACCCGGAAGCCTTTGGTGATAAACCAATCACATAAATGGCTCCCAATAAACCCTGCTCCCCCGGTGATAATGACTGTTTTCTTTGGCATACTGTCCTTATAATTTAATGATATGTTGAGCTGGTTTAGGATAGACATTCTTCACATCAAAAATTAATTTCGCATTCTTTGCAATCAGTGCGTAGTTAACTTTTGTATGATCAACAGCAATCACGACGGCATCATACGTTTTTAATTGAGCTGCTGTTAATGCCACTCCTGTTAAATCCAAGGTGTTTATTTTTAAATACGCCACAATCGGATCATGAAAATCTACTTTAACCGCCTGATGGCGCAAGAGTTCAATTAAACGTAATGGCGGTGATTTACGCAAGTCTTTGACATCTTTTTTATACGTTACCCCGACAATAAGTACTTTTGATTTATTCAAAGGCTTTTTAATCAACACTTTTAAACGCTCAACGGCATATGCTGGCATATGCGCATTAATATCAGCTGCTAACTTCAAAAACTTGGAATTAAATCCATAACGCTTAGCTTTCCAATATAAATACAAAGGATCTTCGGGGATACAGTGCCCGCCCACACCTAAGCCTGGGTAGAATGGCATAAACCCAAACGGTTTTGTTTTAGCCGCGTCGATAACTTCCCAGACATTGATACCGAGCTTATGGCACATTTGCGCAATTTCATTAATCCACCCAATATTGACAATGCGAAATGAATTCTCCAATAGCTTTGTCATTTCTGCAGCTTTCGCTGAGGTCACTTCATGCACATTGGTTAAGATTTGGCCATAGAGTAATTTTGTTAACTGCGTACACGCAGGGGTGACGCCGCCAACTACTTTCGGAATCTTTGTCACTTCATAATGTTTATTACCGGGGTCAATGCGTTCAGGGGAAAAAGCTAAATAAAAATCTTTACCTACACGACGACCACCCTTCTCAAGCAAAGGTTGTATCAATTCTTCCGTCGTACCCGGATAGGTGGTGCTTTCTAAGACAATGAGCGTATCTTTCTTAAAATGGGTCACAATTGTTTTGACCGCAGAAATCATGTACGACACATCGGGTGTGTATTTGCGTTTAATCGGTGTGGGAACGCAGATGATAATGACATCGGATATCGACAAACACGAGGCATCAATTGTCGCCGTGAACTTTTTAGCTTTGACGGCTTTCGCTATTTCCTGATCAGGCACGTCGGTAATATAGCTCTTTAATTGATTAATTTTATCAACGCGTGCTTGGCTTGTATCTAATCCAAACACTTTAAACCCTTTGCCAGCAAAAGCTAAACCTAAGGGCAATCCGACATAACCTAAACCAACAACAGTGACAATCGCTTGATGTGATGAAATTTTCTTAATCAAAGTCTTCGACATAAATGTTAAGCCTTTCCTCTACCTAAAGAATAATATTCAAACCCAATTGATTTCATCTGGGCTGCATCAAAGAAATTACGTCCATCAAAAATAACAGCCTGGCTCATGGCATCACGCACTTGGTGCATATCCACGTCTTTAAAATCATTCCACTCTGTAATCAATAATAAACAATCCGCCCCTTCAACCGCTTCATAAGGTGTTTGGCAAATGGTAACATCTTTTAATGCCCGTTTAGCATTCGCTCCTGCTTTCGGGTCAAAGCCACGAATTGTAGCCCCTTCTTCTTGCAATGCTTTGATAATCTCCAGTGACGCTGCATTACGAATATCGTCGGTATTTGGCTTAAATGCCAAACCCCATACCGCAATCGTTTTGTCTTTCACATTCCATAATTTTTCCTCAATGAGACGGACAAACCACAGACGCTGCGCTTCATTAATGCGGCGTACTTCTTTGAGTAATCCAAACTCATATCCTACCCGTTCGGATAAACGCACAAAGGCATCCACATCTTTAGGAAAACAGCTTCCCCCATAACCAATACCTGCATTTAAGAATTGACGGCCAATGCGGCTATCTAAACCCATTCCCTGTGCGACTTTATCCACATCAGCACCAACACGGTCACAAATTTGGGCAACGGCATTAATAAAAGATATCTTCGTTGCCAAGAATGAATTGGAGGCATGCTTAATCATCTCCGCTGAGGCAATATTGGTCACTAAAATCTTCGCTTTAAGTGGCTTATAAATTTCTTTTAATAATTTCTCAGCCCGAGGAGATTCGACCCCAATAACCACACGGTCCGGATTCATGAAATCAGAAACAGCAGAACCTTCTTTGAGAAATTCAGGATTGGACGCCACATCAAAATCCAATAGGATTTTATTACCTTGGCGAAATTTTTTCGGTACATTTAACGCGATTGTCCGACGGATTTTCTTACCTGTTTCAGCGGGCACGGTTGATTTTTCCACAATCAATTTGTAAGACGTCATATTACGTGCAATTTCACAGGCCACATTCTCGATAAATGTTAAATCGGCATCACCATTTGGTTTAGGTGGCGTTGGCACCGCAATAAAGATCACATCGCATTTTGCCGTGGCCTCTTTAATAGATCCAGAAAAAGACAGGCGTTTCTTTTTCATGCACGTATGCATAATGTCTTCTAAGCCTGGCTCATAAATGGGTGTTATCCCTTTTTTTAATTGTTTGATCTTCTCAGGATTATTGTCGACGGAAATCACCTGATGCCCGATATGCGCCAAGCATACCCCTGTTACCAATCCAACATACCCTGAACCAATAATTGCAATTTTCATTAATTCATGCCCCTTTATTAATAAACTATTTCCTCACTAACACTACTGCGCCCCAGGTCTGGGTTTATTAAATCCTGCACTGGCAAAATCCAAATCCATATCTGGAAACGCTTTAAGACGGAATACTAATAAAATATCACTGCCTGATCCATGCAATTGATTGTAGGTAATATCCATTTCCCACTCATGCAAATCACGCGTTAAGACATAACTTTCTTCTTTCAATGTTCCCGTATTCACATCCATGCGCTCGTAAATCTTTACTTTCCATAATGGATTAAACTTATAATTAAGTTCAGCGGTATATTGATCATCGACGTCAAAGGTATAACGACGGCCAATACCGAAACTCCATTTGTCTCCATGATTAATGAATGTTTCAAAATTCAATGTATCGATCCTGTCATTCTTATGATCATACGCAGCTTCAGAATTAAATGATAACCAGTCGGTGGGACGTATTTCCAAATCAGCACGGTAGGTGGAGAACCCTGATTTTGCCGTTGTATCTTCTTTTAAGAAGAAATCCGTCGATAATAATAAGCGAACTAAATCAACCGCCACATTCTTACGCTTCGTTTGTAATTTATTCTCAAACGCTAATCGAAAGGCATGCAATCTATCCACACTATCAATACTATCAAATTGATTCAGACGCCCAGGCACAACTGTCGGACGATGCTGAAACATGTATGTAAATGAAGGCGTCATCACATGCCTTAATTTATTAATCTTAAATTTCTCTGAGTTCACATTCCATACTTTGTATGATTTAGTCGAAACATCCGTCCCTAACCGAAAGACATTGCGCACAATATTGCGTTTGTCCAAGGTATTGGTGCGCGAATAATACGTGGATTGAACACCTGTAAAAGGACGTGTTTCAATAAAAGCAATCTTCATCGGGTACGACAATTCATTATTCGTATCCATGCGAATGGTCTTACGGTGATTCTCGGGATTTTCTTCTTTCTTTACTAAATTGGAAAATGTATTCTGGCTCTTCACATATAAACCCGTTTCACCTATTTCAGTATTATTCAAATCATACTTAATCTCAGGAAATTTCTCGACGCCACGGTTATAACGATTGACCCGGCTCGCATCAATATTAAAAGACAATGTCCCATGAGGCAATGTGCGGGTGAGGAGGAAATACGTATTAATATCAGGATTATTGCGGTATTGCCGTTCAAAATATTCTTTTAAGAAAGTGGGATCTTTCATGCGGAAATATTGAGTGATAATGCTCGTGCGATCATCCGGGTTCCATTTATGACGCCACTCTGCTTTATACCGTTCACGTGTTGTTGGCTTTACACCATCTTCTTTAATCCACGGATGTTTACCTGGATAGGTGTATTCATTGATGTAATAGGTTTTAATAATACCGCTGCCCGTGCGAGGCGTTGAATATTTATAATCAAACCCTTCGGCAATCCCTTTGCGTTCCCGGTAATCCACATGCAGGATTAATTTCGCATTCTGATTAATTTTTAAACGAATTGTTGTGAGCAAAAATAACCCAAAATCTTTTTTCTTTCCTGGAATAAATGTAATCCAAGGCTCACATTTTAAACCAAAGGTGTATTTCGGCAAATACATGACGGGAATTCGACCGATATACAATCTAATTCCCCGAGCTACGGCTTTATCATTTTGATAATAATCAAGTCGACGGGTTTTCAAACAGAAATGGGGTTGATCATGATCACAGGTGGTTAAATACCCATCGGTCATTTGATAGGACGTTTCCGTTACCTTATCAATTTGTTTCCCATTTAAATAAAAAGGATTATTGGCGATCTTGGCATCTTCGAAGGTGCCGGTTGATTGATCAAAATTATACACAGCTTTCTTCGCATCAATTTGTGTGGTTGCTGTTTCTAAATAAACATTCCCGTCGGCAGTTGCCCTATTTTTACTACGGTCCACTTCAATATCATCCGCAGACAAGGTGGCCCCTTTGCCTTTGATCGTCACATTCCCACTCGCTTTGGCTTTATTATCCGCCGCTGAATAGCTGACCTTATCCCCTTGAAGTTCTACCGTGGATGGCCCTTCTTTGGAGGCAAAAGAATTTTGGACTTGATCTGTGGAAGGAAATAAATCTTGCGCCCACGCACTGAAGGGGAACGCAAGAATAAAAAACATCACAATGCCTTTAAGCATGTTGTTGGGCATCCATCACCAATACATAAGCACCAATTAAACCGGCATCATCTTTAAAATGAGCCCGTTTGATGCGCACTATTTTACCTTGAAGGCTCATGCAACG
>CAYZPQ010000037.1:0-9425 GCA_964480185.1 uncultured Planctomycetales bacterium | reverse complement strand
GTCGAATAACTTGACGAATCACAGGGAAGAGAAATTGTTCATTATGCGACACTCCGCCACCAATCACCACATGCTCAGGGTTTAATAAATTAATGATCCCCACCAAACCATCACCAACACGTGTGCCTGCTTGACGCCAAAATGCCAATGCCTTGCGATTCCCCTGCCTTGCTTTGGCTTTCATCGCTTTCATTTCTTCCCCGGCATTACCCATGAATGTTCCTGCTAAATCAAATAATTCTTTATTACCGACATACCGTTCAAAACAACCCCAACCCCCACACGTGCACGCTGGCCCCTCTTGATTCAATGGCGTGTGACCTAATTCACCTGCGGCATTAGCGACGCCTCGGTATAAACGGCCATTTAAGATTAAGCCCGCCCCAACACCAGTACCCAATGTCAAACACACCATATTCTTAACGCCACGGCCAGCCCCAAATTGTGATTCCGCAAGCGTAATCACCTTAACATCATTATCGATAAAGACTTTCAACCCTGTTTTCAATTTTAATAAACGTGATAAGGGTACATTTTTCCAGCCAGGAATATTAGGCAAAAATCGAACAATGCCTTGTTGAGGATTAATGAGCCCAGGCAATCCAATGCCAATGCCCGCAATAGACTTCTTTGTTAATTTTGTCGTCGTGATTAACGCATCAATGTGATGCGCTAATGCATCAATCAATTTGGTTTTTGAAGAGCTAAAAGTCTTTGTAGGTAAAGAGTTTCGCGCAATGACTTTACCCTTGTGATCCACAATACCTAACTTAATATTGGTGCCACCCACATCAACTGCTACAACGTAAGTTTTCATAACAGACACTATTTTCTATCTGGGATTAAAGGGAGTTAAACAGCTTAAATACTATATATAGTATGGTTAATTTAAATATTTGATAGATATTGTAACGAAAACTGGCGAGAACTTCAAAAGATTTTATCCTGATTTTACTTAACTTTTATAGGCACCAAAAGCCACCACACAGTTGCGGCCTTGCGATTTGGCACGGTATAAAGCCCAATCAGCCTTATCCACAAGTTCTTCTAATGCTTTGCCATCGGTAGGAAAAATTGAAATGCCTGCAGAAAGACTAATACGGATTGTATTGTCATAAGCCCGAATATGCTTATTAGAGGCACAACGGCGAATACGCTCAGCCACCACCCTTGACCCATCTAAATCGGTATCTGGTAATACCACACAAAATTCTTCTCCCCCATACCGCCCAACAATATCAATTTCCCGCACATTTTCTTTAATGATTTGGCCGATCTCATGCAACACCTGATCTCCTGTCAAATGACCATATTGATCATTGATCATTTTAAAATGATCGGCATCAATCATCATGAACGATAATTTGGTTTTACGTAAACGGCAACGTTTGATTTCTTCATCAAAGCGTTCAATAAAATAACGGCGTGTGTAGGCGCCGGTTAAGCTGTCTGTAATCGCTAATGTTTCAATGTCTTTGTACAATTTGATACGGCGAAGCGCTAATGCAAACTGATGGGCCAAGATGACAAACTTTTCTTTATCGCGTTCAGGCACACCTTTGTAGGCTAGCACACCTAATTTTTTCTCTTTGCTCTTTAACACAAAAATACTGTAGTCATTAGGCAATACCGTTGAATCACCTTCGCCCGCATTTTCCATTAATTGAATATCATCAATGATAATATTCTCTTTAAGACGTCGACGGAAAATATTAAATGCATCAATCTCATCAAAATTAGAGGAAATTTCTTTAGTCATTTCATAAAGGGTAAAGATTTGCTGGGCTTCGCGTTCGAGTTTCATTTTCTCGCCGCCTGCTTTATCTTTTTGATTGATGATTTTGCCAAATGCTTCTTTCGCACGCAAGGCATCTTCATCGGCCCTTTGTTCTAATTGCATGACAACAAGGTTCGCTAAATAGAAAACGATGACAACAAAGAAAATTGTGAGGATGATTAATAAATAGAACATTTATCTTAAGCCGCGCACACGCGGTTTCTTCCCCCTTCTTTTGCTTTGTATAAGGCTTCATCGGCCTTCATCATTAATTCATCTTTTAACCGTGTATCATCTGGAAAACAGGCGACCCCAAATGAAGCCGTAATATGTGTTTTTTGACGACGAAGAATCACTTCATGGTCTTCGATTTTCTTTCGCACATCATGGGCCATCTTTAATGCCTCGTCTTTATCTGTATCGGGCAATAAAATACAAAATTCTTCACCACCATACCGACAGACTAAATCACCGGGACGATTAAAATGATCTTCTAAAATCCGCGACACCGTTTTTAACACCATGTCACCTGCCATATGGCCAAAGGAATCATTGTATTGTTTAAAGAAATCTAAATCGATCATGATGAATGATAATTTTCTGCCCCGACGTAATTCGCGGCTAATTTCTTCATTCAAGCGCTCTTGCATATAACGGCGTAAATATAATCCCGTTAAGCCATCGCGTATGGCCAAGTTTTCTAAGCGTTCATACAACTGCGCATTTTCAATAGCAATGGATGTTAAATCCGCAATGGTCCGCAAGAACCTTAAGTCATCCGTCGAGAAATAATGTTGTTCAACACTATCAACACGCAATATCCCTAATGTTTTATCTGCAACTAATAGTGGCGCTGCAATCAATGAACGCACAGGCCGATAATCTTCGCTTTTCATTTTCTCCACATCAAAACGAAAATCATTATTCGCATCTTCAACTAATAAAGGGTGCAATGTTTTTACAACCCATTGATCAAATAAATCCCCTTTTTTCGCTTTCAAATTCACCTGCATTTGCCCTTTTTGCGAGGAGGAAATACCAAGTTCACCGCTCACGGAATGAAACAAATACAAAATCACCGTCACATCTTTATCCCCAAATAATTGACTTACCTGAGATGACAATACCGTCGATGTTTCTTCAAGACTTAAACATAATGATAATTTCTCGGTGAGATCTTTCAGTTGTGAGTAATTAAGGATTTTACGTCGGTAGGCTTCAATGGTTTCCCATTCACGTTCAAGCTCAATCTTCATCACATTGGCGCGTTCAAAATATTCTTCTTTTTCGAGAGAAATATTCGATTGTTTTCTCGATAAGCGCATATGAAAACGAATAAGCAATAATAAATTAATCGCTAAAGCAATGGAAAGGAATAAAAAACCGGAAGGATTCTTTGCGGCGTAAATAAAAAACGCCCCCAAAGGGATCAGAAAAGAAAAAACAACTAAGAAATATAGCCTAGTTAATGGTTTCTTCGGTTTGGATATCAAAAAAGTGCACCTTCGTCATATCGAATACGACGTCCATGTCCCGATTAATTTCAGGACGATCATGCGCCCCCACACGGGCGATAAAACTATGTTTGCCTGAGTTTAAATACAAATACACTTCTGATCCTAAAGGCTCAACACGTTCGCACGTGGCACGCACCGTATTTTCAGGAGACGCTTCAGAGGCAAATAATTTATCATAGACATCCTCGGCACGAATACCGAACATGACTTCTTTGCCTTCATAAGGAGCAATGGCCTTAAACTGAGCTTCAGCCACTTTGACTTGAAATTTACCTTCATCAAAATAATATTTACGTTCTTTTTTAACGATACGGCCCTTCATCAAATTGATTGGCGGCGACCCAATGAATGAAGCGACAAATTTATTTGTTGGTTTATCATAAATTGTCATTGGATCAGCACATTGCTGAATAACACCTTTATTCATGACCACAATGCGGTCCCCCATCGTCATAGCTTCGGTTTGATCATGGGTGACATACACAAAGGTAGTTTGCAAACGATTACGCAATTTATGAATTTCCGAACGCATGGACACACGCATTTTAGCGTCGAGATTACTTAAAGGTTCGTCGAATAAGAATACTAAAGGTTTACGGACAATCGCACGGCCAAGGGCCACACGCTGACGCTCACCACCGGATAATTCACGCGGTTTACGTTCTAAATATTGTTTAATCCCTAAAATTTCAGCAGCCTCATGCACACGTTTGACAATTTCTGGCTTTGGATAATTACGCAATTTTAACCCAAAGGCCATGTTTTCAAATACGGTCATGTGCGGATATAAGGCATAATTTTGAAACACCATCGCAATGTTACGGTCTTTGGCAGGCACATCATTGACTTTACGATCATTGATCCAAATTTCTCCGGAACTAATTTCTTCAAGACCCGCAATCATCCGTAATGTCGTCGATTTACCACACCCAGAAGGCCCGACTAACACTAAGAATTCGCGGTCACCGATTTCAAGATTAACGTTCTTCACCGCATCTTGACCGGTTTTATAACTTTTAAACAGATTAGTAATTCGAATGTGCGCCATAAATGTCTTTTACCTTAAATTGTTATAAAGTTAATTTCTTTAAGAAACTTGGGCATATCCAATTGTATGCGCAATAACGCCCTTCATGTCTTGACGTTCAACAATCATGTCAATCATGCCGTGCGCTAATAAAAACTCAGACCGTTGAAATCCTTCTGGTAATTTCTGACGTATGGTTTGCTCGACGACACGTGGCCCTGCAAAACCAATCAAGGCCTTGGGTTCTGCCATGATAATATCTCCAACACCGGCAAATGAGGCCATAATGCCACCCATGGTCGGGTTTGTTAAGATAGAAATATACAATAATTTAGCCTGGGCATGGCGCTGTAATGCCGCACATGTCTTTGCCATTTGCATTAAAGAAATACAGCCTTCATACATGCGCGCCCCACCCCCTGAACCTGAAATGATGATAACAGGCAATTGGTGTTTCGTCGCATACTCAATGGCACGGGTAATTTTTTCTCCAACCACAGATCCCATGGACCCCATGATAAAACGGGAATCCGTAACAGCCAAGACCGCTTTAACACCTTCAATCAAACCACACCCAGTAATAACAGCATCAACTAAATCCGTTAATTCCTGATCTTGTTTGAGTTTTTCTTTATACGTTTTGGGACCCTTGAAAGATAAAGGATCACTCGATGACATGTTGGCATCAAACTCTTCAAACGTGCCCTCATCAATCAAATGCTCCACACGCTCACGCGCATTTAACATTAAATGAAATCCGCATTTAGGGCAGACATTTAAATTTTCTTTTAGCTCTTTGCCATACGCAGGCTTTTCACACCCAGGGCATTTTGTCCACACCCCGATAGGAATTTCCTTGCGCTTGACTTTGATAAACGTATAGTTTGATTTACCGAATAAAGACATAACTAATTTTTAAGCATTATCCCATTTATAAATCGTTAACCCTGATAAAACTTTGGGATAGAAATATGTTGTTTTAGGCGGCATGCGTTCATCATTCGACGCAATGGTCTTTAATTGATTGATTAAAACTGCATTTAATAAAAAGCCTGCTTCCGCCTTGCCTTCGTCGACAAAAGCCATGACTTCCGATGGATCTTTAGAGTAAATAATATCTTCGGAGGCCACACCCACTTGATCAAAGACTAATGATTTTAAAATCGCGGCATCTAAATTCTTATAATCCTTAGACCCTTCTTTGACATGCTTTTCAATCAAATTATTGTGCTTTAAACGTAATAAAAACATGCCTTCTTTATTATATAAGCCAAACGCATGCTCATTTTTACCAGCACGGGCTAATAAGACTAAGAAATCCGTCTTGGTCTTGATTTTATCAATACGGAAATACGACTCTAATAAATTAACACTGATGGGGAATTTCTTAACGATACGGTGAATGGGGAAAATTTGTAAATCTTTGGAATCCATGTTGGTAAAATAGGTCATGACAAAATTATACGCCTCTTGACCGGTGGATTTTTTATTCTTCTTTAAGGCTTCTTTGCGTAAGGCATTAGCCACTTCACAGCGATGATGCCCGTCACAAATGAATAAATCTTGATTATCAATCACATCGGTAATTTGACGGATTTTATCTGGATCATCGAGTTTCCAGATCATGTGCTTCACCTTGTCCGTGTCGGTAGCTTCCAAATCCGGCTTACGGCTGGCTAAATCTTTAAGAAACATTTTATCAATGCGATTTGTTTTATCAGAATACCCGACGAAAATCGGGCTTAAATTGGCTTTTAAATTTGACCATAAGGTGAAACGGTCTGTCTTCGCTGCTGCATGGGTATGCTCATGGGGTAAAACACGCACGCCACTGTGTTCGCTTAAGTTTAATGCGGCTAAGAATCCAGTGCGGGTATAGCGTTGGCCTAAGTATTTATAATCTTGCTTATAAAAATAAATGCAAGGAGCAGCATCTTGGCTTAACACACCCTTCTTTAACCACTCATCAAAAGTCTTTTTCGCACGGGTATATTTATTCTCTTTGGAACTATCTTTAGGGGCATCTTTCCCTAATTCCAAACGGATAAAATTGGTGGGATGTTGCTTGTAATACGCATCTTGCTGTTCTTTGGAAATAACGTCATACGGTGGGCAAAATACATCACTTAAATTTTCAATCTTTTCCGTATTGTAATGTACGGCGCGAAACGGTTTAATGGCTGCCATGTTTAATGTCCTTATGCTTTAATATTAGATACACTGTTGCCCCAATGATACCACCAATCCCATCGGCCATAGCATCCCACCCTGATACTTCACGGCCAGGAACAAATGACTGATGAAATTCATCGGATATCCCATAACCTATACAACAAGCCACCGCCACAACACATATGGCCAATGGTGATAAAGTGCTTGTGTACCGCAATGCCCGGGATACTAAGAATCCCAAAATCGCAAACTCAATGGCATGTTCTAGTTTATCCCAAACTGTAAAAGGCATTTGTTTGGTAACATCTGCCGGCAAGCTTGAAAGAAAGAAAATGATACCAGAATAAACGAAAACTGGAAACCAATATTTTAGATAAGACATAGAGAGCCATTCTAAACAAAAGAGGCTTTAAAAGAAAGCTAAAAACAGCATAAAATCAATGCTTTAGGTAGTTCTTATTAAGCCGGATGACAGGAACACCCTCCCCCGCAACTGCCAGGAGGTGTTGATTTCGCAGAAGAAGCACCACTTTCAGCTGAAGGAGTTTTCTTCTTATAATCGGTTTCATAAAAGCCACTGCCTTTGAAAATCATGCCTGATCCAGCCCCAATTAAACGGTCTAACTTCTTTTTCCCGCATTTAGGGCATTTGGTGAGCTTCGGCTCAGTCATGGTTTGTAATTCTTCGAAACTATGCCCGCAGGCAGAACATTCATATTGATAAGTTGGCATATAATTACCTAAAGGCTTTTTTCAGTTTTTCTTTGATGGAGGCTTTACCTGTGGTTTCGCCTAATTCTTTGGCTAATTCTTCCACTAATTCTTTTTGACGGGTGTTTAAATGTGTTGGGACACCGATCATGACTTGCACATATAAATCCCCAAATGATTCACCGCGGCTATGCAAATCAGGCATTCCCTGATTCTTCATGCGAAATACCTTACCGCTTTGAGTCCCAGCTGGGATTTTCATCTCTAACTTCTCTTTTAACGTATCCACTTTCACATCGCCACCTAAAGCAGCGACCGTAAAAGGAACACTGAGCAATAATTGCAAATCTTTGCCATGACGGACAAAACGATCATGTTCTTTAACTTTAATGAATAAATACAAATCCCCCGGTCCACCGGCACCAACTTCACCTTCACCACGGACACGCAATTGGGAATCATTGTCAACACCGGCCGGGACATTGACATCAATGTTACGGGTAACACGCACAAGGCCTTTGCCCGCGCAGTCAGGGCAATACTCGGTAATCATTTTCCCTGAACCACGGCAAGCGCCGCAGGTTTGGGCCATACGGAAAATGCCATTGGACATAACAACTTGCCCACGGCCACCGCATTGCGAACAGGTCTTTATGCTCGACGATGATTTTGCGCCTGAGCCATCGCATTTCTTACAAAATTCATGACGAGGGACTTTAATGTCTTTTTTAATGCCATGATAAGCTTCTTCAAGGGTGACTTCCATTTCATATTGAATGTCATGGCCACGGCTAGCACGTTGTGAACGGCCACCTCCACCACCCATGTCCCCACCAAACATACGTCCTAAAATATCACCTAAATCAGAATCGCCAAAGACGCTTGAGAAATCAGCGCCCTTAAAGATATCTTCCGACGTATAGTTTTGATCAATGCCGCTATGACCATATTGATCATAGGTTTCTTTTTTCTTAGCATCCGATAAAACACCATACGCTTCGGAAATTTCTTTAAACTTTTCTTCCGCAGCTTTTTTCTCCGCTTCTGGCACCCGATCCGGATGATACTTTAAGGCTAATGAACGGTATGCTTTTTTAACATCAGCAATGGCCGACCCCTTAGGGACGCCGAGAATTTCATAATAATCTTTTTTCATTATTTATCTGAACTCGCTTTAAAATCAGCGTCGATCACATCTTCCTTGCCCTTGGCAGCTGAATCTGTAGTCGTTGCTTGTTCTGGATTTGGTGCCCCTTGTTCTGGGCCAGCATTAGCTGCACCTGCTTGAGCACTGCTTGCCTTATACATTTCTTCGGCTAATTTATGGCTTACTTTTTGCAAGCTCTCCATACCCGCTTTGATCTTATCTTGATCTTTGGCTGTGACAGCTTCTTTTAAAGCTGCTAATTCTTTTTCAACGGCAGCTTTTTCATCGGCAGACACTTTATCACCAAAATCCTTTAAGGATTTTTCAGTGGAATACACCAAGGTATTGGCTTGATTTAATAATTCAGCTTCTTCGCGACGTTTTTGGTCTTCTTGAGCAAATTTCTCGGCTTCTTTGACCATCTTTTGGATTTCATCGTCGGATAATTTTGTTTTCGCGGTGATCTTAATGGTTTGTTCTTTGCCGGTGGCTTTATCTTTGGCCCCGACATGCACAATACCATTGGCATCAATATCAAAAGTAACTTCGATTTGAGGAACACCACGAGGTGCTGCTGGAATACCGACTAAGTCAAAACGACCAAGTTCGGTATTATCATTGGCCATTTGGCGCTCACCTTGCAAGACACGGATAGTAACTGCTGTTTGATTCTCCGCCGCTGTGGAATAGATCTGGCTCTTTTTGGCTGGGATTGTGGTATTGCGATCAATCAATTTATTAAAGATACCACCTTCAACTTCAATCCCTAAAGATAATGGAGTGACGTCGAGTAATAATACTTCTTTGGCGTCTCCCGTGATAATTGCACCTTGAACCGCAGCCCCTAAAGCCACGCATTCCATGGGATCAATACCACGTTCAATTTTTTGACCAACTTCTTTTTCTAAGAATTCTTGGACAATCGGCATACGGGTTGGACCACCGACTAAGACAACGCGGTCAACTTTCACATCTTGACCTAATTTACCTGCGGCATCTTTTAAGGCTTGGCGCACTGGCCCACGGCAGCGGTCAACGAGAGGCGCAATTAAGCTCTCTAATTTACTGCGTTCT
>CAYZPQ010000036.1:11553-15130 GCA_964480185.1 uncultured Planctomycetales bacterium | reverse complement strand
AACCCCATGCTTGCACACAAAGCATCTGCCGAAGGCCGTGTGGCTGCTGAAGCCATTGCTGGTCATAAAGTTGCTTTTGGTCCTGCGGCAATCCCTGCTGTTATCTTTACAGACCCAGAAATTGCCTGGTGCGGTGTTACTGAAATTGAAGCCAAAGAAAAAGGTTTAGATGTGCAAGTGGTGAAATTTCCGTGGGCAGCGTCGGGTCGTGCGATTAGTATTGAACGCATTGATGGATTAACTAAGATGATCATTGATACGAAGACTGAACGTATTTTAGGTGTTGGGATTGCTGGCGTTGGCGCTGGGGAAATGATTGCTGAAGGAACTTTAGCGATTGAAATGGGTGCCGTGGCAACAGATCTTAAAATGACCATTCACGCGCATCCAACAACATCTGAGACAGTCATGGAAGCTGCCGAAAGTTTCTTTGGCACAGCCACCCACATTTATCGTCCTAAAAAAGCTGCTTAAGGCGTTTCTAGTCCTTTAATGGTCAGGCTGTTACCTTTCGACCACTTTAATTGCTTGGCCCTGCCTGCATTAATTTCAAGAACATACCGTGCTGGGGAATCAGGAAGTATCGAGGGGCATTGCTCTTCCTTACAGGGTGGGACATTTTCTTTGATATCAACAATCTGACCTTGCTCATCTAACCATAACATATCTAATGAGATGGTCATATTCTTCATCCAGAATGAATGCTTATCCATCTCTTCAAAAATAAATAACATGCCATGATCATTATCTAAATGATCCCGAAACATTAATCCTAAACTTCTATCATCCGCTGTTTGAGCAATTTCAACATCGACGCAGTGTTTCATATCACATACGTCGACTTTATTTGCTGCCCTACTCAAGGACATCCCACTAAATACAAACAAACAACATATAACGCTGACGATATAATTCAATTTAACGATCCTCTCCGACGGTATTTAAATAATCCCGAAATGCGCCATGGCGATCTGCTTTTTGACTTGCCCGGGCAATACGCTGTGGTAAATAAGGGTGTGTGCGCCAATAATTTAAAGGTCTTAAAGGTTCTTTGGCTTGATGTGCGGATAATTTCGCCAACATGGAACGCATGGCAGAGACATCATAGCCACTGAGACGCAAATATTTAACACCAAGCGCATCGGATTCAAATTCATCATCACGTGAATTCGCAAAAATCACAGATGCTGTGGTTAAATTAATTCCTTGAGCTAGTTGAAATTGACGCGCGGCAATAGCGCCACCTTGCAGGATCATTGCACCATAGGCGGCTTGTAAACGTTTCATGGAATGTTTGGCAACAATGTGTGCGACTTCGTGGGCCACGACAGAAGCTAACTCATCATCACTTTTGACTAAATCGATAAGACCTTTGTAAAGATACACATAACCACCCGGCAAACTAAACGCATTGACTAAATCATCGTCGATCACACGGATGGTATACACAATGTCCTGACGATCACACACCGCCACAATGCGTTTTAAGATGGTCTCGGCCCTTTGATTAATATCAACATCTGTAATCAGTTTAGCCTGCTTATCAATACTTAAGGCATAGGCAGCACCAATAGCGGCTTCCTTATCATCGCCATACATGAAACTTTCCTGGCGACCGGTTGCGGCATTATATTCTGTGGAACAACCTAAAACAACACTGCAGAGTATTATCAGTAAGACACGATGTCTCACAAGACCTTGACCCCAAATTGATGCAACATCTTAACCAACTTCGCCAAAGGAAGTCCGACGACATTGTAATAACAGCCTTCAATGCGGGGAATAAACATACCCCCCTTGCCATCAATATCAAAACCGCCTGCTTTATCCAAAGGATTAACCAAGCGATGATAGGCCTCAATCGATTTATCTGATAAGGGTGTCATAAACACTTTAGTCTTATCATAATCAACCACACGTTTACCTGTCGCTGCATCAATCACCGCAACACCGGAATATACCCAATGAGGCTCTTGCATTAATTCTTTAAGATTCTTCTTCGCTTCTTTTAAATCTTTGGGCTTGAGGATTAATCTTTTCTTAAAGGAATACACAACCGTATCGGAACCAATGATAAGGCCACTCTTATAATGTTGTGCCACATCAGTAGCTTTCAATAAAGCATTGGCTTTTACCAAATTGGCCACTGTTGAGGTGATGGTGGTTATTTCCTTAGCTTGTGAAGGCTTAATGGTAAAAGGAATACCCAACATTCCCATGATTGTCCGTCGCTGTGGTGAACCCGATGCTAAGATTAATGGTAAGGGCATGATTTTACTTTGCTAAGAACTCATTAACAGAAAAGATCGATTCCATAGGCACATTGTATTTAGCCAAGGCTTCTTTCGCCCCTTCGCCACGATCAATGATACAAATCGCTTTCACAATTTTAATATTCATTTTCTGTAACACTTCAATGGATTCCACAAATGCTTTTCCTGTGGTTGCGACATCATCGATAATCACAACTTTTGCCCCTTCTGCTAAAGCAGGGCCTTCTAATTGCTGACCTTTGCCATGCGCTTTGGGTTGCTTGCGGATAATAAATGTATTGATGGGTTTGCCTTGTTGAAAACTAATGGACGCAATAGCTCCAACCATTGGATCAGCACCCAGTGTGGGTCCGCCGATGGCATCTAATGTTTCATTCTTCGCCATATCCAACATAATGCGGCCGGTATAATAAGCCCCCGCTGCACTTAAGGAAACTAAACGGGCATCTAAATAGAAATTACTTTCTTTGCCTGACGATAAAATAAATTTCCCTGTAAAAAAAGCCTTTGTTTTTAAAATAAAGAATAATTCACGACGACATTCATCGATACTGGGGTTCATACACATCCTTGTTTAATGATTGATTAGATTAGTTGCTAAACCGGTCAAACTGCGGAATTTCTAAACCTCTTTTGTGGATTTCGGTAATGAGTTTATATCTAAACTTGATAGTGTCTTTGAATTCACGGAAATCTTTCGGTGAAAACCCTGAGGTGGTGTGAAATGTTTTATTGGCTTCAATATCAACCAAGGTATCCACATAAGTATCGACTAGTTTCTCATCCGATAATTTGGCAATTTCATCGTCATTGATAATGACAACATCAGAAGCAAACCCCGCAAAGACAGATGGAATGGATGCCACGATGATGAGTGCAGCGAGTATTAGATTACGCATAAATCCCCCTTTAGTACTAAAATGATTTAACTGACCCTAGCAATTATATGGTAACATAGCCTATGCTTCAAGATTTATTGAAAGGCTTACGTTTATTAGCGTTCCCCAGAAACTGTGCTTATTGCCGACGGGGGCCTTTAGCAGATGGTCAATTACTCTGTGACACCTGCGTGAATACTCTTCCTTTGAATAAACCTCCTTTTTGTTCCTGTTGCGGCACACACCTTGCTCACTTCACAACCACAGGCTTATGTGCTGACTGTCCTAAGCAAGGTTCTTTAGATCAAAGCTGGTTTGTTTGCCATTACAAAGAACCTCTTGAATCATTGATACAACAATTTAAATATAATAATGGCACGCGCTTAATGAAAATATTTGGGCCTATGCTGGAGCAATTCATTCGCA
>CAYZPQ010000036.1:0-11536 GCA_964480185.1 uncultured Planctomycetales bacterium | reverse complement strand
TCATATTCCAATCAAACAATGTGACATGATCATCCCCATGGCGTTGCATTCAGCCAAATATCGTGAGCGTGGCTACAATCAAGCGTATCTGTTAGCCAATAGCATTGCCCAAGGATTTAATTTACCCCTGCATAATTATCTTGAACGTACGCGTTTAACTGAATCACAGACACGTTTAAGCATAAAAGATCGCTGGACAAACCAAGAGGGTACTTTTACAATGGCACAATCTGCTCATGTTCAAAGCAAACGCATTCTTATCGTCGACGATTTAACAACAAGCGGTGCCACAGCCCAGACGGCGGCACGCCTTCTTAAACAAGCCGGAGCCGCTAATGTTTATCTATTAACATTAGCAAAAGCATAGAATAAATTTAAATACTGTATGAGAATCATCCGCAATTACATTTTAAGTGAATGTGTTCTTCCTTTTACCTTATCAATTGGACTCTTAACCGGAGTTTTCTTATTAGGCTATTTGCCGCAATTGGCGAATAGCGTTATTAATAAAGGTGTAGCCTTATCATCAATCTGCACTATTTTTCTATTTTATATCCCTATTCTCTTAGGATATACCTTACCTGTTGCCTGTTTAGTCACCGTCATTCTGACCTTTGGGCGCATGTCATCGGAAAATGAAATCTTAGCTATCCGTGTGAGTGGCATTCATGTGCGTCGTTTAATCATGCCCTTGATTACCGTCGGTATGCTCTTTAGTCTTTTCGTTTATATACTCAATGATCGCTTGATCCCCACTGCCTATGATGCGCAAACACGTGTGTTACAAAATACCGGAAGCCAAAATCCAACCGCCCTTTTAGAGGCTGGATCTTTTATTAATGCGTTTGATAAGTATATTGTGTTTATTTATCGCATTGACGGGGAGAAATTGTATGGCATTCGTATTTATCAACCACAAGAAGATCGTGCTACCCGGACTGTCATCGCTCAAGAAGGCGAATTTGTACGCGTACCCGGCCAAGATAAATTGATGTTAAAATTGATCAATGGGACTTCGGATGAACCTGATTTGAAGAACCCTAACATATTTTACAAACTCAATTTCCAACAATCATTCATCACCATGGATTTATCGAAGAAAAAACCAAAGTTGGAAAAAAAACCTAAAGGCATGACATTAAAAGAGCTTCAACGTAAGATCAATGAATTCAAAAACCTTTCCATTGATCCTTCTCCCTTAATCGCCGAATACCATCGCCGTTTATCATGGTCACTGAGCCCTTTATTATTTATCCTCATTGGTTTTCCATTTGCGGTGATTACACACCGACGGGCTAAATCAGCAAATTTATTATATGCGCTCTTATTTGCTGGACCTTATTATTTATTATCATTAGCCTGTCAAGGCTTGGCGACCCAAGGCATTACTCATCCAGCACTCATTATGTGGACACCTGATATTATTTTCGGCATCATTGTACTCGCCTTGAATTGGAAATTATGCGCATCCTAGACCGTTATATTACTCAATCTATTATTGGCATCTTCCTTGGCGCTGTGATCACCTTCGCTTTTTTATTTATCTTGATTGATTCATTTAGCAATCTGGAAGATTTCATTGAGAAGAAAGTCGCCATCAGCACCATCCTGCAATATTATTTATCCTATTTGCCCATCATCTTTGTCCAGACATCTCCGATGGCGCTCTTAATTGCGTCGATGTTTACGTATAGCCATCTTAATACACATAATGAAATTGTCGCCATTCGTGCCAGTGGGTTAAATTTTTGGCAAGTGGCAAAACCTGCTTTATTTTTTGCTTTATTTATTAGTTTTATTGTTTTCTGGGTCAATGAACAATTTGTGCCCAAATCATCTTTAATCACCCAGGACATTAAACAGTCTCAAATTAAAGTAACAATCGTCGACAAAAATGCAGGCCAAGCACTTATTAAGAACTTAAGTTTCTATGGACTTAAAAACCGTTTATTCTTCATTGATACATTTAATCCCAATACCAATGAGCTAACAGGCATCACTGTTATCGGTCATGATCAAGACCAAAATCTCACGGAGAAAGTGGTTGCCTTAAAAGGGACATGGACAGGTATTGCGTGGAAATTTGTGAATGTGCAAACAACATCCTATGATCCTCTTCATTCCAATCAACCCTTGCAGGTTAAAATTGCGGATGAAAAATTAATGGATATTAAAGAAACCCCTAAAGATTTTATCCGCCAGCGTTTGAATATTAATGCGATGAACATCAAACAATTGCATGCTTACATTAAACTGTTTTCTAATAGTGGGGCGGTTAAAACGATTAATAATTTACGGGTGGATTTCTGGCAAAAGACCGCATTTCCATTTCGAAACTTTGTCATTGTGCTCTTAGGCTTGCCTTTGGTACTGATGTCCGTCGGAAAAAGACGTGCGGCAACATTCACCTCCATTGCCATTGCCTTAGTCATTGGATTTCTCTATTACGTCATTGATGCCGTGGGATTAGCACTTGGCAAAGGTGGCGCTATTACTCCCCCCTTAAGCGCATGGATTGCCCCGCTGCTCTTTTTATTGAGTGGCTTGGCAGTTATCTGGAAGAAATTCTAATTAGTTTTTATAAACTCTCGGTAAGCGTGATCCTAAACTGCAGCAAATTTCATAACTGATTGTATCAGCCCATTGAGCTAAATCATCCGCACTAATGTGTTCCCCTTTGTGAGAACCCAAAATAATCACTTCATCTTCCACTTTAGGAATTCGACCTGACATTGTCACCGCCGTAATATCGACGATCAATTGGTCCATGGTCACGCGACCAACAACCGGGCAACGCATGCCTTGAATAATTACAAATGCTTTATTCGATAAGGAACGCAAATACCCATTGCTATACCCAATCGGTAAAATAGCAACGGTCATGTCTTCTTTGGCTTTGAAAGTGTGCCCATAACTAATCCCTTGGCCTTTGGGAATTGTCTGCACAAAAATGATCTTTGTCTTAACCGTCATGACGGGTTTTAAATTGATTTTGGTTTTCATCTCCGTACTTGGATAAATGCCATAGAGTAAAATACCTGGGCGGGCTAAATTAAATAAATCACTTTTATAATCCCCTAAACCTAAACTATTGCCCGCATGCACATAAGGACAGGTGATGTGATTATTTTCAAGGGTATAAATGATATCGCGAAAGCGACGCATTTGTTCAAGCGTATAATCACGGTCACTATCAGCGACGGGAAAATGTGTATAAATCCCTTCAACTTCCAAATGACCACATTGACTGCGTAGTTCTTTGATATGTTTAATGGCCTGTGCTTCTGGAACACCTAAACGCCCCATGCCTGTATCAATCTTCACATGAATCCCGATAATTTTATGCAATTGGCGTGCATAGGCATCTAAGGCATGGGCCATGTCCAATGAACAGACGGTGGGTGTTAATCCATTATCGATAATATCTTTGGCATCACGGGGTATCGTTGATTCAAATAATAAAATCTTCCCCACAAATCCTGAAGCCCGTAGTGTCACCCCTTCAGAGACATTGGATACACCTAAATACTTACAGCCAATATCTTGCAAGGCCTTAGCCACTTGAATCATGCCATGCCCATACGCATCAGACTTAATAACCGGCATAATACCGAGGGCATGTTTCATCTGGCGCGTGGATAATTTCTTTAATTGCTCATAATTATGCGCAACGGCATTCAAATCAATCTCGGCCCAGGTTAAGGGAGCGATGACTGTTTCATAATTTAGGATTTTAACGTTCATTTATTTCTTTGGTGTGACTTGGCAATCCTGGGCGTATAAATAAATGGGGACTACCGATATTGGATTATCAAATGTGTTGGTTGTAATACGTTGCTGGGCTAATTCAGCTAAATATTTTGCCTGAGGATACCAGGCGTCTTGATCAGCAAAGATAGGCGTGATGTGCTTCTGTGTTTTAATCAATTCACCATATAATGCGAGCCCATCCCCTACAAATAATACCTTGCCTTTAAGCGCGGTCAATACTTTATCGGGAGTAGCAAGAATATATTCACCTTGGCGTTGACCATTACGATCAAATGTACAGCTATAGACTTGTCCACGACGGGCATCGACGAGAACACAGATAGCATCACAGGCTGTACCTTTATGAGCTTGAGCAATAATATCCAAAGACCCAATGCCAATAACCTTCTTGGCGCCTGCGATCGCAAATGCTTTAATCGTTGCTAAGCCGACACGTAGGCTTGTGAAAGAGCCTGGCCCAAGTCCAATAGCAAAGACATCAACTTGTTCTAATGAAACACCCGCACTCTCAAGCAAGCGATCGATGGTAGGAATAATAGAATTCTCTAAGAGCTTCTTCCCTTCGGCATTACGAAAACGTAAGACCTTGCCATCTTTTGATAATGCGAGTGAGAATGTATTTGTTGAGGTGTCTAAATTTAAGCAATACATATATTTCTTTGAGTTTCATTCACATGGCTTAATTCAACCACGGTATATTTTTCCGGAGCCAGAACCCCTAATCGTTCTGGCCATTCAATCAAACTCACCCCATCCCCATAAAAATATTCATCTAAATTCATCGACGCTATTTCTTGAGGTTTTTCGAGACGGTATAAATCAAAATGATACATGGGCATTTTGCCATCATAGAAGTTCATCAACACAAAAGTCGGGCTATTCACTTCACGCGGATTCACATTCAATCCCTTAGCAATCCCTTTAACAAATGTCGTCTTACCCGCGCCTAAATCCCCTTTTAAAAACACAATGGCACCAGGCTTTAGACTTTTGGCAAAGTCTTGGGCGATACGGATGGTTTCTTCAGCTGATGTGCTAGTGACTTTCTTCATTAAAAATGCCTAAACCCTTTTAACTGTATTGTCTGACGAGAATTGGCAACAATATCACCAATGTAATAATAAAACCACCGTTTATTCTTAATCTGCCAATTCATTAATGCCTTGGCTTTTGTTGAACTTAAGGTGAATAATAACTCATAATCTTCACCATCTGTTAGAGCTTGTTTAAGACTAACACCGTGATGGCACGGAATATCTGTATCATTCAAATGAGCACCAACGCCACTTGCTTTTAAAATATGATTCAAGTCTCCTGCTAAACCATCAGAAATATCCATCATGGCAGACGGCTTAAACTTCTTAACTAAAAATCTTGCTTGCTCAACCTTAGGAATAAAATCCAAATGCCGCCCACTCTTCAAAGACCCACCCAAAAGACCCGTCACAAAAATCGCATCACCAGGTTTAGCTCCACGACGTAACACACAATATTTCTTTTCTACTTCACCTAATAAAGCAATATTAATCGTAATCTTATCCGACTTAATCGTATCTCCACCGACAATGCTTACACCAAACTGTTTCGCTAATGCAGCGATACCTTGATACATTTCATCGACCCACTTGATCGGCAACGTCTTAGGCACACCTAATGAAACTACTGCAAATGTTGGTATTCCTCCCATGGCGGCAATATCGCTGATATTACACGCTAAGGCTT
The DNA here is from genome assembly GCA_964480185.1 of uncultured Planctomycetales bacterium. Taxonomy (GTDB): domain Bacteria; phylum Omnitrophota; class Gorgyraeia; order Zapsychrales; family Fredricksoniimonadaceae; genus CAYZPQ01. The sequence goes on along the minus strand of CAYZPQ010000036.1, from coordinate 6,043 downwards.
TATGTCCAATTAATCTGGCGGACATGCGACGGGTGAAATGCACATTCTCTGTCATCATGTCGGTGGTGAATAATTGATACTTGTCTTTTGTGTACGAAAGAACGGCTGTATCGTCTCCGATTGTCTCGATTACTCTTGAGCTTATGGGACAGATACTTTTAATGCGATCGATTAAATTGAATTCGCCTAGGGTTGTGATCTTCATGTTTGTTGTGTGTGCATAAATTGATCTGAGAGCTAATTGTTCCGTTTCGGTCGATTTCTTAACGCTAATTTTGCTTCAAAATATTGGCAGCCTCATAACTCGCTGCGCATGCCCTCTGGCATGCTCCACTCAGACAATGAGGCTGTTTTTTGGCCGAAGCCAAAAAATGCCCAACATTTTAAACCAAAATTAGCTAAAATCGACAGGCACTACACAATTAGCTCTCAAATCAATTTATGTCGATTCGCTTTAAAACAAAGAACGTTAAATAAAAACTTAAGTTTATACATCTTAACTCTTTTAATAAAACTATATCTTCTAATTATGGACGTAAATTGACAGGAAATTAATTACGTAGTGCCTGTCGATTTTAGCTGATTTTGAGGTAAAAAATTGGGCATTTTTTGGCCTCAGCCAAAAAACAGCCTCATTGTCTGAGCGGAGCACGCCCAGAGGCGTGCGCAGCGAGATATGAGGCTGCCAATTTTTTGCCTCACAATCAGCGTTAAGAAATCGACCGAAACGAAGTAATTAGTTTCCTGTCAATTTACCACCAAGCAACAAGTCTAAAGAACAAAATACTACCGTCCTAATACAGCTTTAATCTTAGTAGCAGTAGGAGCTTTAATCACCCCATACTCAGTAACAATCCCCGCAATAAGCTTAGCCGGTGTCACATCAAAAGCCGGATTATAAACTTTAACGCCCGATGCCGCCGTGCGTATACCGCCAACATGTGTCACTTCATCCTCACGACGTTCTTCAATAGGAATTTGCTTACCACTTTTAATTTTCAAATCAAATGTACTTTTAGGTGCCACGATATAGAAAGGCACTTTATGATATTTCGCTAAAACAGCAAGCATGTATGTCCCAATTTTATTTGCACTATCCCCGTTCGAGGCAATGCGATCAGCGCCGGCGAAGATAATATCGATCTTACCCTGCGCCATCAATGTCGCTGCCATATTATCGCAAATTAATGTTGTCTCAATGCCTTCACGGACTAATTCCCAGCATGTTAAGCGAGCACCTTGTAATAAAGGTCTTGTCTCACATGATGTCACAGAAAATTTCTTACCCTTCGCCTTGGCACTATAAAAAACACCCAATGCTGTCCCATAATCGACAGTGGCTAAAGCGCCTGCATTACAGACTGTTAAAGCCCGCATGCCATTTTTAATTAAAGTCGCACCATGATCACCCATAGTACGGCACACACGACGATCTTCTTCATAAATCTCTAACGCATTCGCATGCAACTTATCGACAAGAATCTTTATATCACTTTGCTTATCATGATCCACAACCGCACGCATGCGATCAATCATCGTAAATAGATTCACCGCAGTTGGACGAGATGTTGCTAAATAATCACAGGTTTGATGCACGTGTTTAATAAAAGCTTTACGGTCTTTGCCTTTGAAATCTTTGATGCCAAGTAAAACACCAAATGCTCCTGCTACACCAATCGCCGGCGCACCACGCACAGATAAACGCTTAATCGCCTCCCACATAGTCTTCACATCGTGGCAATCAATATAGATTAACTGTGTCGGTAACTTGGTTTGATCAATAAGACGTGCAGCCCCATTGACCCATTTGATCGTATCAATAGCCATTATTTTTTCTCCACGTCGATGCGAGGGAATAACGGAGGATGTGATTGTAGTACTGTACCTGGTTTAATTTGACCCCATACGGGTTTCGTCTCTTTGGCACCTAAGACATCTAAAACAACAGCCGTCTTATAAGGCATGACAGGTGCTAACATAATTGTCGCCATACGTAAGCCTTCGGCAGCTGTATACAAAACACGTTCAGCAGCAGGTAAATCCGTCTTAGCTAATTTCCAAGGTGCTTGCACTTCCACATATTTATTAAGCACACGCACAAATTCAATAACAGCAACGACTGCTTCTTGAACTTTGTACTGAGCAATTAATTCTTTAATTTGAGCAGGTAAAGCATTAGCTTTTTGCTCAATATCTTTTTCCGCATCTGTAGCTGTACCTGGATTTGGTACCACACCACCATGATTCTTGGCAATTAAACCACTCACCCGATTTAATAAATTGCCATAATCATTAGCAAGATCACTATTGAAACTTTTAATAAAACTATCTGTCGTAAAATTCGCATCTTGACCTAAGACCATTTCACGCATTAAGAAATAACGCACCCCATCAACGCCATATTGTTCAATTAAATCTAGCGGGTTTACGACATTACCCAAAGACTTACTCATCTTCGAATCACCCAATAACCACCAGCCATGCGCAAAGATTGTCTTGGGTTGTGGTAAACCTAAAGCAAACAACATCGTGGTCCAATAGACACAATGAGTTGTCAGAATATCTTTCCCAATTAAATGCACATCCGCAGGCCACCATGTTTTAAATTTGGTGTCATCGGATAAATAGCCCGGAATCGAAATATAATTAATCAAGGCATCAAACCAGACATAGGTCACATAGTCACGGTCAAAAGGAATTTCAATACCCCAGTCCATGCGAGATTTAGGACGAGAAATACACAAATCACCAAGGGGTTGTCTTAAAAACCCTAAGATCTCATTCTTGCGATGCTCAGGTTGAATAAAACCAGGATTAGCCTGAATGTGATTAATCAATTGCTCTTGATACTTACTCATCTTAAAGAAGTAATTCTTCTCTTTAAGTTTCTTCACATCACGAAATTGACCCGATTCATATTCAGTGTCGGTGATAAAACGTTCTTCGGCGACAGAATACCATCCCTCATATTCATCAGCATAAATATCACCAGAGTCATAGACTTTTTGTAAACACGCTTGAACAATCTTGGTATGACGTTCTTGCGTTGTACGCACAAAATCATCGTAGCGAATATCGAGCTTTGTCCATAAATTGGTAAAGCGTGGGGCTAAGTCATCGCAATGGGCTTGGGGCGTCATGCCACGTTTCTCAGCCGCTTGCTTAACCTTTTGCCCATGCTCATCTAAACCGGTTAAGAAGAAGACATTATCACCGACGGTGCGATGATAACGGCTTAACACATCAGCCAAGATGGTCGTGTAAGCATGCCCGATATGCGGGGCATCATTGACGTAATAAATTGGGGTTGTAACGTAAAATTTCATGGATGATTAATTCGGGTTTAATGCTGGATAAGCAATTTTCTGGGTTTTGCCCTCACCTAAATCTACAATGATCGTGCGTTTTAAAATATCAACATTCACGACCTTGCCACGTTCACCTTGTTCATTGGTAATCTTAGAACCGAGTTTAGGAAGATTCTTTGAAAATTCACGGTACACTTGAAATTCATAGGCCATGCAACATTTCACACGTCCACAGACACCAGAAATCTTCTGTGGATTTAAAGGCAAGCCTTGTTCCTTGGCCATCTTAATGGATAAGGAATTAAAATCTTTCATAAATGAAGAGCAACATAATTCACGACCACAAACACCATAACCAGTAATAATCTTTGCGCGGTCACGCACACCGATTTGTTTTAATTCAATGCGCACGCGAAACATCTTAGCTAAATCTTTAACAAGGTTACGGAAATCAACACGACCTTCGGAGGTAAAATAAATCAAAATCTTCGTCGCATCAAACGTATATTCGGCGCGCACTAATTGCATATCTAATTTTGTCTGGGCCACTTTTGTTTTGCAGACATTCAATGCTTCATCCGCTTTCATTTGATTGGTGACAACTTGTTTAAGGTCACTGTCAGAGGCTACACGCACGAGTGTGCCGCTAATACTTTCAGGCTTAACACCGCACACTTTATTCGGGTCACCGACAATGCGACCAAATTCATGACCTTTTTCAACTTCGACAATGACAATGTCATTCGCTGCTAAGACATGCCCTGTTGATTTAACCCATATGGGTGAACGGTATTCACCGAGTTTTACCTGGACGACGGATTCCATAAACTTTCCTTTAAAATCCCAAACGCCATCTTGGGATTTAGATTCTCATTGATTTGATGTTTGATTTGTTTCAGTAAACGCCCTACTGCTTCTAATTCTTGAGGTGATTTCTGCGCTAATATTTTCACCTTCCCTGCATTGTCACGATTAATTAATAACACATCATTCTGTGTCGCTTGATACACAAAGGCATCACGCACTAAACTCATAAAAATATCCAAAGCTTCTAATGCCTGAGGCTTTTCATCAGCCCACATTTTAATATCATCGTCGGAAAATCCTTTAATCAAGGCATCGACCAATTCATTCTTGCGCGCATAAAACCCATCACGCCATAGACGCTGTGCTAATGGCGCCCAGCCATTGGCATAATTGGCTAAATAATCTGCTGTAATTGAATCCGCGCCACTCTCAATTAAATGCGCCGCCACATTCGCACGACTACTCGCTGCAAAATGAATCCATTGGCAACGTGATTTAATAGTATCCAACACATCATACGGTGCCGACGTCGTTAAAATAATTAATGTGTCTTTCGCAGGCTCTTCCAATGTTTTTAAAAAAGCATTGGCAGCTTCAATTGTCATTAATTCACAATCCGCAATAATGAATACTTTGCAACGCGCTTCATAAGCACGGTATTGCGCTTTATTTAAAAGACCACGGATTTGATCAATCTTAATCGCTTCCGAATTCGAATCAATCACCGTGACGTCGGGATGATTGCCATGTTCAACTTTTAAACACGAGGCACATTGACCACACGCATGACCTTTATTTGCTAAACAATTGATGGCACGCGCTATGGCTAAAGCCGTATCGATTTTACCCGCGCCTTTCGGTGCAATAAATAAATAGGCGTGGCCTAAACGATCATTGTTGATCTTTTGTGCAAATACATCAGCGACGGTTTGATTAATGCTTAACACAGCCATCAATGTAGTCCTTGGTGCGCTTAAAGATTTCTTCTTTGGGCGCATCGACGGTAATGGTCTTAATACGCCCCGGGTATTGTTTAGCCAAAGCCAAATAACCCTCACGCACGCGTTTATGATAATCAATAGAACGTAATTCAATGCGGTCTTTCACACTATTAGTCCGTGATAAACCAACTTCCGTTTCCACATCAAATAATAATGTCAAATCCGCTTTAATCCCTTTAGTGGCAAAATCCCCAATCACTTCAATCGCTTTCACATCCACCCCATTGCCATATCCTTGATAGGCGATGGTGGAATCTAAAAAACGATCGCATAAGACAATCTTACCCGACGCTAAATGAGGCTCTAATACTTCCTTCACCAGCTGGGCACGTGCGGCCATATAAAGCAATGTCTCACAGGCATCACTCATGCCCGCACTTTCAACATCCAGTAACATGCGACGAATTGCTTCCGAAATTTGCACGCCACCAGGTTCACGCAATAATACAACAGGTGAGCCTTGTTCTTTTAAATACTCATAGGCCAAGGCTGCCTGTGTTGACTTGCCTGAACCTTCGGTTCCTTCAAATGTAATGAATTTACCCCTCAAATCCATCTCCATGTTTGCCCAGCTTTACCATCTTCGACGACAATTCCTTGGGATTTCAATTGATCACGTAATTCATCCGAACGTTTGAAATCTTTCGCCAAACGCACTTTGATACGCTCATCGAGTAATGCTTTTAATTCACGTGGAAGTTCTTTAGGTTTTTCTTTTAAGAATAACCCAAATAAATTACGGCCAAAATTTTCCAATATATCAACGGCATGATAAATAACACCGAGATACGAGGAGTCATCGGTATTTTGATCAATAAAAGTATTGGTATCGTGAATTAAATCAAACAATGCGGCCAAAGCGCGTGGTGTATTAAAATCATCATCCATGGCGGCAATGAATTCATTCTTATACTTCGTAATAAAACC
>CAYZPQ010000035.1:11839-15165 GCA_964480185.1 uncultured Planctomycetales bacterium | reverse complement strand
TGAAACACCTGAAGGTGCGAACATCGGTTTGATCGCGTCGTTGACAACATGTGCACGTGTGAATGAACTTGGCTTTATTGAAACACCTTACCGTCGTGTGGTTGAAGGTAAAGTGGCGCGTAAATATGAATATTTGACGGCAGATGTCGATCAAAATAAATATATCGCTCCAGCAAATACACCGATGGATAAGGATTCGACGTTTACAGATAGTTTAGTCACTTGCCGTTACAAGAGTGATTTCCCAAGAATTAAACCTGCCAAAATTGAATACATGGACGTGTCACCAAAACAATTAGTATCGGTGGCGGCGGCCTTGATTCCATTCTTGGAACACGATGATGCGAATCGTGCGCTCATGGGTTCTAACATGCAACGTCAAGCTGTTCCACTCATGATCCCAGAAATGCCTTTTGTTGGGACGGGGATGGAAGAAAAAGTTGCCCGTGATTCAGGGGTTGTTGTTATTTCTAAAGATGCTGGAACTGTTACTAAAGTTGATGGTCGTGAAATCACCATCGGCAAGGCAGTTTATCCATTAAAGAATTTCCAACGTTCCAATGCCAACACCTGTATTCAACAAAAGCCAATTGTAAAATTAGGCGATAAAGTTGAAGCCGGTCAAATCATTGCCGACGGTATCGGGACACAACATGGTCGTTTGGCCTTAGGCCGTAACGTCGTTGTTGCGTTCATGCCATGGCGTGGGTATAACTTCGAAGATGCTATTCTCATCAATGAGCGTATCGTCCGTGAAGATGTCTTTACCTCAATTCACGTCGAGCGTTTCGAATGTGAATGCCGTGAAACTCGTTTAGGGAATGAAGAAATCACCCGTGATATTCCTAACGTTGGTGAGGAAGCGTTAAAAGATTTAACCGAAGAAGGGATTGTCCGTATCGGTGCTGAAGTCAAGGCTGGGGACATCTTAGTCGGTAAAGTCACTCCAAAGAGTGAAAAAGAATTATCTCCAGAAGAACGTTTATTAAGAGCGATCTTTGGTGAAAAAGCAGCCGATGTGCGTGATACATCCTTGACATTATCCCCAGGTATCGAAGGGGTAGTTGTCTCCGTCGAGGTATTTGCCCGTAATGAACGTGGCCGCAAATCCAAGCAAGATAAATCAAAAGAAAATCAAGCGATCAATAAAATCAAAGAATACTATGCTCAAGAAATTGAGATTATTTCCAAAGAAAAAGATGTCAAGATGTCAAAGATCTTAGGCATTGATCCAAAGCGTGTTGCTAAATTGGCACTCGAGGATTTGGAAGAAGATTCAGAAGCCCGTGATTTAATGAAGTTTTACACGGACAAAATCGCTGAATTGCAAGACGAAGAAGCACGTGAAGAAGACCGTGTCCGTCGTGGTGATGAATTACCCGCCGGTGTTTTAAAACGCGTTGTCGTTCATGTGGCCACAAAACGTAAATTGCAAGTCGGGGATAAGATGGCTGGACGTCACGGGAATAAAGGTATTGTGTCCCGTATCTTACCTGAAGAAGATATGCCTTTCATGGAAGATGGACGTTCTGTCGACGTGGTTTTAAATCCGCTCGGCGTACCTAGCCGTATGAACGTTGGTCAGTTGTTGGAAACCCATTTAGGATGGGCTGCCAAAGCATTAGGCTTCCATGCTGAAACACCGGTTTTCAATGGTGCTACCGAAGAAGAAATTCGCCAGTTATTAATCGAAGCTGGTTTTTCCGACGATGGTAAGACAGTTGTCTTAGATGGTCACACTGGTTTACCATTTGAGCAACGCGTTACAGTCGGTTATATTTACATGTTGAAATTAAATCACTTGGTTGATGAGAAGATTCACGCACGTTCCATTGGACCGTATTCATTGGTTACCCAGCAGCCATTAGGTGGTAAGGCTCACTTCGGGGGTCAGCGTTTCGGGGAAATGGAAGTTTGGGCCTTGGAAGCATATGGTGCGGCATTTACGTTACAGGAAATGTTGACGGTTAAGTCCGACGACGTTACTGGCCGTAGCCGTATTTACGAGGCTATTGTGAAGGGTGAACAGGCAGCAGCTCCTGGTACACCAGAATCGTTTAATGTTCTTGTCAAAGAATTGCAAGGTCTTTGCTTAGACATTCGCTTAGTTAAAGCGCAAGGCGAAGAATCTCAACCTAACGATAAGGAAGAAGCCCAATAATGAGCAAACTCGATCTCACCAAACAGGATCATGTTACAATTCGTATTGCATCACCAGAGACAATTATGTCTTGGTCTAACGGAGCGGTTAAGAAAGCGGAGACGCTTAATTACCGTACGTTGAAACCCGAGAAAGATGGTCTTTTCTGCGAAAAGATCTTCGGACCTATTCGTGACTGGGAATGTAATTGCGGTAAATATAAAGGAATCAAATTTAAGGGTATCACTTGCGACCGTTGCGGTGTTTTAGTAACACGCTCATCTGTCCGCCGTGAACGCATGGGCCATATCGAATTAGCATGCCCTGTAACCCACATTTGGTTCTACAAAACAGTCCCATCTCGCTTAGCCGCGTTAATGCAAGTGAGCTTGCGTGACTTAGAAAAATTGATCTATTACGAAGAATATATCGTCATCGATCCTGGTACGACAACACTTAAGAAGAAGCAATTCTTATCTGAAGACGAATACCAAGATGCCTTAGTTCAATTTGGTGGTGGGTTCAAAGCCAAAATTGGTGCTGAAGCTGTTCGTGATGTATTAAAAGAATTAAACATCAATGAATTGTGCAAGAAATTGCGCAAGGATTTAGCTGATGCTAATCCGACGGGAACGAATTTCAAGAAATTCGCCAAGACATTAAAGACTGTTGAAGATTTCAAAAACTCTGAAAATAATCCAGAGTGGATGATCCTCAATGTTTTGCCTGTTATTCCTCCGGATTTACGTCCTTTAGTTCCGCTCGAAGGTGGTCGTTTTGCGACATCTGATTTAAACGATTTGTACCGTCGTGTTATTAACCGTAACAATCGTTTAAAGAAATTGATTGATTTAAACGCCCCCGAAATTATCGTGCGTAATGAAAAACGCATGCTTCAAGAAGCTGTCGATGCCTTATTAGACAATGGCCGTCATGGTCGTCCCGTTTTAGGCAGTGGTAATCGTCCCTTGAAGTCCTTATCTGACATGTTAAAGGGTAAGCAAGGTCGCTTCCGTATGAACTTGTTAGGTAAGCGTGTTGATTATTCTGGCCGTTCTGTTATCGTCGTCGGTCCTGAATTAAAATTACATCAATGCGGTTTACCAAAGAAAATGGCGCTCGAATTATTCGAACCGTTCATTATCCGTAAATTGCGTGAAAAAGGTTTTGTTCAAACGATCAAGGG
>CAYZPQ010000035.1:10746-11829 GCA_964480185.1 uncultured Planctomycetales bacterium | reverse complement strand
GGGTGCAAAACGCATGGTCGAACGTGCGAAGATTGAAGTCTGGGATATCTTAGACGAAGTCATCCAAGATCACCCTGTTATGTTAAACCGTGCGCCAACACTTCACCGTTTGTCGATCCAAGCATTCCAACCGGTGTTGATTGAAGGTAAGGCTATTAAATTGCATCCACTCGTTTGTACAGCGTTCAACGCTGACTTCGACGGGGATCAAATGGCTGTGCACGTTCCATTGTCTGTTGAATCCCAAATTGAATGCCGTTTGCAATTATTATCGGTGAACAATTTATTCTCACCTGCTGACGGTCGTCCAATTGTTTCTCCGACGCAAGATATTGTTCTTGGTTTATATTATTTGACCAAGGAATTAACGGGCGGCAAAGGGGAAGGGCATTTATTCAGCAATGAGCAAGAAGTCAAAGTTGCTTATGAAGATGGGTATGTGGATTTACATGCCCGTATCAAATTGCGTTTAAGCACACCTGTCTGGGGGCAAGAAACATCTTCTTTAGTTATTCATCCAGAAGTGAAGGATAAGAGCAAAAAAGAAGAAGAAATTAAGCCTACCTCGACGAAGATCATTGAAACAACCACAGGCCGCGTTATTTTTAATGAAGTGTTGCCTAAAGGTTATGGTTTCGTGAATGAACTCTTAGATAAAAAACGTATTGGTGCTGTTATCGCGGATTGTTACAAGCGATTCGGTCATCACATGACGATTACCATTTTGGATTTGGTCAAAGACTTAGGTTTCAAGAGCGCGACATCAGCGGGTATTTCTATTGCCATGTCTGATTTAACTGTTCCTGAAGATAAGGCAAAGACCATTACGAATGCGAAAGCTGAAGTAAGTAAAATCGATGATCAATACCGCAAAGGGGTCATTACTGGCCGCGAGCGTTATAACAAGGTCATTGACGTGTGGACCCACACGACCGAACAAATTTCCGACATGGTGTTTAAGAAAATGGATCCATTTAATCCAGTGTATATCATGGCTGACTCAGGTGCTCGGGGTTCTAAACTCCAGATCCGTCAGTTATCTGGTATGCGTGGACTTATGGCCAAGCCATCCGGCGAAATTAT
>CAYZPQ010000035.1:7199-10736 GCA_964480185.1 uncultured Planctomycetales bacterium | reverse complement strand
GGTGAAATTATTGAAAACCCCATCACGGCGTCTTTCCGTGAAGGTTTAACTGTGTTGGAATACTTCATTTCAACTCACGGTGCCCGTAAAGGGTTGGCTGATACGGCCTTGAAAACCGCTGATGCCGGTTACTTAACACGTCGTTTGGTTGACGTTGCTCAAGAAGTTGTCGTTACCGAAGTTGATTGCGGGACTGTGAATGGTATTACAGTTGCAGCGATCACCGAAGGTGATGAATTAGTTGTCTCGTTAAAGGAACGTATTGTTGGACGCGTTGCTTTGGATAATATCGTCGACATCGTCACTGACCACGCCGTGGTTGGTGCAGGTGAAGAAATCAATGAAGAAAAAGCTGATTTAATTGAACAGCTTGGTATTGAAAAAGTCCGTATCCGTTCCGTCTTAACCTGCGAAAGCGACCAAGGTATTTGTATCAAATGCTATGGCCGTAATTTAGGTAATCATCGCATGGTTGAAATCGGTGAAGCGGTAGGGATTATTGCTGCCCAAAGTATTGGGGAGCCTGGTACACAGTTAACCATGCGTACCTTCCACATCGGGGGTACTGCATCTCGTACCATCGAACAATCCTTTATCAAGGTTAAGCAAGATGGTATTGTGAAGTATCATCAATTACGTGCTGTACAACGCGGCAATGAATTCGTCGTCTTGAATCGTAATGGTGAAATTTCCATTAACAATGAATATGGCCGTGAATTTGAACGCCATTTATTACCTCAAGGTGCTGCCCTTAGCTTTGCTGATGGCCAAACAATCACCAAGGGGACAATCGTCGCGACATGGGATCCTTATACAATCCCGATTATCACCGAAGCCAAGGGTCGTGTGTCCTTCGAAGATTTAATTGAAGGTTCAACATTCCAGCGTGAAGAAAATCCTGTCACAGGGGTTGTCGAGCGTGTCGTCGTCGAGCATAAACAAGAATTCCATCCACAAATCATCATCAATGATGAAAAGGGTGGGGTTGTCGGTATCTACTCCATTCCAACTGGAGCTCACATTCTCGTCAATGATAAAGACAATGTTGGAGCAGGGGAATTGATTGCGAAGATTCCACGCGGTGCAAGTAAAACACGCGACATCACAGGTGGTTTGCCACGCGTCGCTGAATTATTTGAAGCCCGTCGTCCTAAAGATCCAGCTGTTATTTCTGACATCGATGGTGTTGTTGAATTCGGTGAAGATAAAAAAGGTTTACGTACCATCGTTGTTAAATCAGCGACGGGTATGGCTAAAGAATATGTCATTCCTCATGGGAAGCATCCAAACGTGTACAAGGGTGACATGGTCTTTGCTGGTCAACAATTAACGGATGGCCCTGTTGTTCCTCACGATATTTTACGCGTATCAGGAGACAAGGCGCTTCAAGAATACTTACTCAATGAAGTTCAAGAAGTTTACCGTTTGCAAGGTGTACGCATTAACGATAAGCACATTGAAATTATCATTGCGCAAATGTTACGTAAAGTACGCATCGATGATTCTGGCGATACGAACTTTTTAGTAGGTGATCAAGTTGATCGCCAAGACTTCAAAAAGTCAAATGAAGCAGTATTAAAGAAAAAAGGTAAACCAGCGCAAGCGACACCTATGTTATTGGGTATCACAAAGGTCTCTTTGTCGACGGAAAGTTTTATTTCCGCCGCGAGCTTCCAAGAAACAACAAGAGTCTTGACAGAAGCAGCCGCCTCTGGTAAAGTAGACTCTTTACGCGGTTTAAAAGAAAACGTCATCGTCGGTCATTTAATTCCGGCGGGGACAGGTATTAACCATTATTCAGATGTAGAGTTTATAAAATATGCCAACGATATCACAGCTAATCCGGCACCGCAGGTCGCTGAAAGCTAAACGTAGTAAATCTCCCGCGTTGACAAGTTGTCCTCAACGTCGTGGTGTTTGTTTACAAGTTAAAACAATGACACCCAAGAAGCCAAACTCGGCATTGCGTAAAATCGCACGTGTCCGTATGACAAATAAGTTTGAAGTCACGTCATACATTCCGGGTGAAGGACATAATTTGCAAGAACACTCTATCGTCCTTGTACGTGGAGGCCGGGTTAAGGATTTACCTGGTGTTCGTTATCACATTGTCCGTGGTACCTTGGATACAGCAGGTGTCGCTAATAGAAATAAATCTCGTTCCAAGTATGGGACTAAAAAAGCTAAAGCAAAAGGTAAGTAATTAGATGAGACGTCGTCGTGCAGAAAAAAGAAAAGTAGTTGGTGACCCTAAATTCAATAGCGATTTGGTAACACGCTTTATCAGTATTTTAATTGTTTCTGGAAAGAAGACAATTGCTGAATCCGTGATGTACCGTGCGCTTGATATTTTGAAAGAAAAGACTCAAGAAGAAACAGCTGTCAAGGCTTTAGTTAAAGCCATGGACAATGCTCGTCCTCGCCTCGAGTGCAAAGCTCGTCGTGTTGGTGGGGCAACGTACCAAGTCCCAACTGATGTAACCCCTGCCCGTGGTGTTTCTTTAGCCATGCGTTGGATCCGTGATTTTGCCCGTACCAAAAAGGGTAAACCCATGGAATTAAAATTAGCTGAAGAGCTAATTGCTGCCTACAAAAGTGAAGGTCCCGCCATTAAGAAGCGTGATGAAACCCATAAAATGGCCGAAGCTAACCGTGCTTTCAGTCATCTACGCTGGTAAGAAACGGAAATATTACAATGGCCGCCAACACTATTCCACTCAACAAATTTAGAAATTTCGGTATCATTGCTCACATTGATGCGGGTAAAACCACGACAACTGAGCGTATTTTATACTATACAGGTACTATCCATAAAATGGGTAATATCGACGATGGTAACACTACCATGGATCACATGGAACAAGAGCAAGAGCGTGGTATCACGATTACCGCTGCTGCAACAACCTGCTTTTGGAGAGATCATCGTTTAAATATTATTGATACTCCTGGTCACGTCGATTTTACCATTGAAGTCGAGCGTTCTTTAAAGGTTCTCGACGGTTGTGTTATCGTTTTATGTGCGTGTTCTGGTGTTCAACCACAAACCGAAACCGTTTATCGCCAAGCGGATAAATACAATGTTCCCCGTATTGCCTATATCAATAAGATCGACCGTTTAGGTGGAGATTTTGATCGTGTCGTCGGTGAAATGCGCGATCGCTTTGGTGCGAATGCGGCTCCTATCGAATTTCCTGATGGTGCTGAAGATAAATTCAAAGGCATTATCGATATTATTAATCACCAATACATCCAGTACAAAGATCAAGATGGGATGGAGTTTGAGCGTTTGCCTTTACCTGAAGAATTTAAAGAGCGCGCCTTACAATATCGTCATGAATTGATTGAACGTATTGCCGAAGTTGATGATGAAATGATGGAGATGTTCTTAAATGGTAAAGAACCTACCACAGAACAAATTTGCAAAGCTATTCGTCGTACAGTTATTGCGTGTAAATTGGTTCCGGTCCTTGTTGGTACATCATTAAGAAATCGTGGCGTCCAAATGGTTCTCGACGCTATTGTCGATTATTTGCCTTC
>CAYZPQ010000035.1:0-7189 GCA_964480185.1 uncultured Planctomycetales bacterium | reverse complement strand
ATTATTACACGTAAGCCTGATGAAAATGAATCTCCAGTTGGATTGGTTTTCAAAATTGCATCAGATCCTTATGTTGGAAAAATATTTTTCACACGTGTTTATGCCGGTAAGTTTGTCCAAGGGCAACAATATTTAAATTCATCCAATGGTAAAAAAGAAAAGATCGCCAAGATCGTCTTGATGCATGCCAATAAACAAGAAATTATCAGCAGTGCATCTGCGGGTGAATTAGTAGCCTTAGTCGGTTTAAAAGAATCTAAATCAGGCGATACATTATGTGCTGAAGATAAGCCAATGGTCTTAGAAGGCTTGAAACCACCGGAAGCTGTTATTTCCTTGGCAATTGAACCAAAGACTAAAGCTGACCAAGATAAGATGGGGATGGTCTTGCGTAAGTTCTTAGATGAAGATCCATCATTACGCGTTAACTATGATAGCGAAACATCTCAAACCATTATTTCGGGGATGGGTGAATTGCATTTGGAAATTATTGTTGATCGCATGAAACGCGAAAATAATCTGGATTGTAATGTTGGTCGCCCTGAAGTTGCTTATAAAGAAGCGATTACAAAGAAGGTTACTAACATTGTTGGAAAATATGTTCAACAGTCTGGTGGTCGTGGTAAATATGGTCACGTTGTCATTGATGTTGAACCCGGTGAACCTGGTACTGGTTTTGTCTTCGTCGACAAAATTAAGGGCGGAGCGATTCCACGCGAATTTATCAAGCCAGCAAAAGAAGGTATTGAAATTGGCGCACAAAATGGTATACTAGCGGGCTATCCGGTTACGGACTTTTTAGTTACATTAATTGATGGTTCTTACCATGATGTTGATTCGGATGAAATGTCATTCAAATTAGCAGGTAAGCAAGCAATCAAAGAAGCATTTCGTAAAGCAGAGACTGTGTTTCAAGAACCTATCATGAAGTTAGAAATTACAGTCCCTGAAGATTTTTGGGGAAATGTCATCGGTGATTTGATGACACGTCGTGCTCAGATTAAGGAAACAGGTAACCGTGGGAAGTTAAAGACCGCGATCGCTAACGTTCCTTTATCAGAGATGTTCAACTACGCGAATGCACTGCGGTCCTTGACCCAAGGGCGAGCATCATTCAGCATGGAACCGTCGTATTACGCGCAGGTTCCTAACAATATCGGCGACAAGATTATTGGCGCTCGTCAGGAATACGTTGCAAAAGTTAGCTAGTGGTAAGTGCTTAGACCATTAGTACAACCATAGTATAAAACGAATATAAAACTTATAAACATACCCTGTAACACCAAACGGAGGAATCGTTATGGCAAAAGAAAAATTTGAACGTAAAAAGCCGCATTTAAACATCGGTACTATTGGTCACGTCGATCATGGTAAAACAACATTGTCTGCTGCGATTGCGACTGTTTTGTCCAAGAAGGGTTTGGCTCAAGAACGTGCATATGACAGTATCGATAATGCTCCAGAAGAAAAAGAGCGCGGTGTTACAATCAACATTTCTCACATTGAGTATGAAACAGAAAACCGTCATTATGCTCACATTGATTGCCCTGGTCACGCGGATTATATCAAGAACATGATTACTGGTGCTGCTCAAATGGATGGTGCTATCCTTGTCGTATCTGCGACTGATGGTCCAATGCCACAAACACGTGAGCACATTTTGTTAGCTCGTCAAGTTAACGTTCCTCGTATCGTTGTTTTCATGAACAAATGCGATCAAGTTGCTGACAAAGAATTATTAGACTTAGTCGAACTTGAAGTCCGTGATTTGTTAAGCAAATATAAGTTTGATGGTGATAATACACCAATCATCCGTGGTTCTGCTCTTGAAGCGTTGAATAACCCAACCGACTTCGAAGGTAAAGCTAAACCGATCTTAGATTTAATGAAGGCTGTTGACGAATATGTTCAAACACCAACACGTGAATTAGATAAACCATTCATCATGGCTGTTGAAGATGTATTCTCTATCTCAGGTCGTGGTACCGTTGCAACTGGCCGTATCGAACGTGGTCGTGTCAAGGTTGGCGAAGAAGTTGCGTTAATCGGTTTACGTCCAGAAGTAAAGAACATCGTTATTACTGGTGTTGAAATGTTCCGTAAGGAATTGGATGAAGGACAAGCTGGTGAAAACGTTGGTTTATTAATCCGTGGTATCGTTAAAGAAGATATTGAACGCGGGATGGTTATGGCCGCTAAAGGTTCTATCACCCCACATACAAAGTTCAAGGCTTCTGTGTATATTTTAAGTAAAGAAGAAGGTGGACGTCATACCCCATTCTTCAAGGGTTATAGACCACAATTCTATTTCCGTACAACAGACGTTACAGGTACTGCAGAATTACCTGATGGTATTGAAATGTGTATGCCTGGTGATAACGTTACATTAACCATTGAGTTAATTGCACCAGTTGCTATCGATAAAGAATTACGTTTTGCTATCCGCGAAGGTGGTCGTACCGTCGGAGCAGGCGTTGTAACAGAAGTGATTAAGTAAACAAGTTAACGCAAGATAAAATTAGGACAGTTGATGCAAAAAATACGAATTAAATTGAAAGCGTTTGATCATCGGTTGATCGACCAAAGTGCTCAAGAAATTGTTGATACCGCGATTCGTACAGGTGCACAAATTGTAGGGCCTGTTCCGTTACCAACACGCAAGGAATTGTACACTGTGTTGCGTTCACCGGTTATCGATAAAAAATCTAGAGAGCAATTTCAATTAGCAACGCATAAGCGTCTAATTGACCTTGTCAATCCAACATCAAAGACAGTAGAAGCCTTACGTAAGTTAAATCTTCCGGCTGGTGTCGATGTCGAGATCAAGCAGTAATTGAGGTGATAGAATGATTCGTGGTATTATGGGAAAAAAAGTGGGTATGACCCAAATCTTCGATGGTGAAGGGAATTTAATTCCAGTCACAGTCGTCGAAGCTGGTCCTTGTACTGTCTTAGGCTTGAAAGATAATCCAACTAAGGTTACGCTTGGTTATCTTCCAGTCAAAGAAACACGTTTGCAAAAACCTGTCTTAGGGTTCTTTAAGAAAGCCGGTGTCACGCCTTTGAAATTCGTGCGTGAATTTAAATCGACTGATAATAAAGAATTAAAAGTCGGCCAAGAATTTAAGGCAGATTTCTTTAAAGCGGGTGATTTCGTCGACGTAACTGGTACATCTATCGGTAAAGGTTTTCAAGGTGGGATGGTCCGTTGGAATTGGGGCGGTGGTCCAGCAGCTCACGGTTCGATGCATCACCGTCGTGTTGGTTCTATCGGTTCAAGTTCTGACCCCTCACGTGTTTATAAAGGCCAACACATGCCAGGTCACATGGGTATGGATACAGTCACTGTATCAAACTTGCGTGTCATGCGTGTTGATGCCGATTCAAATTTAATTCTTGTTAAGGGCGCAGTTCCAGGCCATAAGAACGGTCTTGTTTTGATTAATAAAGCCAAGAAAAAAGCATGGCGTTCACTTGAAGACAAGAGAGAAAATATTGTCGTCAAGCGTAACCCAATGAAACAATCTAAAGCAGCTGCGAAAAAGTAAAGTTTAAGGATAAGTCTATGCCAGAATTAAATGTTATCGATATTAAAGGCAAAAAAGCATCGACGATTGAATTGCCTAAAGAAAAATTTGGTGTTCATGTTCATGACGCTGTCATTCATCAAGCTGTGGTCATGTACAATGCCAATAACCGTCAAGGAACTGTAGCGACAAAAGATCGTTCACAAATTTCCGGTGGTGGTAAAAAGCCATGGGCCCAAAAAGGTACAGGTCGTGCACGTGCTGGTTCAACACGTTCTCCTTTATTCAAAAAAGGGGGGATGTCATTTGGTCCTAAGCCACGTGATTTCGGTTTTGAAGTTCCTAAAAAGGTCAGAATTGCCGCATTGCGTGAATCATTAAATGCGAAATTTATCGGTAATGAATTATTCTGCGTCGATACATTTGACATTGCTTCTGGTAAGACTAAAGATTTCGCCAAAGCATTAGAAGGGTTGAAATTACAAGGACGTATTTTAGTCGTTTTAGATACAGCCTCTGATAAAACACTCTTGGCCGGCCGTAATTTGCCTCGCGTGACATTAGTTCGTGCGCTTGATGTGAATGCGTCAAATATAATGAAAAACAAAAACGTGCTCGTCACAAAGAGTGCGATGGAAGCGCTCTTAAAGCGTATT
This sequence comes from uncultured Planctomycetales bacterium, assembly GCA_964480185.1. Classification (GTDB taxonomy): domain Bacteria; phylum Omnitrophota; class Gorgyraeia; order Zapsychrales; family Fredricksoniimonadaceae; genus CAYZPQ01. Next base: position 3,006 of record CAYZPQ010000035.1, on the reverse strand, counting down.
CAATAAGGATAAGTTGTCATGATTACTTCATACGATGTCATTAAAAATTTAGTACGCACTGAAAAAGGTTCTTCATTAGAATCACAACGCAAATATTTATTCCGCGTTGCTGATGATGCAACCAAAGTAGATATCAAACGTGCGGTCAGTGAAATTTATAAAGTTAAAGTTGCCACTGTTAACACTTCCGCTGTCTTAGGGAAATTAAAACGTGTTCGTTTTAAGACCGGTTATACTGCGAGCTGGAAAAAAGCAGTGGTCACCCTTAAAGTGGGTGAGAAAATCGAGGTTGTCTAATGGGTATCCGTCGTTTTAAACCAATAACAAATGGTCTTCGCCATGCGGCTTTACCTGATTTCGCTGAAATCACTAAAGGTAAACCAGAAAAAAATTTATTAGTTCCTATCAAGGGTACTGGTGGTCGTAATAATAAAGGCCGCATTACCTCACGTCACCGTGGGACAGGTCATAAACGCATGTACCGTTTAATTGATTTTAAACGTAATCGCATTGATGATACAGCTCAAGTTTTAGCGATTGAATATGATCCAAACCGCACCGCACGCATTGCCTTGATTGAATACGCTAGCGATAAAACAAAAGCGTATATTTTAGCCCCTCTCGATTTAAAAGTCGGAGATTCCGTCGTAAGCACCAATACTGCTGATGTTGATATTACTCCTGGTAATTGTTTACCCTTAAAGAAAATCCCGCTTGGTACAGGCGTCCACAATATTGAATTAAAACCAGGTATGGGTGGTATTTTAGCCCGTGGTGCTGGAACAACAGCCCAATTAATCGCACGCGAAGGTTTATATGCTCATGTGCGTTTACCTTCCTCAGAAGTTCGTAAAATTTCCGTTGATTGCCGTGCAACTATCGGTCAATTAAGCAATGTTGAAAATGAAACAGTTTCTATCGGTAAAGCCGGACGTAGCCGTTGGTTAGGTCGTCGTCCACAATCACGTGGTGTGGTTATGAATCCAGTCGACCATCCACACGGTGGTGGTGAAGGTAAAGCTCCTCAAGGTAATCCTCATCCAGTTACACCATGGGGTAAACCAACCAAAGGCTTTAAAACACGTACCAAACAAAAGTACTCGAATCAATTTATTGTCAGAAGAAGGACAAAGTAATCTATGCCTCGTTCCGTTAAAAAAGGTGCTTACGTTGAACCATCATTGCAACGTCGTTTTGAAAAAGCGGCTTCTGTCGCCCAGCGTCAACCAATTAAGACATGGTCTCGTCGCTCAACAATTACCCCAGAATTTGTCGGGTATACATTTGCCGTGCACGATGGCCGTAAACATATGCCTGTTTTCATTACAGAAAACATGGTCGGTTTAAAATTAGGTGATTTTGTTCCAACACGTACATTTAAACAACATGGTGGCGTGAAGTCTAAGAAAGCCACTGCGAAAAAGTAATTCATCATCGTGATGAATTGCCCGAAGAGAAATCTCTTAGGGAAATTAAAAGGTAAGTTTGAGGTAGTTATGATATCTAAAGCACATGCAAAATATTTACGCGTCTCTTCTCAAAAAATGCGTTTGGTCATCGACGCCATTCGTGGCAAAGATGTATTAACAAGCCAAGCTCTTTTAGCGCAAATTGAAAAAGGCACAACACCTGTGATCAAGAAAGTTCTTGATTCTGCAGTTGCCAATGCCAAACAAAAAGGTCTTACTGAAGAACAATTATTTGTCTCACGCGTTACAGCGAATCATGGTGGCGCTTGGAAACGTTTTCGTGCAGGTTCATTTGGACGCGCGATGCCTATATTAAAACGCACAACGCATTTAACCGTTGAATTAGATTTAATCACCAAATAAGGGGGAGTAAGTGGGTCAAAAAGTTCATCCATTAGCCTTACGTATCGGATATACCAAAAATTGGCGCAGCCAATGGTTTGCAGAACGCAAGGATTTTTCTCAAAATATCCAACAAGATTACAAAATTCGTAAATATATCCGCACCAAATTTGAACAAGCGGCTATTTCAACAATTGTAATCGAACGTTTGGCTGAACAAATTAAAGTCCGTATCCATACAGCTCGTCCTGGTGTGATCATTGGTCGTCGTGGTGCTGATATTGATAAATTACGTGCCGAATTAAAAGATATTACCAATAAAGATATTGATAAAATTATCATCGATATTCAAGAAATCAAGAATCCTAATGCTGATGCTCAATTAGTGGCTCAAGGTATTGCATTCCAATTAATCAAACGCGTTGCGTTCCGTCGTGCAATGAAAAGAGCAATTGAACAATCAATGATGGCTGGTGTTAAAGGTATTAAAGTCCGTTGTGCTGGTCGTTTAGGTGGCGCTGAAATGGCCCGTTCTGAAAAATACCTCGAAGGTAAAGTGCCTTTGCAAACCTTCCGTGCAGATATTGATTATGGTTTTGCTGAAGCGTTAACGACCTATGGTTTATTAGGTATTAAAGTTTGGATTTATAAAGGTGATGTTATTAAAGATATCGAAGAGATTGAAGCTGCTGCGTCAGCCGCAACTCAACAACCTGTGGTTGAAACAGAAAAATCTGCTTAAAGAAGCAAATTTAAGTTTAGGAGAATTGTCGTATGTTGTTAATGCCAAAACGTGTTAAGTATCGCAAGAGCCAAAAGGGTAAAACCCGTGGTATTGCAACGGTTGGAAATAAATTACTCTACGGTGAATACGGATTAAAAGCATTGGATAATGGTTTTTTACCAGCCAAGCAATTAGAAGCATCCCGCGTTGTGGTTGCCCGTAAATTACGTGGTTCTGGTCGTCTATGGATCAATGCGTTCCCACATAAATCCATTACATCAAAGCCAGCGGAAACTCGTATGGGTAAAGGTAAGGGTGATTTGTCTCATTGGGTCGCTGTTGTCCGTCGAGGAAAAATCATTGTCGAAATCGGTGGTATCCCTGAAGATTTTGCTAAACAAGTCTTGCGTTTAGTGGCATTTAAGTTATCCTTAAGGACCAAATTTGTGATCCGTGAAGGCGCTCATTAAT
>CAYZPQ010000034.1:1706-15241 GCA_964480185.1 uncultured Planctomycetales bacterium | reverse complement strand
TCAATGCATTGCACCTGATGACCACCTTGACTATTAAGTTGATTGGTAATGGCGAGTGCCGCCATTTTGTGTCCTGCACCTGCGGTAGCATGAATGACGGCGATTTTCATAGGGATAGTATAAACTCCGTGGCCTTGTATAAGTTAGGGACAATCACATCTGGTTGAACAGGCCACTTCTTCATCGTGCGATATCCGTCGTGGCCGCTGGTAACTAAAATGCTTTTTAAACCTGACTTCTTTGCTGTTTCCATGTCTTTGTCCGAATCACCAATAAAATACGACCCCTTTAAGGCAGACAAAGGAACACCCAATAATGCCGCTGCTTTTTTAACATTACCAATATTAGGTTTACGGCAATCACATTTATCGTCGGGTTTATGGGTGCAATAGAACACCGCCTTTAATCGCCCCCCACTTTGCGTGATACCACTTACCATTTTTTTCGTAATCAGATCAAGTGTTTTTTGCGCAAACACCCCACGCCCTACACCTGCTTGATTTGAAATAACAATAACTGTGTAACCTGCTTTAGTTAATATTGAAATGGCCTTACGGCTTTGAGGAATGAATTTAAAATTACGGACTGTTGTGACATAATCCCCGTGACCAGGAAATTGATTAATGACCCCATCGCGGTCAAGGAATACAACTTTAAGTTTACCAGCCATCTTGACCAACATACCCTGGGTTTTTGTTATTTTTCATTTCCCAATATTTGGCATAACTCATGATTTGATAGAGTGACGCAAACACAGCGACCATTAATCCAACAAAACCATCCTTGTATCCTTTTTTCCCAATTAAAGAACGGAAAAAACGATCAACAGCCCTCCACAACGCCCATCCAAATGATTTAGGCTTACCCTTCATCCATTTGATCGCTTCTTGGGTAGTCTGGCCATTTTGCTTATGAAGGAATTGAGCAAAATTGCGGTAGGAATAGTGTATCAGGTCTGACTTTAAATGACCGATCTTTCCGTCGACAAATACGCGCGGATGCACTGTTGTTTCTTCAAATTTAAGACGACTTTTTTGAAATATCTTTATATTAGCAGCCGGATACCATCCCCCATAACGGACCCAATGCTCACCAATGAAGTTCTTACGCGGCATCGTCAACGCATTAAATTCGGCATGAGGGATCGTCGCTATAATTTCATCTCTTAATTCAGGCGTGACGCGTTCATCACAATCCAAACTCAATACCCATTCATTCTTGGCTTTCGCATATCCCCAATTACGTTGCACACCTTCCATATCCATTTGCCGTTGATAAATGACGGCACCAAGACGTTTGGCAATCTCAACTGTCTTATCACCACTAAACCCATCAATGACAATAATTTCATCTACCCAACCTGCCACCGTATTAATACAGGCCTCAATATTGGCCTCCTCATTTCTCGCTAAAATAACAACTGATAAAGACACTTTCTTCATTAAATCGACTCCTTGATTGCCGCAACAACTTCTTTAATCTGTTTTTCTGTCAGATGAGGATACATCGGTAAACTTAATATTTCTGATGATATTCTCTCCGATATAGGAAAATCGCCCTGACGATAACCTAACTCTTTAAATGCTTCTTGAAGATGCAAAGGAATAGGGTAATGGACCAATACCGAAATACCTTTTGCTTTTAATGCCTCCATGACCTTATCTCTATTTTTAACTAAGATCGCATAAGTTTGATACACATGCGTACGGTTTTCTTTAAGCAAAGGTGTTACCACTCCGTCGACATTTTTTAATAACTGATTATACAAAGACGCATTATGGGCGCGCATCTGATTCCATTTATCTAAATGTTTTAACTTCGCCAATAATACAACGGCTTGCAATGTATCTAACCGTGAATTAGTCCCTTTAATTTTATGCTCATAGCGCCCCATACGCCCATAATCACGTAACATCAAGGCCCTTTCATACACGGCCTTATCACTCGTCACAATCATCCCTGCATCACCACAGGCGCCTAATGATTTCGTCGGATAAAAAGAAAAACAGGACACATCACCTAAATTCCCAACACGCTTTCCCTTATAAGCGGCACCATGAGATTGAGCCGCATCTTCAACAATTTTAATCCCATGCTTCTTGGCAATTGTGATGATCTCATCCATATTAGCGGGCTGACCATATAAATGCACAATAATGATAGCTTTGGTTTTAGGTGTAATCGCACGTTCAAACGCTTTGGGATCAATATTGTATGTATCAGATTCTACGTCGACAAAGACGGGTGTGGCACGACAAAAAGAAACGCACAAGGCTGTCGCAATAAACGTAAATGTTGGAACAATAACTTCATCCCCTTCTTGAATGCCTAAGGCGGATAATCCTAAATAAAGCGCGTCGGTACCTGAATTAACACCAACGCCATAAGATGCATTGCAGTAACGGGCAAATTCCTGCTCAAAGGCAACAGCAGCTTCCCCAAGAATATAATCGCCTTTTTCAAAAACTTTTTTAAAACCGGCATCTATTTCAGGTTGAATCAATGAATTTTGTTCTTTAAAGTCAATAAAAGGGATGGTCATCACACAATACTTTCTTCAATGGCTTACTCTGTTTAAATGAATTCTCTAATGCTTTGAAGTATACTAACGTTCATCTATTTTGCAATACTTTTATACCTATTTACATTCACACTCAGCCTCTTAGAGACTGACTTACTATCTTAAATACATCATCCACACTTAATGCGTTTAAACATGTCAAATGCGGGCATTGAGGCATGCGAAAATTTCGGTAACACGGCTGACACGGTAAAGGATGCGTAATCACTGTTGCGGCACTTAATGGGTATGGACCGTAAACCTTTGGATTCACTGGCCCATAAATAGCAATCGTAGGTACCTGGCAGGCTACGGCCAAATGAACAAGCCCGCTGTCATTAATAAACGCGAGCTTGGCATTCTTCATCAATGCAGCGGCTTGAACAATGCTTGTTTGTCCTGCTAAGGAGATGACCCGAGGCCCTAAGATATCAACCCATCCGCCAAACAATTGATGGTCAGCGGCATCACCAATAAGCAAAATAGACAATTCTGATGTGGATAAAACTTTTTTAATGATTTCAAGGTATCGTTCTGTTGGCCAGCGACGCATTAATGCATCTCTTCCCCAACTGACGCCTCCTCCAGGAACAACAATAAGATACTCCTTAGACTTAATTTTATTGTCTTGGAGCCATTGCAATGCCCACGCCATGTCATCTTCAGGCACGGTCACTTTCATCGTTGACTCAATCACAGGAAAGCTAAGCGTGCGAAGCAAATCCATGTAATATTCCACCACATGCCGTCCTTCATAGCCCGTCATCGTCACTTTATCTGTCAAATATTGACCTCGACCTCGGTAATTAAACCCTACACGTTTAGGAATACCACATACTTTCAAAAATAACCCTAATCCCGCATTCATCGATAAATCAAAAACAAGATCAAATTTCTCGCGCTTGATATCATCATAAAATAATTTCCATTTACGCATGAAGGCGAGTGGAGATTTCTTTTGCTCAGCCACAAATTCATCTCGGTCATAAGAAAAAACCTGATTAATGACTGGCTGCTTACGCAACAGAGGGGCTGTACGTCGATTACCAATATAGGCAAGATGACACTGAGGATATGCATGACGTAAATTGCTCACCAAAGGCAGGGTGAATAATACATCACCGATGCCAAATGGATTAACAATTAATATCCTCTGAGGAATCATGTTACAATCCCCAATGACATAATAATCTATTTGTGATCCGAGAAAACCAAGGCCATGCTTTATCTGTCACCACAACTTCTGCCACTTCTTGCCTTAGCATAATTTCTTTGAGATCATTAAGGCTAACCCGTTGACCTTGTCCCGTATAAAGATACTGGTATTCTTTAAGCACATTGATAATATTGTCTATCGATTGCTCACGCGTTTTAAACCACTTTTGATGCAATGACAGAAAAATAACCGGTTTAAAACGAGTCAGATATTCTTTCATGGAAGGAAGCACATCAGCTTCGCCTCCTTCGATATCCATCTTAATGAATGAACAATCATGAATATGATACTGTTTGACATAATCATCAAATGTCAATGCAGGCACATTGACAGAATTCTTACACTCAGCAAAAATAATACTCGATGAGCTGTCTCCAAAAGATGTTTGACTGCCGAAGGATACAAAACCACTTTTAATCCAGATACAACCCTGATAAATCGTAATTTTTTTCTCAAAGGCAGGGTTTAATGTCACATTCTGTTGAAGTTCTTTATAAGCCACAGCATCTGGCTCTACCGCAAAACAATATCGGGCAAATTGAGCTCCAACCAAAACCGTAGGACCAATCCAAGAGCCCATATCAATATAAGAATTCTTCGACGAGATAAATGTTTTCAAAATACGAAAAGTCGAATTCTCCCATTTATTTTTGCGCACATTGCGCCAGAATAAATCTGATCTCTCCATCGCATTAAACGTTACACCTACTTTGTTAAGCGTTAACATAATCACTATTCCTTATCAACAGAGGGGTTAACAGTAAATTGTTTGACAGCCTCATACACTTGTTCACCACTAATGGATGACATGCACGGTGGAACGGTGAGAGGTAAGCATGCTTTTTTGTAAGCATAATTATATTCAGGCGTATAATTGCACGGCCCACAGGGAAAATCATTACGGATAATACGATACTCTCCCCTACCAATCCCTCCTGTATGAACTGGATTCGATGGGCCAAAAAGACCAACAACCGGAGTTTGCAATGCCCGGGCCATGTGAAATACTCCCGTATCCATGCAAACAACTGCAGCCGCATTCTCAATCAATGCGGATAAATGACCAAATGACTTGTTCACATAAGGCCATATCACGTGAGAAAAATCACGGCATCCATTGTATATGTCATCAACGGCAATAACTTCCTTCTCTCCCTTACCTGTAATAAATACGCTCACACCATTTTTAGCCAATAAGTGAATAAGGTCCTGACACTGCGTATTAGACCATAATCTTGATGGCGGAGTGCCCATACACCCTGGGTGAATGACAACATAAGGCCCATTCGTAGAAACAAATCCCCGTAGAACTTGCCTGACCTTGTCTTTGTCCTCAGAGGAGATGCATAAGTCCATGGCCAAATCATCCTCTGCAATGCGGACATCAAATACTTTCTCAACAAGAGCTAAATTATTCTTAATCACATGCGTATCAACGAAATTGCGACTAGAAACATTTAATGATTTCTCTTCACAGCCCTCTTTGGTAAAACCTGCCACGATTCCTTGATGCGTATTTAATGCAGCGACAAATGAAATATACTGAGGCGATTCTTCTAAAATAAAATAATAATCATAACGCTCACGTGCCAAGCGATGTTTTAAATAAAACCTACGGATCTTTCGATGCAACCCTTTATTCTTCTCCAACACAAACACACGGTTTATAAAGGCATTGCCTTCCAAACAATGCTTCGCCTGGGGAGAAACAACAAAATCAATATGCGCATTAGGAAATAATTGCTTAATCTTGCGGCACACTGGGGTGGCCATCAGCACATCACCGATATTCCCAACACGGATAATTAAGACTTTAATAAGGCCCGCCTGATTTTGCTTATCCATATAAACCCTGGTACACATCTCGTGTTTCGCGGGCAGTTTTAATAAATGAGAACTGCGCCGCACGTGCTAAACCTGCTGTTTGATAACGTTGCCTCACCTTATCATCGGACATCATGAATGCCATGCCCTCCGCCATCGATGTTGTATTCGCTGGATCAATAGTGAGCGCAGCATCTTGAGCTAATTCACCACAGGAAGAATTATTCGATGTCATAACAGGACACCCGCACGCCATTGCTTCTAAAATTGGAAAACCAAAACCTTCGTACAACGACGGAAAGACAAACATTGATGCTGTATTGTAAAGCCATGTTAATTGGATGTCGCTAACAAAACCCAAAAATACAATATCATCAATTAATCCTAATTTCTCAATGACCGTTGTATTATCATCGCTTAACCATCCTGGCATACCTGCCACAGCCAACTTAAACGTCAGTTGTCTTTTATGCTTAAGCTCAGCCATGGCATGACAAATGCCTAATAAATTCTTACGTGGTTCTAGTGTTCCCACATATAAAACAAACCGGCCTTCAATCCCACGACCCGTAATCCATTGACGGGCCTGCATTTTATCTGATTCTGACAATGGATAAAAAAAATCATGGTTAATGCCATTATAGATCACCTGCGTCTTATCTTGGGTGATATTAAAATACCTGTGTAAATCATGACGCGTTGACTGGGATATACAAATGAATTTATCCGCGCGTTTCACAATGGCATTCATATGATGTTCAGTTAAAGAGATCGTCTGGGGAGTATGGCTTTGAGGAAAAGTTTTGTAGATTAAATCGTGAATGGTCACAACTAATTTACCAGGCACCTGTAACACATCCTCGGGGGAGGGGCTATGAAAAATATCACATCCGCTTACAATGCGCGACGGACCTAAATGAAAATAGTCCGGCTTGACCTGAAAATTATGTTGCGACACCTGAGGCAAATGCCTCTTGCGATCAAATAAGCTCTTACGGGCATATAACCAATATGTATTCTCCTGGTCCACCATACCCAAATGCTTAATAAGCTCTTGAGTATACCGACCAATTCCCGTAGGACGCTTCCCCATCATTGAACGGCAACTAATGGCTATTCGCATTGTTTTTAAAAGCCCATCACATTGTTTCTAAGAATTACGTGTTGTGTTGTATGTTATATGACTTTTCGATCACTTTTAACCAAAACAATGCTGGATTTATCGTATGAATCATCGACCACATCAAACCAGGTATCCCATCTTGATAACCCTTATGCTTCACATAGTGCTTATAAAACACTTTCAGAATCTTCCACACTATCTTCTGATGAAAATTGCAATAATCTCGTTTTAAATCTTCCGGTGACAATTGAAGCACTTGTAAATCTGTATAAAAATTATGCTTCGCAAACATCGCTGACACAGATTTCATGGGATAATGCAATATTTCTGATTCGATACGCCCTCTATCACCCTGAACATTTAAACTTTCATGAATAATGCCCTTATAATACGCATTTGCTTTCTTATAAATCTTTAACTGATACATATTCCCAACATGCTTTAAAGGAACATTCAAATAACAATCACGCAATAAAATCTCAAAACCACAGACCGGTCCTGCCTGATGAATGGCATTGCTAATCTTCTGCGCTGTATGGGGAGGCACAACTTCATCGGCATCAATCTTGATGATCCATTCCTGTGTACTAGCCTTAATCCCGATATTACGCTGTTGATCAAATTGATTATTCAAAGGATTGATAATGACATGCGCGCCATACTCATTTCTTGCAATGGCTGCTGTATTATCTGTCGATTGATCATCGACAATAATAATTTCATCCACCCAAGATTTTAATGAATCTAAGCAGCGGCGGATTTGATGTTCTTCATTCTTCGTGATAAGAACGGCACATAGACCCATAGCCCTAGACGTGATACCCTTTGAGTTTTAGAAATTGTGCGACGACATTAATACTGTACTCTACTTGAGATAAATCAATGTCCTGGTGACAACCAATATGAGTACCATTATTGGAACAATATTCTGACTCAGGAAAATCCCCTACGTGATGGCCCATAAATTCATAGCTGGGAGATTGAGTTGGAATTGAATAGAACAAATTGCGTGAATCAACCCCTTGTTGTTCCAAATACACGACAAACTCATCTTTGGTAAAGTTTAGCCCCTCCCTCACAATCATGGAAAACGCATGGGGTCCTAATACTTCATGTGATTCTTCAGTTAAACAAATAAAATATTTATCAAACTGTTTAAATCCCTTAATTAAAGCACGCACATTACGTCGGCGTTTCTCTAAAATATCATGAAAAATATCAATATTACCTAAACCAACAGCCGCTTCAATTTCGTTCATCTTGGCAGAAAATCCAATGCGCTTAAAACGAAATTTACCGTCGATACCATGATTACGTAAACTGGCTGCCGCTTCGGCCATCTTTGGATTATTGGTAATAATAATCCCGCCTTCAATGGTTGTCACAATATGGGCGGCATATAAAGAAAAACAGGCCATGTCACCAATGGCCCCAATCTTTTGTCCTTTATACTCTGCACCATGTGCTTCGGCGGCATCTTCAATCACATACAAGTTATGCTTCTTCGCAATGGCCATGATACGGTCCATCTCGGCAGGTTTACCCATCAAATGCACAGGCATAATCGCCCGTGTACGCGGTGTGATCGCTGCTTCAATTTTATCCACATCAATATTTAATGTCTCACGTTTCACATCCACAAATACAGGTGTTAATCCGGCTTGTAGCACCGCATTTCCCGTCGCCACAAATGTCAACGCAGGAATGATCACTTCATCACCACGCTTGGCCCCAAAATCATAAAGCACTGCACAGGCAATGGCATCGGCATCTGTTCCCGAGGACACCGCAATGCCATATTTGACTCCAAAGAGAGCTGCAAATTTTTCTTCAAATTCTTTCACATAACGACCCTTGGTGAGCCATTGACGCTCGATGGCCTCATCAATCAACCGTTTTGCTTTTTCTGTAATTGATACAGTTCCAAAAGGCACCTTGTAACCAGCCTTTTTTGCTTCTTGTCCGTCAGAAATTGCGGTGGACTTATTAAAATCGACCATACTTACCCTTTCAATTCTTTTAAATGTTGTTGCGCCCAGGCATAACGCTCTGGGGTACCTATATCAATAAATTTATTACCCACTTCAAAAGCATAAAAACCTTTATTTACAAGATGGGGAAAGAAATCATATTCAATGGAAAATTTAGTAGGGGTCGTGACTAAATCAAACGCAGATTTGACCATGCAATAGGTCCCTGTATTAATTAAGGCTGCACGCTCAATAGGTTGTTTTTCTTTAAAAGCCTGAATGTCATGCGTCGCATTAATATCAATGGTCCCATAATCACGGGCATCTGGCACTGTTGTTACCGCAATCGACGCTTTGCCTTGACGCTTTTTTAAATTAGCAATAAACGCATTGTAGTCCATGGCGCAAAAGCAATCACCATTCATGGCGATGAAATAATCTGATGTAACCAAACGCGCCCCTTGTTTAATTGCACCTCCGGTACCTAAGGGCTCATCTTCGACGGAAAAAATGACGTTTAAATCAGGACGATATTTCTTAAAATAGGCTTCCACATCCTGAGCCCCATGCCCTGTGCATAAAATAAAACGCTTCCCACCTTGGGCGGCAATATAATCAATCAAAATCTCAATGAAAGGCTTCCCATCAATTTTGACTAATACTTTTTGCCCACCACCGGTGACATCTTTGAGGCGTTTACCTAAACCACCGGCGAGAATCACAATATCTGTTAATGCCAATTCAGCCGTCATGAATTATTTATCCTTCACCACGCCAGTTTCAGGTTGATAAAAAATAATCTGACTGCCTAAATTCTCGAATTTAATAGGGATTTCTAATAACTTATTTAATGCCTGACGAACTTGGGCTTGTCGATGAGGTTCTACATAAAATAAAACAAACCCACCGCCCCCAGCTCCGAGTAATTTCCCGCCCAAAGCCCCTGCTTTCATCGCGGCTTCATACATGCTATCAATATCCGATGTCGATACTTTTTCTGACAAGGAGCGCTTTAATTTCCAGCTCTCATCTAATAAACGACCAAATTGATTAATATCATTACTGCCAAGCACGGCGATCGCTTCATGCACCATTTCATGCATGCGCGTTAATTCGCCTTTTTTATTAGGGATATTTTTAATTTGATGTTCAGCCACTTGTGACGCAAAGCGGGCAAAGCCAGTAAAGAATAACATCAAATTGCCTTGCAGAAGATTAAGACGTTCCGACGGAATCGTTAAGGGTTGAACACGCAAGTGATTAGGGCCACCAAACTCAATATAATTAAAACCCCCATACGCTGCCAATGTCTGATCCTGACAACCGACATTTTCTTTAATCATGTCTTGTTCAACATGAATCGCTTCTTTGGCTAACCTTTCCTTAGTGACCATTTGCCCCTTTAACGCATACAATGCATTTAACAATCCTACTGTAAATGAAGAACTTGATCCAAGACCTGTACGTGCTGGCAAATCACCATCGTGATGAATTTCCACCCCTTGGGTAATATTCATAAAACGTAATGTCTCACGGACAGAAGGGTGATCAATATCATCAACCCCATGCACATGTTCCATTTTGGAATAAATAATACGTGACTTGTGGTCAAAAAATGGAGGCAAATAACGGCACGAAATATAGCAGTATTTATCAAATGTCGTCGCTAATACAGCGCCTTGATTTTCATTATACCAGCCATGATAATCGGTACCCCCACCGAAAAATGACATACGAAATGGTGTACGGGAAATAATCATTTAACTAATGCTCCTTGTTCCAAGATTTGACGTTTTAATTTAATCTGTGTTGATTTCAATGTTTCATCCACCGCCACTTGGCCAAACTTGGTTTTTAATAATTCTAAAAACTTCGGATTGGTGTGATATTTCATCCAAGCTTCATCACGAAACGCCAAGACTTGGGCAGCTGTTAAATATTTTGTCGGTAAGGGCTGACAGGTATAGGAATGTTGGGAAAATCCATCATAGGTTTGAGGTAATTGCCACCCTTCTTTTTTGGCAATCCCATGCAAAGGACTACCGGGATAAGCCATGGCCGAATAGAAGTTAGCTTCCTCGGTATTCATTTCGATCGCAAGGTCCAATGTCATTTGCATGCTTTCTAAATCATCCTCAGGTAAACCAAAAATGTAATTCCCAATCACATTAATCCCATGAGCACGTATTTTTTCTACCACTTTACGAATATCCACATCTTCAAAACGACCCTTGGTCACGTCTTTACGGACACGGGTATTACCACTTTCAATCCCCAACGCCAACCAATTCACACCCGCCTTCTTTAATGTTTCAAGGTATTGATCTTTGACGGTATCGACGCGCGAATAACACCAAATATTAAATTTATACCCACGGTCAATGATCAATTGGCACAATTTCATGAAATGGTTTTGATTTAACACAAAAAGCTCATCGGCAATCTTGATATTGGTAATGCCTTTGGCCGCAAAATAATCAAAATCTTTAATAATGTGCTCAGGTTCCCAATAACGGAATATGGCAGACCCGTCGGAGAATTCATTTTCTTGACGATTAATGATATTAATCATGCAAAATGAACATTTCATCGGGCAACCCAATGAGGTATAAATAGCGGCAAACGGTTGACGCTGTGATCCATTGGGATAAGAATGCCATAATGCGGTGCGATAATTTTCGATTGGTAATAAATCCCACGCTACACCTGGTAAATCACGCGGTAAATCTGCTTTCGCTACAATGGGCGACGGTGGATTTAACATAACTTGCCCATTTGATCTATACCCAAGCCCTAGAATCTTGTCTAACCCTTGTGTCAAATCTGTGGCTAATAATGATGAGATGGTATAAACCCCTTCATTTTGACAAACAAAATCAATGGCGGCATGACGTTCTAATACTTCTTTCGACAATGCCGCAATATGTCCGCCGACAAAAATCACCTTTGACTCATTGCTAATACGTTTAACTGCATCAACCAAGGCAATCGCTCCCGACATATTTTGCGAACTGGCAGATGGCTGTTGACCATAGACAACAAAACACACGAGTCGCGCTTTAGCTGCCGCAATTTGTTTGGCCGATTCTTCTTCCGTTAAATGCAATGCTTCGCAATCAATGAGATTAACAGAATACCCCTTGATACGGCAATGATTTGCCAACATCCCCGCCCAAATCGGAGGTTCAATCGCCGAAAAATCCTTGGCTAAGTCCTGGTAAATTTTCTTCGATGCATTTGGATGGACAAATAAAATATCAAGTTGTTTCATAATAACCCCGTGTCTATTTAATCAAACTAAATATTGGCATACTGATTACGTTTGATCACTTGGTAGGCTTTGATCAATTCCGTAATCCCTGCTTGCAATGAGACATCTGGCTTATATCCGGTTTTCTCAATCTTTTCATTACTGACAATGTAATCACGTTTATCAGGATCTTCGCCGATTGTCGCTTCCACAAAATAAAAATCAGGAACTTGTTTCTTGATTTCTTGGCATAACTGTAACTTTGTTAAATTGGCATTACTCAAGCCCACATTGTAGGGCTGATGCTTCATGGTGCTGTAATTTCTTAACCCATGGATAAAGGCCTTGGATATATCACGCACGTGAATGTAGTTACGGTTAAAATGTGCTTCAAATAAGACAACAAAACGATCATACACCGCACGGTAAGTAAAATCATTGACCAATAAATCCAAGCGCATCCGAGGAGAAACACCAAAAGCGGTTGCCAAACGTAAGGTAATTCCACCGGCATCTAAAATAGCATTCTCAGCATCCACTTTTAATTTGCCATATAAAGAAATGGGGCGTAAAGGTGTTTGCTCGGTGCAATGTTTTCCTTTTTCACCGACGCCATAACCACTATTCGTGGTTGGAAAAATGATTTGCTGGGCAGGACTTTTGATTTTGAGCATATCAATGATGGCATCTAATAAAATCGCTTGGGCCGCCATTGGATCTTTCGCACATAACGGAGCTCCCGTCAAACAAGCCAATGGGAAAATGGCATCCGCACTTTTCATTAAGCGTTCCATTAATTTCTTATCGCGAATATCGCCACGGACAATCGTCAAATTCGGATGGTAGCAGCAATCTAATAATGAACTTTGATTGTACATAAAATTATCTAAAGCCACGACATGATGACCTTCACTTAATAATAAAGGCGTTAATATTGACCCAATATACCCTGCTGCTCCTGTTACTAAAACGTTCATTGCGCGACCTTTCTATACCATTGAATTGTTTTATCGATACCCTTTTCGAGGGACACTTTCGGCTTCCATCCTAATTTCACTATTTTCTGACTATTCATTAATTTACGCATGGTGCCATCAGGTTTGCTTGTATCAAACTTGATTTTTCCTTTATACCCCATGATATCTTTAATCAATTGAGCTAATTGATGGATCGTGATGTCTTCTCCAACCCCAACATTAATCAATTCCTTGTCATTGTAGTTTGCCATTAACGTCAAACACGCATTGACAAAATCATCTACATATAAGAATTCCCGACGAGGTTTTCCAGTTCCCCATACAGTGACTTCGGCATCCTTGTTAAGGCAGGCACGATGAAACTTTGCAATCAAAGCCCCCATCACATGCGCTTTTTCTAAATCTGTATCACTACCAGGACCATAAAGTGTCGCAGGCACTGCGGCAATGGCATTAAATCCGTATTGAGACCGATAGGCCTGGCACATCACGGTACCAGCAATTTTAGCTACCGAGTATGGCTCACTCGTTTTCTCTAATGGTCCCGTCAATAAACTCGCCTCTTTAATGGGCTGACGGGCTTCATTGGGATATGCACACGAGCCAGTTAAATAT
>CAYZPQ010000034.1:0-1696 GCA_964480185.1 uncultured Planctomycetales bacterium | reverse complement strand
CCTGGTTTTCATAGGCTTGATGAATAATGCATGTTTGGGCCAATGTGTTCTCATAGATAAATTCAGCTGGCATCGTCGTATTCGCAACAATCCCCCCCGAACGCACTGAACCCAAAAAGACATACTCAGGTTTCACATCCTTAAAAAACTTAATCACCGACGATTGATTGAGGACGTTAATGCGATCATGGTAATTAGAAAAGACATTCTTAAATCCTCGTCCTTTAAAATACCCATTCAACGCATTATCAATGCTATCATTATGCCCAACAATAAATATCCGCGCGTCTTTTTTCATCTAATCCCTAATCTCAAATTTCAAATCTCGAATCTCGAATCCCATCACCCCGACTGAATCATCCGTTTCGCATAATACTCTTCATTATAAAAATTCCCATGCTCAATAATCAATGTCGATTTACCATCCGTACGCCCCAAAGCACGTTCATACGCTGGGAAAATATCTTCGGCATTATTGAGTTCAACCACCTCAATCATGGAGAACATATGACGGAAAGCCTGGGCATAATTACCAATATGCTGATGGCCTGGATGAACTGGTGCATCTGGGCCTGTCGCCACACGGATAATCATCTTAACCGGCCATTCTCCATGAGAAATTGCTGGAATCTTATCGAGCATATTCGCCATATCAGCTGCCGCTAACATTAAAAAGTTCTGACGAGGATACACTGAAATCGGCACATACCCTGCCAATGCCATGCCGATCGAAAATTGCATTTGAAAACTTTCATTAATGGGCATTTCTAACGTACGGTCTTTAGGGCAATCGCGCAATGTTTGAAACATGAATGTGCCAGGACCTGCCACAGTTTGACCAATAAATAATGTCTTTGGTTGTGTTGCTACCCATTCCATGGTGCGTTTGAGTTCATCAAAATATTTTAATTGTGTCGTTGTTGTCATAACAATCCTTGTCTTAAAATTTAATCAATTTACCTAAACCAGAATGAGGATAACCATTGGTATATTTAAAATAGGTGATTTTCTTAGCAAACTTTGTACCCACAAACCAAGGGTCCTGACTTCCCCAGGTTTCACGGGTATTGGTCATGACACTTACCCCATTGTCACAGACAATGAAATGAACAGGTAAATCAAAGTTCACGGCATATTTGACTGCTTCATGAAATATTCCTGTCTCCGCTGACATGTCCCCACAAAATAAATAGGCACAGCCTTTTTTATTCTGATTCTTTAAGGACCAGGCCACACCCGTCGCTGTTCCCATCAAGGAACCTACAATACCCGAACACAATAATTTCTGTTTAGGAAAACACAGTGAAATACTCTTACCGTCAATGATGGCTTGTTTCAATTCTTCACGTGGTACCCCTTTAAGCAACGCTAATTCATGGGAATCCCAAAATCCAAACACATAATCATCATCACCAATGTGATGTTCTTTAAACACATTAATCAAGGCATCTTCCCGACCTGAACGTAAATGAACAGGGGCGCGAATAGCACCTGTTGCAAAAATACCCGCTATTTCTTCTTCAAAGGCAATAATCTCTGCTTTGCTAATCATGATGACACCTTCCGTGATCGCTTCTGTTGACTTTTAAACCATTCCATGGTCAATCTAATCCCGTCTTCTAAAGGAATTGCGGGTTGCCATTTTAAGAGTTGTTTGGCCTTTGTGATATTGGGACAACGCTGTTTAGGGTCATCT
>CAYZPQ010000033.1:12285-15364 GCA_964480185.1 uncultured Planctomycetales bacterium | reverse complement strand
AAATTAATGCGTTATTGCCGAATAGGCGAAAACGAGGAAGACCGCGGAAGGAAGAAGGAATTAATTGTAAGTGATTGAAGATTCGTTGGATGTGAGAAACGACACCATTTATTCCCATTTATTCCATGTTATTCATGCAGGAACAATGGTTAGTAAGACTGAAATGGTGGAAGTAGGTTTGGATTGGAAAGGAGCCCAAAAAACAGATATTTTTACAGGTAAGGATAAATATGCTGGTCGATCTGCGTATGTTTCTCATAAATTTCGAGGTAACGAAGTTGTAATTGCCAAAGCTTTGAGTTTAAGTCAGAGTGTCACTGGATACGGCTTATTTAATGGACGTGAAATTTGTTCCACAGCAACTGCATCATCATATAGTGCTTCTGAAAGAAGATGGTATGGATTTGATCCCAATACTCAAGCCAATCAATTGGGATATACTCAATTTAATCCAACAAGGATGTATGCAGAATGAAAAAAAATAATTTAATTAATTTAATAATCATTTTGTTGCTTTTTGTAGGTTGTGCCGCAAAGGGTCCATTCTTTAAGCCTAAAGAAAGTTCAAAGAATATCTATTTAAATTCGCACCCAGAAATCAAAGAACAAATTCGACAAGCCATTATATCAGGAGATATTATTTTAGGGATGTCAAAGGATGATGTTATTGTGACATGGGGAAAACCTGATAGAATTTTTCCTGAAGGGGTTCCACGTTTTAAATACGAACCACCACCATGGAATGAACAATGGTTTTGGAAAGGAAATTTTTTAAGAACTTTTTCACAGGATTGTACAATAACTTTTGTAGAAAATAAGGTGTCAAATGTCCAATGTGATTCTGTATGGAAATAATTGAAAGAATAAATTATATAAATGGTGTTGTTTCTTAAATAAATGGAATAAATGGTAATGAATAAATGGTAATAAATGGTGTCGTTTCTCATAAACATATAGATATCAATAGTTAAGAAATAAATCAAGAATATGCGCTACAATTCCGACACCTTCTCTATGCTCTAGGCTTAAAGAAATTTTATTTAAACTTAGAAACCCTTGAAAATTAACCAATTATTTGTAAGTACTTGAGAATATATGAGATGTGAGAAACGACACTATTTATTCAAGATACTCTAAATGATAGTGAAAATCGTTATGCATGGCCATTTAATTAGGACATTATGAAAAAAAACTTTTTATTGATTATATTTGTTGGAATTATGAGTAGTGGATGCTTTTTGGTTCAATCAATAGAGCCATTCTATACTTCTGATATTAGTATTGAGGCTCCTAAGAAGATATTAGGATCGTGGCGTGAATTCAAGTTGAATAATGAGAGCTATATTGACACTGATATTTTAAAACTTGTTTTTAGTGGAACTGATATGATTGTAATACCTAACGATGGAAAGCAGCTACATTTTCAAACTCAATTCTTTAAGATTGAGGATCAGATTTATTTAGATTTTGTAATTGATGCTAGTCAAAACGAATTAAATAGTTTGGATAATTTTCTAGCTTTCACACATAGTGTATGTAGGGTAATGATTGAAAATGATCAATTAGTTTTATACTTTATTGATTTAAAAAGCTTAAAGAAGTATTTAAATAAGCATCTTAAAATATCATTTAAAGAGATTCTCAGTGAGGATATTAATTATAAGAAAAGAATTTTAATAACTTCTTCATCGTCTGAATTAACTGAAATGCTTAGACAGATTGGTAGTAATAAAGAAATTTTTCCTGATAACAATAAAATAATCTTAAAACGTGAAATAAATAGAATAAATAGGAATAAATAAATAAATGGAAATAAATGGTGTAAATATGAACTGGACCCCTTCCCATTGGACAGTTAGAGAGTTACAATGTTGACGAAGCCAAATAAATGGTGTCGTTTCTCATAAATATAGAGATATCAATAGTTAATAAATAAATCAAAGAAGTGATATTGAAACGCAGACATACATCCCCGATGTCGAAATGCAAAGGGGATAGTATGGGTCGATATGCGCGTATAAGTCATCCAAATTTAACATATCATGTTATTAAGCGTGGTAATAATAAAGAAGTCATATTTGCAACAGAAGAAGACTACCGTCATTATTTAAATACCCTCCAAAGATATAAAAAGAAGTACGATTTTAAATTATATGCTTATTGTTTAATGACTAACCATGTTCATTTATTGATTAAAGTAGGTGAAAAGGGAACGATTAGTCGTATCATGCAAAGCATTACAGTAGCGCATACCCGATATTATAATTATGTATACCAAAGATGTGGGCATGTTTGGCAGGGAAGATTTCATAGTCCTATAGTCAGCGAAGATGGACATATGGTTAATGTGATGAAATACATTGAGCAGAATCCTCTACGTGCAGGGATGGTAAATAATGTAGGAGATTATCGGTGGAGTAGCTATTTGTTAAATATTAGACAGAAAGAATCTGTATTAATCGATAGAGATGATAATGTGGTTTTTAGAAGTTTTGGTGAGGATGATGGTGCTAGAATAAAGGCGTATAAGAAGTTGGTTGATGTGTCTTTGGATGAAGATTTATTAAAAGAAATAAGGACCAGTACTAGACATGGAATGAATTATATTTCCAAAAAGTTTCAAGGGCAAATTAATGCGTTATTGCCGAATAGGCGAAAACGAGGAAGACCGCGGAAGGAAGAGGGAATTAATTGTAAGTAATTGAAGATTCGGTGGATGTGAGAAACGACACCATTTATTACACCATTTATTCCCATTTATTCCGAATTAAATCAATTATAAAAAGAGTAAGTAATATGAAAAGAATATATGATTTAAAAGAAAATAAGCAATTAATTTTATCAATACAAAAAGCAAGCACTACTACAACAGATTTTGGATTGGATCAGGAATATGGATTGTTTGGGTCAAGTGAATGGTGGAGTTGTCTTTATAGAGGTGATATAAAGATTCATGAGATTAAAGGAGTTATTACAAAATTAGAAGGAGATCTTCCTGCAATTGATCCATATATATGGTTTTTTATTAAAGAAGATAATCAAGAATCTAGATGGCCATTGGAAGGAGATTCGAAAGATT
>CAYZPQ010000033.1:0-12275 GCA_964480185.1 uncultured Planctomycetales bacterium | reverse complement strand
ATCATTGGAAAAGAAGTATTAATAAAGTACGTCTTACAAAAAAGAAGAAAGAAAATATTTGAGAATGATGATTTAAAGTCAGAGGTAATAATTAGCATAGATATCGGTGAATAAATGGGGAAGAATAAATGGGAATAAATGGTGTCGTTTCTCATTAATAAATGGTGTCGTTTCTTAATAAATAAATAAATGGTGTCGTTTCTCATAAACATAGAGATTATCCTCTTAATTATTGTTTCTGGCTGTGCGACAACTAGACAACTAGTGCCTAAGATTGAACTGGGTAAATGTCCGAGTGACAAAGCATGTGTTTATGTTATTCGTCCAGCAGCAATTTGGGGGGCGGGCATGCACTATGCTGTAAAAGATAATGATAAGGAGATTGGGTTAACTGGACCGAGGAGTTATCTTGCCTGGCAAAGAGAGCCCGGTCAAGTACATATATGGTCTAGGGGTTTTAATGAATATACAACTAATTTCTATGCTTCTGCCGGAGAGACTTATTATATCTTGCAGTTTGTAGATACTCTGAATGGGGAGTATGGAGGCATATCTTTAATTTCTAAAGAAGAAGCTTTAAAGTATTTAAAATCGTGTCATCCCGCCAAATAAAGAATTATTTCTAACTAACTGAAGATATTTCAGATGTGAGAAACGACACCATTTAGAAGACAGTCGTCACAAATCAAGAATGATCCTTGATTGACGTGGGGGGTGTTAGAAGCTAGAATCATTGTCTATGCAGCTTCATATAGACAAAAATACTCTCACCAAATACGATGTCGCAGGGCCACGTTATACGAGTTATCCAACAGCTCCAGAGTGGTCTGGTGAAATTAAATCCGACGTGTATTTAGGAAAATTAAAGGCATTTGGCATTAATGACAAAACATTGTCATTATATGTCCATGTGCCTTTTTGTGAGCAATTGTGTTATTTTTGTGCCTGCAATAAAGTTATTCGGGCTAAAGATGACAAGGTCGGGGATGAATTCTTAAAGCATCTCTTTATTGAATTAGATCTCGTCGCCAAAGCTATTGATCGCCGTAAATTAATTCGCCAATTTCATTTAGGCGGGGGCACGCCAACCTATTTGTCCAATTCTCAATTAACAGCACTCTTAAACAAAGTCCGTTCTTTATTTGATATTGATAAAGACGCCGAAGTTGCTATCGAAATAGACCCCCGCACCGTCGATCATGACAAACTTATTCTCTTGCGCCAATTAGGCTTTAATCGCATTTCCATGGGCGTTCAAGATTTTGATGCCAAGGTGCAAGATGATATTAATCGCATTCAGCCATTTGAACAAGTTGCCCAGGTGAATGCGTGGTGCAGGGAGCTGAACTTTAAGTCGGTAAATTTTGATCTGATTTATGGGTTGCCTTATCAAACACTCAGCACATTTAAACATACCGTCGATCAAGTTATTTCACTGCGCCCAGATCGTATTGCTTTGTACAGCTTTGCTTATGTGCCGTGGTTATCAAAACCTCAGAATAAATTTAATTTAGACGCGATTGCCAAGCATGAAGAGAAGTTAGATATTTTTATTGAATCGCGTGAGCATTTAATAGAGCATGGGTATCAAGCGATTGCCATGGACCATTTTGCTTTAGCGGATGACGCCATGGCATTAGCATTTAATGAAGGGCAATTGCATCGCAATTTTATGGGGTATACGGTGAAGCCGGCTGATGAATACATTGGGGTTGGGCCTTCCGCCATTGGTTTTATCGAAGGCGCTTATATTCAAAATGTTAAAGTCTTACCCGACTATTATGCCCAATTAAATCAAGGCGTATTGCCTGTTGAGCGAGGTAAGGTTTTATCGACGGATGATAGCATTCGTCAATGGGTGATTAATGCATTGATGTGTCAGTTTGTTGTTAATAAGAATATTTTTCAACAACGCTTTGGAATTGCTTTTGATGAGTATTTTACACTCGAGCGTGCACATTTAGATAATTGCATAGAAGATGGTTTAATCCGTGAGGATGAAAGCGCTATTAAGGTTAGTGATTTAGGTAAAATATTTATTCGTAATGTCTGTATGGGATTTGATGCGTATTTACGACGCAAAGAGGGACATAAAAGGTTCTCCAGGACGGTGTAGTTTATGGAAAATGTATTTTTAAAAGCATTTGAAGGAACAAATTCACGCGTCCCTGTATGGTTTATGCGTCAAGCTGGTCGGTATTTACCTGAATATCGCGCCTTAAAGGCCACACGGACTTTAAATGAAATGTTCCGTGATCCTGATACGGCGGCCGAAATTACCATGCAGCCTATACGTCTGATGGGCGTTGATGCGGCCATCTTGTTTGCTGATATTTTAACATTACCCAGTGGTCTTGGGTTTGATGTGGATTTTATCGACGGTAAAGGGCCTGTGATTGCTAACCGTATCGAACGCCCGTTTGATGCGAAGCGCATTGGGACGTTATCAGGTTTAAATTATGTTGGAGAGACAATTAAGCGTGTTAATAGTCAATTACCAGCTCATATCCCTCTAATTGGCTTTGCGGGTTCTCCCTATACCGTCTTAAGCTATATTTGCGCCAATTACAAACGCTGCATGACAGAAAGCCCAGCTGTGTTTCATGAGCTCATGGACCGTTTGACGAATGAAACTATTTCTTATTTAAGAATCCAAAAAGACGCAGGGATTAAAGCCTTTCAATTATTTGACACCTGGGCAGGGGAATTAAGAGCGTCGGACTATCAAACATTTGTTCTGCCTTATATTCAACGTATTTTCCAAGCTATTGATTTACCGTCGATCTATTATCTAAAGAATTGTGCCCATTTAATGCCATTGATGCTTCAATCAAAGGCTAAGGGTGTCTCTGTCTGTGAGCTTGTGACATTGGGAGAGAATGCTCAATTAAATAAATTCGATGGGTTAGTGCAGGGGAATTTCTTTAATGGGTTATTGTATGCGTCGGATGACATCATTGTTAAGGAAACACATAAGATCCTCACAGCAGCCAAAGCCAATCATCGACGCTATATTTTTAACTTAAGTCATGGTATTTTTCCGGATGTAGATCCTTTAAAAATTAAATTAATCGTCTCAATCTTACAGAAATTTAAATGGCAATGAAAACAATCGCGATTATTGGTGGTGGTATTAGTGGTTTGGCAACACTGCATTATTTAAATGAGCGTTTTGCCCACACGCATAAGATCGTACTTTACGAACGTCAATCCTCCTGTGGGGGGAATGTGCATACATTAAAAGAGGGAGATTTCCTTTTTGAGTATGGGCCTAATGGATTTTTAGACAATCAGCCTGAGACATTGCAATTTATCAAAGAATTAGGTGTTTCCGTCGAAGTGATTGAAGCCAATGCCAAAGCTAAAAAGCGTTATGTGCAATACAAGGGACGATTAGTGGCTTTTCCGTTAGACCCTTTAAGTTTTTCTCATTTTCTTCCATTTACGTATATCGATTCATTGCGTCTCTTAATAGAGTATTTCATTCCCAAAGGCGATAATAGCAATGAAACGATTTATAATCTCGTCGAACGTCGCTGCGGTAAAGCGGCAGCTGAGTATTTATTTGATCCCATGATTACAGGTATTTTCGCTGGTGACATTAAGCAATTGCATGCCGCGAGTGCTTTTCCTAAACTTGTTGAGATGGAAAACAAATACGGTTCTTTGTTAAAAGCGTTTATCGAGCAACGCAAACAAGGTTTTCAAAAGCCGCGCATGCTCAGTTTTAAATATGGGATGGAAACATTAATTAAAGTTATTGTGGATCGCTATAAACATCAAATCCATTATCAAGCCATTGAATCAATCAATGATATAAAAGCAGATCACATTGTCATGGCTACACCGGCTTACAGTGCAAGTCGTTTAATGTATGACCGTCATCCTAATTTAGCCAAGACATTAGATGAAATTCACTATGCCCCCATTGCCGTCGCTGGTTTTGGTTTTGCTCCTGATGCATTTAAACGCATGCCTAAAGGTTTTGGGTATTTAGTGCCATCGAATCAGCATAAAGATATTTTAGGTGTTTTAATTGAAAGCAATGTCTATGCGCATCGTGCTCCGGAAGGCCAGTGGATGGTACGTGTGATGATGGGAGGAAGGCATCATCCTCAGGTTATTAATGATGATCATGCCACCATTGTTTCTAAAGCCTTGCGTGAATTAGAAAAGACTTATGGTTTAAGAGAGCATCCAACACATCAATGGGTAAAGGTGTGGCCGTATGCGATTCCTCAATATGAAATGAATTTCCCTCGATTAAGAGCTAAAATTCAGGAGGAATTAAGCCATATTCCGCACTTATCATTAACGGGCAATTATTTACAAGGTATTTCGTTTAACGACTCTATTAATCATGCTAAATCCATTGCGTATTCAATACGCCTTTGATAATATCAACACTTCATGCAATCCTTTTTAGTACTCCTTATAGTTTTCCTCATCAACGGCTGTTCTGATAAACCTGCTGTGCGGCACTATACAGAAATTATCGTCGATGAAAAGCCTGCTTTGCCACCGATGGTCCAAGCGGCTGATGATCCTCATGCTGGGTTAAATATGAGTGGCGCAATGACCCAGCCCATGCCAACAGCGAATGCTCATATCAAAGATAAATTAACATGGACAACGCCTCAAGGTTGGGAACAATCAGCGGGCACGACCATGCGTTTAGCGAGCTTTAAACTGATCAAAGATCCCACAGCCATTGATTGTTCAATCGTATCCTTAGGCGGGATGGCCGGTGGCTTGGAAGCCAATTTACAACGTTGGCTTGGGCAAATTAAATTATCGATTTCCGATGAGCAATTGCGTGAATTTATTGCGAATGCCAAGACATTAAAGACGACATCAGGTCTTGATGTGCAGCTATTTGATTTTACAACATTGCAAAAAGCAAATACGGATGGCGCAACACCCACTATTTTAGCCGCCATGCTTACTGTCGATGAAGCAACGGTATTTATTAAAATGAATGCCAGTATTGCTGTTACTAAAGAACAGCGTAATGCTTTTGAATCTTTAGTCCGTTCGGTTCGTGCCAAATGATTAAACCCGACACTCTTCTAAAACTTTGTTCTTCCGTGCGCATTACCGTCATTTGTTTATTTTGGCTATTTGTGCTCACGTTTTGGGGAACAGTGGCTCAAGTTCAACAGGGTTTATACGTCGCCCAAGAACGTTTCTTTTATTCCTTTTTCTTTTTAGCTGCTAAATGGATTCCTGTGCCTGGCGGGCAATTGATTTTGTGGATTTTATTTATTAATTTAGTCGCAGCGGCCATTACGCATTTTAGTAAATTACGTCATTGGCGATATATTGGGCTTAAATTATCCCACATTGGTTTATTAATTTATTTTGTCTCGGCCTTTGTGACTTTTCATGTGACGGAAGAATCATATGTTCACATGGCTGAAGGTGAGGGAACAAATCTGTCATCATCCTATGAAAAATGGGAAATTGCTTATTGGACGGATAAGGGTGATACACGCAAGGTTACAGCGTATACATTAAGTGGGATTAAAATAGGAGAGACGATTCCATTTAATTCACCAGATTTCACCATTAGCGTCGACCAATTCCTTTTAAACGCCGCTGCCTTTACCAAAACATTACCCGCCTCAGGTGTACGCCCACTTAATGGGTCGGGCATTTCATTATTACAACCGAAAGAAGTTCAAAAAGAACGTGAAAAGAATGTGGCCGGGGGTTTATTTACTTTTAAGACAGCTAAAAAGACGGAATCAGTTGTCTTATATGGCGCTGAAAGTGTTCCAACCCGTTTGATGATTAATGGCAAAGAATATTTCTTTAGTTTGCGTCGGGTCAAAAAAGAATTGCCATTTACAATTCGTTTGGATGATTTCAAAGTGAAGTTTCATCCAGGTACTCAAACCGCCGCAAGCTATGAAAGTTTTGCAACATTAACTCTACCCAAGGGTGGAGAGCGCAAAACCCATATTTACATGAATAATCCTTTAACGTTTAATGCGTATACACTTTTCCAGGCTTCTTATGATGTTGATTCTCAAGGTCGAGAGTATTCGACCTTAGCAGTCGTTAAAAATACGGGTAGAATTTTACCGTACATTGCTTGTTTCGTCGTCTTTTTCGGTTTAGCCCTTCACTTTTTGATCAGTGCATTTTATAAAAGGTTAAGCAAAACATGATCGCCCGTTTGATATTATTCATCGTCTTATTTATCACAGGTCCAGTGTGGGCAGCAGGGTCTATTAATTCGATGGATAGTTTTAACCGCATTCCCATTTTGGATAATGGGCGTTTAAAACCTTTAGATACCTATGCCCGTAATTTACTAATTCAGTTTTCTGGCAAAGATACCTATGATCGTAAATCAGCCTCACAGTGGTTGGCGCGTTTATTATTTAAACCAGAATCATGTAAAGACGATAAAATATTCTTAATCAATAGCCCAGATGTCGCCATTGCCATCGATATTGAACCAGAACAACATCGACGCTATTCCTTTGGCCAATTACAGCCTCAATATAAAAAGTTCTTAAGTCTTTATGAGTCTGCTCAGAAAATTTCTGCAAAAGAGCGTGGTGTGGTTGAAGCAGAGATCATTCGTGTCTTTGATAATTTAATAACATTTGCCCGCTTGTCTCATGAAATTCAATTTGCATTTCCACATGAAGATTTCGATATTGATAATCCTCAAACAGCATCGAGTTTAGGTCTAAAGCCTCAAGGGCCGTATAGTTTCTTAGACATTGCTTTAACTGCCGATGAAATGAGAACTCTTACCCAAGGTATTGAGAATACCGCTCAATCTCAGTGGAGAACAGAACAAGTTGAGGTCATGGCTTTATTAAACACATTATTTCAATGGTCCTTAAATTACCGTGATCTAGGTTTGGCTGTTATTCCGTCGACAAAACAAGAAGACATTTGGATAAGTCCTTGGGATGCCGTTGCCACTGATTTTCAAAACCCGTCTGTGCGTCGATTGGTTTCCTCGTGGCAAAATATGGCGACAGCTTATAATGAAGGCAAACAAGTTGAATTTGATTTAGCCATCAAGACTTATTTATCCACACTGAATGGCATGGTGCCTGTTAAAACTCAACAACAGATTGGGCGATTTGACATTGAGTTGCCTTATCATGGCTTAAGGCCGTTTTTTGTTGCGAAAATATTTTATGTTTTGGCATTTATTTGTTTAGTGATTTCCTTTATGAATGGCTGGGCTCTTTGGCATCGTCTAGCTGTCATCTTAATTATCCTTGGATTTATTCCACATACCCTTGCCATTATCATGCGCTGCATTATCATGTCGCGTCCACCTGTCACGAATTTATTTGAAACATTTGTCTTCGCTGGTTTTATCACCGTGCTCTTAGGTTTATTGATTGAATGGGTCAATAAGCGTTGGATTGGTATTGCGGTGGCAACAATTAGTGGTGCGGCCATGTTATTTATTGCCAGCAAGTATAGCGCTGAAGGTGATACATTATCCGTTCTCATTGCTGTTTTAAATTCAAATTTTTGGTTAGGCACGCATGTGCTGACGATTACCATGGGCTATGGGGCCACCTGTGTCGCCGGAGTACTTGGGCATTTATGGTTAATTCAACGGATTACAAAGCCCAAAGATTTTGTTACGCTCAATAGTACTCATAAAGTTTTACTAGGCATGCTGGGCTTAGCGTTAACACTGACATTCTTAGGGACAAATTTAGGTGGTATTTGGGCAGACCAAAGCTGGGGACGGTTTTGGGGTTGGGACCCGAAAGAAAATGGGGCTTTAATGATTGTCCTATGGACAGCCATGTTGTTTCATGCCAAGATAGCGGGAATGATTAAACAAATTGGCTTGGCCATTGGTGCTGTCATTGGTATGATGGTTGTGATGTGGGCGTGGTTTGGTGTGAATTTATTAAGTATCGGTTTACATTCATATGGATTCACGTCGGGTATTGCCACCAGTTTAATCGTGTATGCTGTTATTGAAGTTCTTTTTATTGTTATAACCCTCATTTTGGTTAAACGTACATGACAACAGTTTCTCAAGCCCAAAGTATTATTTTAAATCAAGCCAAACTTAATTCTATCGAGATAATCCCATTACTTAATGCTACCGGACGCATTTTACGTGAAGACATTTGCGCTGATCGTCCTTTGCCATCATTTGATAAAAGCACCATGGATGGGATTGCCATTGATGCACAAGCCTGGGCCAAAGGTGGGCGTTCTTTTGTGATTGAAGCGATTATTCCGGCGGGCGTCAGTCCTAAGCCATTAAAAAAACCAACAGGTTGTGTGCAAATCATGACCGGGGCTGTTTTACCCAAAGGCTGCAATGCCATTATCCCTATTGAACGCGTTACAATCGAGAATGGCCATGCCTTAGTTCAAGGCCAGCAAGTTGTAACCCAAGGCCAATACATTCGTCCTTTAGGCAGTGATGCGAAAAAGGGAACAGTATTATTAAAACAAGGTGTGCGTTTAGATGCGCCACACATTGCTTTAGCAGCAAGTGTCGGTAAATCAAAACTCAAAGTATCAAAGCAAGTGAAGGTCGCTGTGATTTCAACGGGCGATGAGATCGTCGATATTAATAGTGCGGTCAAAGCCTATCAAACCCGTCAATCCAATTCCTATGCTTTAAATGCCTTATTTAATCAATCTCAATTAGCCCAAGTTCAAATGCATCATGTGAAAGATAATGAAGCGCATATGTTAAAAGTGATTGGTAAACTTTTAACATCGTGTGATGTACTCGTCTTAAGTGGTGGTGTGTCCATGGGTGAATTTGATTATGTGCCTAAAGTGTTAAAGAAATTAGGCGTGAAAGAATTATTTCATAAAGTCATGCAAAAACCCGGCAAGCCTTTGTGGTTTGGGGTAGGGAAAAAAGGTCAGGCTGTTTTTGGTTTGCCTGGCAATCCTGTGTCCACTTATGTTTGTGCCCGTCGCTATATTTTGGCCTTCTTAGAAAAGACATTAGGATTAAATCCTCGCGCGATCGTCGGTGCGCATTTAGGCCAAACCATTGATCCTATCAAAGATCTTATTCAATTTATTCCAGTTAAAATTAATTATCATAACGGTTCTATTTACGCGTACCCAGTTCCGACAAGTGGCTCTGGTGATTTTGCGTCTTTAGTCAAAGCAGATGGGTTTATCGAATATGACAGCGAATCAAAGACAACTTTTCGGCCTTATTTTAGCTGGCGGGCATAGCACACGGATGGGCAAAGACAAGGCCCTGTTGAATTACCATGGGCGTAGTCAGCTTGAACATACGTATAAGCTCTTGGCGCCGTACTGTGAACAGATTTTTATTTCCATTCGTCCTGATCAACAGGCAATTATTCCGTATTCCTACTATCAACAACTTCTTGATTTGCCAGAATGGTCGAATGTTGGCCCTTTAGGTGGTATTGCCACAGCGTTAACCAAGTCTCCTGATAAAGCCTGGCTTGTCATTGCCTGTGATTTGCCCTTTGTGACGACGGAAACATTGACGACATTAATTAACAATCGTGATAAAACTAAAATAGCCACGGCATTTAAGAATATTCCAAATGGTTTACCTGAGCCTTTATGCGCCATTTGGGAATCTAAAGCATTAAGTTCAATTCAACAATTGTTTAATGAGGGCATCACGTGCCCACGTAAAGTGCTTATTAAATCTTCCACACGATTGCTCGATCAAGCTAATCCTCAGTGGCTTAATAATGTTAATACTGCTGAAGAATTGGCTGGTATAAAAGATTTATTAAAAGATTTATAAACAAAGGTTTTACTATATCTTTGTTTTTTGATAGATTTTAATAGTTATCGTAACGCTACTCGTGTATAACTAACATCAAGGAGGAAGTATGAGAAAATTGTTAGCAGGGATTTTATTTGCCGTTGTAATGGCGTTATCAGTTCAAAATGGACATGCCGCAGAAACCAAAGACGTTCAAGGTATATATGAAGAATGTGGGTTAGGTGGGCTTATATTCCCTCGCTGGCCTGTTGGAGCAAGTGTTAGTAACGTTACATGGGATTTGGGTACAACAGCAGCAACCTCTGGTTTGACAACACCTGATGCCTGTAAAGGTGGCCAAGCAAAGTTAGCGTCTTATATTTATAAATCTTATGATTCAATTGAAAAAGACCTTGCTAAAGGAGATGGTAAATATTTAGACATGCTCGCATTATTATCTGAAACTAATGTTGAAAATAAAAATGCGTTTATCGAAGACGTAAGAGGTAAATTCCGTGCAGCTGTTGAAAAGAAAGAGTATTCAACATTAAGCAGACTTGAAAAATCAAAATTGGTTTATAGTATTGTCAAAGCTGCTGCGTAATTTTTTTTATTCTCAAGATCATACCGTACTTTCACAAAGCCGTACGTTAAGCATTAACGTACGGCTTTTTTCTTTTTTTATCTTTTTTATTCTTTCTGCCTGTTTTGCCCAAGCCGCCGACAGCCAAGATTATATTGAAAAAGCGCGTGCCTTAAATTTAGCACAAGATCCTTTTTGGAGATCTTTACTACATTTTAAAGGCAATCGGAGCCAAATAATTGATGAGAGTTTCTTTTTGTCCGATCGAGGTAAAGTTGATCCAGCTGCTGAGTTGGAAGCAACAATCAAAGCCTATTTCACACAAGAGCATAAAATTGAACGGATGTGGGGTGATAAAAATATTGTGTGTATATTTCCAGCGCGCTATATGTGGCTTAATAAGAAATTAAATCTACCTAATTATAAAATTGATTCCATAATTTGCCCTGGCTTAAGTGAATGGGCTCGCCTTGATCAAATTGAATCAATTAGTCTTATATATGTTAGTGGTTATTTAGGTAATCCTGCGTCTTCATTTGGGCATGTTTTATTAAATTTAAAGATCAAGGATAGTGAACCGCTATTAGGATTATTTGATACATCAATTAGCTACGGAGCGACAGTGCCGGCCAATGAAAATATGGTATTGTATATCCTTAAAGGCTTGTTTGGTGGTTATAGTGCTACATTCTCAGATAAATTTTTTTATGCGCATGATCAGGTTTATTCAAGTAGAGAATTTAGAGACATGTGGGAATATACATTGGAGTTCTCAGATACTGAGAAAGTCATGCTTATTTATCACCTCGCAGAATTATTAACAAAACGGTATACGTACTATTTTTTAAATGCTAATTGTGCTCATCGTATAGCAGTGCTTCTCGATATTTTTGTGAAAGAAAGTGTTTATAATTTTGATTATCCAATTTATATTCCTGAAGAATTATTTCATCGACTTCAAGCTATTGACAAGCAAAGAAGGGGCCGTGGAGAAAATACTTTAATCAAGAGTATAAAATATATTCCCTCAGCTAGACGTTATTTATTTTATGAAACACAACGCTTAAGCTCAGATGAACGACATGTGTACCGAATGATTACTAATAGTCCCCATAGTGATATAACATCCCAATTAGAAAGTCTCGATGTGGAAGGCCGTATTGACGTTTTAAATTCTTTATTGGCTTATCAGTATTATAAACTTATGGCAAGTGATGAGGAGCAGGCTGATCAGCGTTTAAAAGAGTATAAGGATAAGATTTTGCTGGAACGTTTACGTTTACCAGCCATGAAAGAAAAACCTGTGATAATTCCAGAGGTTCCTTCGCCTAAAGATATAGCGCCTCCCTCATCATTTAATGCAGGGTTTGTTTTTGAAGATGGCAGAGATCTTTTTACCACGCTTGGTTATACAGTGTATAGGAGAGAGTCGGTAGGATTGACAGCATTAGAATATAATGAACTTGTGGCATTAAATTTAAATCTTGGATTTTTATCTGATTCACAGAATTTCTTTATCGATTCATTTGATTTTCTTAAAATTAGAGATTTTAAGACATTTTATATTCAAGAAGCTAAAGAAAGTCCATTATCATGGCGTTTGCGTGCTGGAGGTGATCGTTATAATACCGATAAGGGTTCTTCCTATGATTATGTGATGGATGGGGGGATGGGTTTAGTTAAGAAAGTAACTAATCTTGGTATTTATTATGGTTTTGTAAATCTATCTTCACATTCCCGTGATCAGCAATTCCGTTCAGGTCCTTCAGTAGGATTTATGTTAGGTGAGGAGCCTTTAAAGCTTGAATTTAATTATGGATTGGAGTTTGGTTTGGAATATTATGGCTATATTGAAACGATACAGACCAAGTTTCAATATCAAATTAACAAACAAAATGCTATTCAATTAGCCTATGAGAAGAATGATCGCCAACGTTTAACATTGAATTATATTTTTTATTGGTAACA
>CAYZPQ010000032.1:12265-15424 GCA_964480185.1 uncultured Planctomycetales bacterium | reverse complement strand
CGTGCCTCGCCACGGACGCAATCGGCTTTATTAGAAGCCATGCAAGAACGTCAGATCACCATCGGTGATGAGACGCATGTATTGCCCCAACCATTTTTAGTATTGGCTACTCAAAATCCAATTGAGCAAGAAGGTACCTATCCTTTACCCGAGGCACAAGTTGATCGATTCATGCTCAAGGTCAAGGTTGATTATCCAACCAAGAATGATGAATTAAAAATCCTTCAACGCATGGCCAAGACCGGTATTAATTTTACCGTCAATGCGATTGCCGGCCCCCAAGATATTCTTCGTTTGCGTGGCGTGGTCGATAGTATTTATATGGATGAAAAAATCGAAGGTTACATTGTTGACCTTATTGATGCAACCCGTAATCCTGCCGCCTATAAATTAGAATCATTAAAGGGCTTGCTGTTGTATGGGGCGAGTCCTCGGGCCACTATTAACTTAGCTTTAGCGAGTAAAGCGCATGCCTTTATTCAAGGGCGAGGGTATGTCATTCCGCAAGATGTGAAGACTATTGGGTATGATGTGTTGCGTCATCGTGTTGTTCCGAGTTATGAGGCGGAAGCTGAGGGGAAAACAGCGGAAGATTTGATTAAGACTATTTTTGATCATGTGGAAGTTCCTTAGGTAGGATTCGAGATTCGAAATACGAAATATGATCGAGATTCGAAATATGAATCATATCTCGAATTTCGAATCTCGACTCATCAAAACACCCATGCTAACAAAAGACATCATCGACAAAGTTCGTCGTATTGAAATCACGACCAATCGCTTAGTCACCGATACATTTGCGGGTGCCTACCACAGTGTATTTAAAGGCCGGGGCATGGAATTTGATGAAGTGCGCGAGTATTATTATGGGGATGATATACGGGCCATTGATTGGAATGTGACAGCGCGCACGGGCAAGGCGCATATTAAGAAATACACCGAAGAACGTGAATTAACGGTGATGATCGTCGTTGATGCATCAGCCTCAGTTCATTTTGGTTCAACAACAACGACAAAAAATAAAATGGCCGCGGAAATTGCTGCGGTCATTGCTTTTTCTGCCATACGCAATAATGATAAAGTGGGTTTACTCATTTTTACTGATGAGATTGAACTATTCATTGCACCTAAAAAGGGTAAGTCCCATGTCTTACGGGTTATCCGTGAGATTCTCTATTTCAAACCTAAAGCCACTGCCACACGATTATCCATCGCCCTAGAGTATTTAACGAAAGTCATACATCGACACTCCGTCACATTTATCATTTCCGATTTTTTCAATGATGATTTTAATCAATCCATGCGCATTGCCAATAAATACCATGATTTGGTGGCGATTACATTAAATGATCCTCGAGAAATAGATTTGCCTGCGTGCGGTTTGGTTGAATTAAGAGATCCTGAAACAGGCGATCGTTGTGTCGTCGATACAGATAATCCAACGATCCAACGTCAATTCAAAGACCAATCATTAAAGCGATTTCAAGAGCGTGATAAATTATTCGACAGCATGAAGGTTGACCATATTGATGTGGATACCGAGCAAGGCTATATTAATCCTTTGGTAAAATTTTTTAAAGCAAGACAGCGGGGCAAGTAACGATGAATGAAGAAATAGCTGATATTAAGCCGCCAATTGATTTACCTTTTGATTGGACGCCTGTGTGGTGGGTCATCGGAATTAGTATCGTTATATGTATTGGATTATATGTATGGTACGCCGTGCGTCGGAAGAAATCCGTAGTACAGCCTCACCCCAGTAGTGTGATTCCAGCGTGGGATAAGGCTTTGGCCCAATTGCAAAAAATTAATGCGCAACAATTGCCCAAACACGGTCGTTACAAAGATTTTGTCGATGGGGTGGGTGATGTCATTAGGATTTACTGCGAAGAACGGTTTCACATTAATGCCCCGCATATGTCGAGCGAAGAATTTCTTCAGTATATGCAACGCACGCAAGTGATGGATGTTCAATTAAAGTTAAGTTTAGAGCGCATGCTTATTTTAGGGGATATGGTGAAATTTGCCAAACATACACCGACTCTAGAAGATTGTGATAACTTTTATCAACAAGCCATAGGCATTATTGAGGCAAGCCGTGGAATTTAAAGACCCGTGGGTATTAGTAAGCATTCCTTTAGTAGTGGGGTGGTTATGGCTCTTATTAAGACGTCATCAACCAACATCACATGTATTCTCGTCGCTGACTTTATTAAAAGGCGTATCATCCAGTTGGAAAGTGCAGTGGGCGTGGGTCATTCATTTATTACAAATTGCCATCGTGGTCTGTTTATTAATTGCTTTAGCTGGTCCCCGACGGGTATTGCAAGAAACAGTTGTATCGGGTGAAGGCATTGATATTGTGCTGGCCATTGATGCTTCGGGCAGTATGGCGGCGGAAGATTTCACCATTAATAATCAAAGGCTTAATCGCTTGGAAGTCATTAAACGTGTCGTCGCTGATTTTATTAAATCAAGAGCTTCAGATCAAATTGGTTTAGTTGCATTTGGGGCCAGGGCGTACACTATTTGCCCGTTGACGTTAGATCATAACTGGTTATTAACGAATTTAGAACGCGTTAAGCTCGGTATTATTGAAGATGGCACAGCTATTGGGTCAGGCATTAGTGCTTCATTAACACGATTGAATAAAAGCAAAGCCAAGTCAAAAGTCGTTATTCTTTTAACAGACGGCATGAATAATGCAGGGCAAGTGGATCCTTTAAAAGCAGCGCAAACGGCGAAAGCACTTGGCATTAAGATTTACACCATTGGTGCTGGAACGAAAGGGCTTGCCCCTTTTCCAGTTACCGATATGTTTGGACGGCATGGGTATCAGCAAGTGCAGATTGACATTGATGAACAATTGCTGACGCGTGTTGGTCAATTGACCGGTGGGCAATATTTTCGGGCGACAGATACATCATCGTTGCAGTCGATTTATCGCCAAATTGATACGTTAGAGAAATCCTCCATTGAGCAACATGGGTATAAACAATACGAACAATTATTTCCATATTGGCTAATGGCTGCATTTGTTTTAATGGCGCTCTACATTCTTTTAACCAATACATTATTTTTAAAGATTCCTTAAAATTATATGCGTTTTGCCAATCCGCAAATTTTCAGGGGTCCAGACAAAATTGAGGGCCTCGGAAA
>CAYZPQ010000032.1:5024-12255 GCA_964480185.1 uncultured Planctomycetales bacterium | reverse complement strand
ATATGCGTTAATCATCATTCCCGTGATAGCCGGACTATTGCATGCCTTGTATGCACGCCATCAACGTATCAGCGATCGTTTTATTGCGCACACGCTTATCGATCAACAGGTATTAAAACAGAAGAAACGTAATGCCCAAATTCAGGCGATCTATTTGGTCATAGGTATGATGTGTGCGATTATCGCTTTAGCCAGGCCTCAATGGGGTAAAACGGAAGAAGTGATTAAGCGCGAGGGATTAGATATTTTAATTGCTGTGGATGTGTCTAAAAGCATGCTCACGCAAGATGTGCGTCCGACACGTTTAGAACGTACTCAATGGGCGATTAAAGATTTGGTGAAACAATTAAAAGGGGATCGGGTGGGCTTGATGGCTTTTGCCGGTGAAGCTTTTATGATGTGCCCTTTAACGTTAGACTATAGTGGGTTTTTATTAAGTGTGGATGATTTATCACCTTCTGTCATTCCTCGAGGAGGAACGAGTATTAGTGTGGCCATTCAAGAAGCGATACGTAATTATGAGAAAGCAGCGGGCCATGATAAAGCCTTAGTGATTATCACAGATGGGGAAGAATTAGAAGGCGATGCGCTTACAGCAGCACGTAAAGCCAAAGACCAACATATAAAAATATTCACGGTGGGTGTGGGAACTAAAGAAGGTGATTTGATTGAATTTGTTGATGATAAAGGAAGTACGCAATTCTTAAAAGATGATAAAGGGAATGTGGTGAAATCACGGTTGAATGAAGATTTACTGCAAAGCATTGCTTATGAAACAGGGGGAGCTTATGTGCGCTCAAGTCCTACCGAGTTCGGTTTGGATTTTTTGTATGACAAGCAATTAGCGCTGATTCCCAAGCAAGAGCTTGAGGCCAAAAAATCGATACAATACCACGATCGTTTTCAATGGCCTTTAACAATCGCGATTATCTTTTTTATTCTAGCCTTTTTCCCTATCACTATTAAGTTCCCTCGATTAGGCGTGGTGCTTGTATTGCTGTGCTGTTGCCCTTCGTATGCTTTTGCCAAGAGTACTGAAAGTTTAGTCCGAGAGGGGAATAAATATTTTCGTCAGCAAAAATATGATCAAAGTGTTGAGATGTATCAACAAGCCTTAGCCCAAGATCCATCATCGGATGAAGTTCGTTATAATTTAGGAAGTGCTTTATATAAAAATCATTTATATGAACAATCCATCGATCCTTTATTGAAAGCGAGTTCAAGTCCGAAGAAAAGTTTAGCTCAACAAGCCAGTTATAATGCGGGGAATAGTTTATTTCGAGCGGGAATGTCAAAACCCGACGAAGAAGTTGAAAAGGCTGTTGATATGGTTACCCAAGCGATCAAGAAGTATGACGATGCCTTACAGTTGAATCAACGCGATAAATCGGCGCAAGCGAATAAAAAAATAGCGACCACAGAGTTGGAGCGTTTAAAAGAAAAGCTCAAGAAACAGCAACAACAGAAAAAATCGGGTGGTTCATCTAATAATAAAGACAAGTCTGATAGCAAGGATAAGTCTGAAGGTGCCGATAAATCGGACACTAAAGATCAATCAGCCCATCAAGATCAATCGAAGAATAACAAAGAGGACAATAACAAAGATCAATCATCTTCGTCTAAACCCGAAGATGATAAAAAGTCCTCTGAGTCTACGCCAAAAGAATCGAAATCTTCAGATCAAAAATCTTCATCAAACGATGCGTCACAGGGATCAGCCGCACAGCAAGCCGCTGAGGACCAAGCTGCCTTAGATAAAAAGCAAGCCTTGGAAGCATTAGAAGATTATCAACGTGTCGAAGGCCAACAAGGCATGTTATATTTGCATGATAAAAAATCAGATGAACGACCTGTGGGGAAAGATTGGTAGAGGGAAACTATGAGAATTCTTAATTTAGTAGTCATGATCTTGTTGCAAATTACGGCAGTTTTTGCCCAAGACTTATCATTCCAGGCCAGTGTCAATAAGACTCAGGTTGCATTAAATGAAAGTCTTTTATTAACATTGACCGTATTAGGGTCAAAAGAAAGCATTGATCCTATTAATTTACCGACGATAGATGGATTTGAATCCAAGTATTTAGGGCCAAGCACATCTATTTCAATTACCAACGGGAGTTATGATTCTCAGCGCAGGTTTATTTATCAACTCGTTCCTTTAAAAGTAGGGCAATTTAAAATCCCTTCGATTACAACAACGATCAGTGGTCAAACATTGACGACTTCAGAAATAAATCTTACTGTTGATGATGTAAAACCCTCTTCGACAACTTCCCCTGCATCTGATTCCTCTGGTAATCCAACGCTCGATTTAAAAGATAAGATAAAGTTTTCAATTGAAGCGTCGAAACAAGACGTGTATATCAATGAACCTATTGAATTAATACTTAAGCTCTATATCACAGGCGTTCAAATCCGTAATATTCAATTTCCACAAATGAATCAGGATGGGTTGGAGGTTGGGGTATTGAATCATCAACAATATCAACAGCTCCTTAATGGCATTAATTATAATATTATTGAATTCAAGACGACCATTTATCCTAAGAAAGTAGGTGATTTACCCTTAGGGCCAGCACAAATTAATTCCAGTATGATTGAAGAACAACAACGCCAGGATGATTTTTTTCAAAGTTTATTTAACACCTATGCCACGCGTCCTGTCACCGCGACTTCCAATGCTTTAGTATTACATGTTAAAGAATTGCCGCTACAGGGAAAGCCAGCGGATTTCTCCTCGGCCGTTGGGAACTTTGATTTTAATATGACAGCTAGTCCCACCACATTAAAAGTAGGGGACCCGATTACAGTGCGCATCGCTGTAACAGGCAATGGGGCATTTAAGAATATTGTTTTACCACAAATCACCGACGCGCATTTTAAAACATACGAGCCTAAAGTGACATTTGATGAGAAATCGAAGACAGTCGAGCAAGTGATCATTCCAATTTCTGAGCAGGCTGTTGAAATTCCTGCCCTAACATTTAATTATTTTGATACAACAACCCAGGAATACCGCACTTTAACTCAAGGGCCAATCCCCTTGACGGTAACCGCTCCCACACATGCTGAAGAATTTAAAGCGATTGGGTTTAATGATTTGTCGAAAGGGGAAACAGGGGCTCAGCCATTAATTTCAGAAAATATGTTACCGGCGCTTGGGGAAAAAATAATGAAAGCCACCGTAGCATTGTTTAAACAATGGTGGTTTTGGCTCTCAGGAATAATGCTAGTACTGGGGGTGGGCGCATGGATGATATGGCGTAGCTATGAGCGTCGACTTAAGCACGATACGGCATTTTCTCGTCGTACCTACGCTTATAAAAATGCGCAAGGGGGCTTATCGAAAGCCAAATCCATCATAATCCAAGAACAGCCTAAATTATTTTATGATGTATTAGATAAAACACTGACCACCTATGTGGCAGACTGTGTGCATGTTCCAACACATAGCTTAAATCATCGGCAGGTTATTGATTTTATCACGTCAAAAAAAGTTAATCAGGATCAGGTGAGCGCTCTCGAAAATGTCTTGCAACGTAGTGAAACCGTACGTTTTGCGTTAACAGGCATTACTCAAGATCAAATGATGAAAGATTATGATGTGATAGTGAAGATCATTGCAACGATTGATAAGAAATAGGCAGAGAATAGTATCCGTAGGGTCAAGATACTACGCTGTTTTCAAACTTCTTAACACAATCTCCGCCGCCCGCATGCTTGCCCCAGGTAATCCCAATGATTGACGTATCGAGGCCAGGTCATTCGTAATGGCGGCATAGGCATTTGGATTGCTAAGCATTTTATCAATGGCATTGGCCATGTTTTCTGCAGTTGCCTCATCTTGAAGGAATTCATCAACAACTTTTTTGCCAGCCACAATATTGACTAAACCAATATAAGGGATTTTAATGACCATTTTTGCAATCGCATAGGTGAGGGCAGATGTTTTGTACATAATGACCATGGGTTTAAGCAAAAGGGCTGTTTCCAGGGTAGCGGTGCCGGAAGCGACCATGGCCGCATCCATAATGCTAATCCCGTCATAAATATGTTCACTGTAAACAATGGCATTCACGCCAGATTTTTGAATTAAAGAATCAATCAATGATTGTTCAATGGTCTGCGCACGTAAAATCACAAATGTGCGTTTGGGGTTTTGTTGGGCTAATAAGCGTGCCGATTCAAGCATGACAGGCAAATGGCGTTCAATTTCTTTAAGGCGAGACCCAGGCAATAAGCCAATGACCTGATGCGTTGGATCAATTTTTAATAAAGCGCGTAAACTTGCAGGAGGCTGGCTGGGCAGCACTTCGTCGACTAAGGGATGGCCCACATAATCAACATGCATGCCATATTTGGCATACAATTCTTTTTCAAAAGGAAATAATACGATCATCGTATCGACAATTTCTTTAATCTTGAAAATGCGTTTTTCTCTCCAAGCCCATACTTGAGGACTAATAAAGTAAATGACTTTGATGTGACGTTTTTTTAACTCCGCAGCGAGACGTAAATTAAAGCCAGGATAATCAACTAAAAGTACGGCATCTGGTCGATCACGATCAATGTGGGCGAGGGTATTATGAAACACTTTTTTAATACGGCTAAAGTGTTTAATGACCTCGACAATTCCAATTACAGCTAAGGCGGTGATATCTTCAAAACATGTTACGCTTGCCTGTCGCATGTAATCTCCGCCGATGCCTGTTAGACGTAATGAAGGGTCACGTTTTAATAAGGCCTTGGCTAAGCCTGCCGCGCGCATGTCTCCGGACGCTTCTCCGGCTATGATAACGATATGTTTTGTTTGTGTTGCCATATTTTGTGGGTGATGTCCAATGCCAAGACCAAGGCGTCTCGACCTTCACGGCCAGAGACAATGGGTTGTTGTTTAGTCTTGATGCAGTTAATAAAATGTTGTATTTCTAATTTCAATGGTTCTTCTTTTTCAATGGGAATAGACTTTTGATGAATGCCTTTGGCATCTTTGGTATACAACTTGGCCGCTTGATTCGCATAGTCCAAAGAGATGTACGCATCGGAGGTGAAGATACGGATTTTGCGTGTCACCTCAGGGGAGATGCGGCTTGAGGTAATATTCGCCACACAGCCATTTTCAAACGAGATACGGGCATTGGCAATGTCTTCTTTATCTGTCAATACATTAACACCGACGGCATGAACGTCGCGCACCGTTGATTTAACAAGACCTAAAATAATATCAATATCATGGATCATGACATCCATGACCACACCGATATCTAAAGAACGGTTAGGAAATAAATTTAATCGATGGCATTCAATGAATAAAGGATTCTTGATTAAAGGTTCAATGGTTTGATAGGCGCTGTTAAAGCGTTCCACATGTCCCACTTGAAGGATGAGTTGATGCGCTGTGGCTTTGGCAATAAGGGCGTCTGCTTCTGCGGATGTCATGGTCATTGGTTTTTCAACAAAGACATGGCACTGTTGGCTTAAAAAGAAATCAGCAATAGCCGCATGCGTTTCTGTGGGTGTGCAAATGACAACGCCATCAACGCGTTGAGAGAGGTCTTTATAGTCGCTGTAGAAAGGAACATGCAGCTGCTTACCAATAGACTTTGCTTTGTCTGCGCTTGCATCGCAGACCCCGACAAATTCAATTTGTCCTTTGAACGCATGAAGATTTTTAGCATGGCGGCTGCCGAGAAAGCCGCAACCAATTAAGGCAACTCTAGGTAAGTTAGGCATTTAAGGATAGTAACAAAGCGCTCGACAGATGTCAAACACCATGCTAAATTGCCCTCTTAAATATATACATAAGTTTTAGCTCATGAAAGCCTTGCCATAAAAATAATATGAATAATTATTTCAAATTACTTAAATTTTTGGCCCCTCACAAAATCCGTTTTTCCTGGGCGGTATTGTTGATTATAATATCATCCCTATTTGAAGGGGTTCAGTTATCATTCATGATACCAATGGTGGACCGGATTTTTACCAATAAGCCCATCATTCTTCCCAATAAAGTTCCTGAATTCATCGAAAAAATTGTGGCATTCCTTAATGGTGTTGACCCTCATGTATTATTTGTGTGGGTGCCATTGTCATTCTTATTTGTTTTTATTTTAAAGCAATTTGTATTGTTTGCGTCGGATTATCTCATGAATGATATTTCCCAGTCGGTAATGCGTGATGTGAGAAGTAAATTATTTGAACGCATTCAAACATTGTCGTTGGATTACTTTAGTAAGAAGCGCACAGGTGAGTTAATATCGCGCATCACCAATGATGTTGGGTCTATTGAAAATGGGATTTCCTATGGGTTAACGGACTTATTTAAACAGCCATTTTTAATTATTGTGTTCGTGTCATTGGCATTTATTTTTAATACCAAGGGGTTAATGATTTTATTTATCATGTTTCCTTTAATCGGCTGGCCCATGGCTTTAATCAGTAAAAAACTTCGGAAATTAGCTAAAGGTGTGCAAGAAAAGATGGCCGATATTACCTCACTGTTAATTGAAACAATTTCAGGGGTACGTATTTTAAAAGCATTCTCGACAGAAAAATATGAAATACAACGGTTTCGCCAACGTAATTATGATTTTTACCGTTTACGCATGAAGTCATTATTTAATTTGAATTTGACAGGCCCGATTACGGAAATTGTCGGTGCTATTTGTGCCATCACGGTATTATGGATTCTGGGTAAGCAAGTATTAAACCAGCAGCTTTCTTTCGGGGTATTTAGTATATCATTTGCCGCTATATTGCAGATCATTCGTCCATTGAAGAAAATGTCGAATGTTCAAGCTATTTTGCAGCAAGCATTAGTGGCTAATGAACGCATTT
The DNA here is from genome assembly GCA_964480185.1 of uncultured Planctomycetales bacterium. Classification (GTDB taxonomy): domain Bacteria; phylum Omnitrophota; class Gorgyraeia; order Zapsychrales; family Fredricksoniimonadaceae; genus CAYZPQ01. The sequence continues at coordinate 5,418 of CAYZPQ010000032.1, read as the reverse complement.
ATGAAGTGCTCGATACAAAGCCAACAGTCATGGAAAAGCCCCAGGCTATTGAATGCGGCATTTTCAAAGATAAAATTGTGTTGGAGAATATTGGGTTTTCTTATGAGGCAGAATCTGGGCAGGTTCTTAAAGATATTAATCTTACCATTAGCCGGGGAGAATTAGTTGCGGTTGTTGGGCCGACAGGTTCCGGAAAATCAACATTGGTTAATTTAATCCCGCGATTTTATGATCCAAGTCGAGGTAGGGTTATTTTTGACGGGATTGATATTAAAGAAGTTACGTTTAAATCATTACGTAGTCAAATTGGTATTGTGACTCAAGAAACGATACTATTTAATGATACAGTCAAAAACAATGTGGCTTATGGAACATTTGATGCTTCTGATGTTCA
>CAYZPQ010000032.1:262-5014 GCA_964480185.1 uncultured Planctomycetales bacterium | reverse complement strand
GAGGCTGTGCGCATGGCCAAAGCAGATAATTTTGTGGAACAAATGCCCAAAGGGTATGAGACGATGATTGGGGACAGGGGATTTAGACTTTCGGGTGGTGAAAAACAGCGGTTGACTATTGCGCGAGCAATTTTGAAAAATCCACCTATCCTTATTTTAGATGAAGCCACATCGTCGCTGGATTCAGAGTCAGAGAAATTTGTTCAGCAAGCATTGGATGAGTTAATGAAGGACCGTACCGTTATTGCTATCGCGCATCGTTTATCAACGATTATGAAAGCTGATAAGATTGTCGTGTTAGAGCGCGGACAAGTTGTGGGTTTAGGCAAGCATGATGATTTGTTATTTTCCTGCCCTTTATACCGCAGATTATATGAAACACAGTTTCAATTAGGCCAGTCCTAGGTTTGGCTTAACAGAGGGCGATTACCCTAGAGTTGATTAAATATAACTTGCTTTTATCAACTTCTTTGATATATTATCTTTTCAATTTAATCACCCTTTAGTCCTTTAGGGAGGCATGAGAATATGTCCTGAGGCTAGATTAAGGGTTAATCAAAAACGGTGCGTTTTATTCTGATTGAGATTCAAGTCCGCCAACGCACTCAAGTAAAAGGAGCAGTAAATGGCAATCGAATTAATTAAGCAGTTGTTAGAAGCAGGTGTCCACTTTGGTCACCAAAGCCGTCGTTGGAACCCAAAAATGCGCAGATTTATTTTTGGTGAACGCGGTGGGATTTACATCATTGATTTAGAAAAATCTGTCGAACGTCTTAACGTCGCCCGAGATTATGTGCGCGATGTCGCTGCTAAAGGCGGCAAAATCCTCTTTGTCGGTACTAAAAAACAAGCCCAACAAGTTATTGAAGATGAAGCTACTCGCTGCGAAATGTTTTATGTGAAAAATCGCTGGATGGGTGGTTTATTGACTAACTTAGAAACTGTGAAGAAGTCTATCAAGAAATTAGTCGACATTGAAAAAATGGAAAAGACTGGTGTTATCACCCGTTTGACCAAAAAAGAAGCATCATTGTTGATGAAAGAAAAAGAACGTTTATTGCGTGACTTAGGCGGTATCCGTAACATGCCAAACGTCCCAACAGCCATGATTGTGGTTGATACGAAAAAAGAAGAAATCGGTGTTGCTGAAGCAAACCGTTTAGGTATTCCAGTTGTTGGTTTAATTGATACCAATTGTAATCCTGATGTGATTGATTATCCGATCCCAGGTAATGATGATGCCGTTAAATCAATTAAGTTTATTGTTGGTTTATTAGTCGACAGCATTATCGAAGGCCGTAAAGAATTCTTAGCCGGTAAACAAGCCCAAGCAACGACCCAAGCTCAAGAAGTGGTCAGCGCTTAAGGTAATAATATAGTGTCATTTGTGAGGAGAGAAACATGATGGTATCGTCAACAGCTGAAGATATTAAACGTTTAAGAGAAGAAACTTCTTGTGGTGTTATGGATTGCAAGAAAGCTCTTGAACAAGCCCAAGGTGATTTCAATAAAGCCAAAGAATTATTGCGCAAACGCGGTTTAGAATTAGCAGCGAAGAAGGCTGATCGTGCTGCCAATGAAGGCCGTATTGAAAGCTATATTCACAATGGTAAAATTGGTGTGTTGTTAGAAGTCAATTGCGAAACTGATTTCGTCGCTAAGAATGAAGATTTTATTGCGTTTACGAAAGATGTCGCTATGCATATTGCTGCGATGTCTCCTAAGTATGCGAAGAAGGAAGATGTCCCAGCAGATGTGTTGGCTAAAGAAGCAGATCAAAATGCGTTTATCAAAGCCAATTGCTTATATGCACAACCATTCGTTAAAGATTCCAGCAGAACAATTGGTGATTATTTGAATGAATTGATTGCGAAGATCGGTGAAAATATTCAAATTAACCGTTATGTGAGATTCAAAATCGGTGAGTAATAAAAAGCCTATTTACAAACGCATTCTTCTTAAGCTAAGCGGCGAAGCATTGCTTGGTAAATTGCAGCATGGTATTGATGCTGAAATGTGTGAGTCTTTGGCGCAAGAGATCAAAGAAGTTCATGACATGGGAGTGGAAGTTGCGTTGGTTGTAGGTGGTGGAAATATTTTTCGCGGGCAAGTTGAATCAAAGCGATTTGGTTTAGACCGTTCTGTGGCAGATTATATGGGGATGTTGGCCACCGTCATGAACGGTTTGGCATTACAAAATGCCTTAGAACAAACAGGCATTCAAACCCGCGTCATGACGGCGATTCAAATGCATGCCATTGCGGAACCGTATATTTTACGTCGTGCTATACGCCATCTTGAAAAACGTCGTGTCATTATTTTTGTGGCTGGTACTGGAAATCCGTATTTTACAACGGATACCGCTGCGGCCTTACGTGCGACTGAAACAAATTGCGATGTGATTATGAAGGCAACGAAGGTCGACGGTGTTTATACGGCTGACCCTATGAAAGACAAGACGGCTAAAAAATATCAGACATTGAAATTTATTGATGTTTTAAAGAAAAATTTAAAAGTAATGGATGCAACGGCAATTAGTATGTGCATGGAAAATAATTTGCCCATTATGGTTTTTAATCTGCTTCAACGTGGAAATATTAAAAAAGCTGTCTTCGGGGAAAAAATTGGAACTATCGTTAGATAGAACGGAAAATGCTATGACCCAAAAAGAAATTTTAAAAGACACTGAAGCGAAGATGAAGAAAACAATGGAAACCATGATGCGTGAATTCTCTGAAGTCCGCACAGGTCGCGCTCAACCATCTTTGGTTGAAGACATGCACATTGATTATTATGGAACATCCACACCGATTCGCCAATTGGCCGCGGTGTCGTCGCCAGACCCACGTCAGATTATTGTTCAACCGTGGGACGCTCAAGCGATTAAAGATATTGAATCCGCGATTGCTTCATCAAAATTGGGTATTAATCCCATGAATGATGGTAAAGTAATCCGTTTAGTTTTTCCTCCACTGTCAGCAGAGCGTCGTGAAGAATTTATCAAAGTGTGCAAAGAAATGGCTGAGCGTGGTCGCGTGACATTACGCACTGTCCGTCGTGATGCGAATGATAAATTAAAGAAAATGCAAGGCGATGGTCATGTCAGCGAAGATGAACGTTTCAAAGGTGAAGAAGAAGTTCAAAAAATGACAGACCGTTTTATTAAAGAAGTTGATTCTGTTTTGGATCGTAAGAGTAAAGAGTTAAGAGAAGTTTAAGTTGTTCTTTAATAGATAACATATTGCGTTGACCCACTAGCTCATCCGGTTAGAGCATTACACTTTTAATGTAAGGGTGCCGCGTTCGAGTCGCGGGTGGGTCACCAAAATTTTTAAATAGGTTCTTTGGATTATTGTAAGTTTCGATGCGCGGGCGCATCTTTTTTTACTGATCAAAAAGACTGATCAGTAAAAAAAGATACAGCCCCTAAATTTCTTTTCTAGAAAATATTTGATATAGTTATCAGTGGTAGAAATTTAGGGGCGGATGGCGGAACTGGTAGACGCGCATGCCTTAGGAGCATGTGGGGAAACTCATGGAGGTTCAAGTCCTCTTCCGCCCATATAAAAATTTCAAACATTCAATTCAAATATTGCATTTTCTCGGCGCATTGCTAAAATACCCGAGCTAAGTTTCATTGACATACTTTTCTTTTTTTCGTTAACTCCGATAGAGCGAACTGATTTTCGTAGAAAATCAGGAAAGGGGTGTGGGGAAAACCTTTCCCCACGTCTTTGGGGTGACAGTCCCGATGCTTTTTATCGGGACGCCAGAGGGGCAAAGCCCCTATGGGGAGTGAGACGAACGAACGTCTTTTGTGAGTGAGCGAACGACGCAGCGGTAATTCAGTTGGTAGAATGCCACCTTGCCAAGGTGGATGCCACCGGTTCGAACCCGGTCCGCTGCTCCAAATATAGAATTAATATCTTCGGAGGCATCATGAAAATCAATGAGTTTTTGTGTAAGTCAGCAGTAAGTAATGATTTGAAAAGTACAACAAAAGCTGATTTGATTGCGGAGATGGTGGGGCTTTTAGTCGAAGCTGGTGCCATTGACAAAAAACACAAAGCAAAAATCATTGAATCATTAATGGCGCGTGAATCATTAGGTTCCACCGCCATTGGTCAAGGCATTGCAATTCCTCATGCCAAATCCGAATATGTAAGTGAAATGGTATCATCATTAGCTGTTAGCAAAAAAGGGATTAACTTTGATTCCTTAGATGGTGAACCAGCCTACATCTTTTTCCTTCTTGTTTCTCCTGTTGATTCAGCGGGCCCTCATTTAAAAGCATTGGCCCGCGTATCGCGTCTGTTGAAAGACAAATTCTTCCGTGATAGTTTAAAGAATACAAAAACCAGTAAAGATATTATCGAACTAGTTGCGCAGGAAGACGCGCGCATCGGTTAATCCCGCATGTCAAATAGTCTCTCCAAATGGCTTTATCCAGGCATGAAAGTCAAGCGCTGGATGCTTGCTGCTATTTTTGGTGTTTTAGTAGTAGGTATCGGTGCGGCATTCGCTGTAAGTTCATACCCTTTTGTGAGTGGTTTAGGTATTGTTATTATTGTCTGCGGGATACTGTTTATTGTTCTCGGTATGGGCAAACTTACCATTTCATTAATCACCTTATTCCTTCCTGAGCGTGAACGCGACATTGTTAATATCCTTTATCAAAAACGTTATCTTGAACGTGGCCCTAAGATTGTGGCAATTGGGGGAGGTCATGGCCTTTCTCATATGCTCATGGGG
>CAYZPQ010000032.1:0-252 GCA_964480185.1 uncultured Planctomycetales bacterium | reverse complement strand
AGAATACACCGCTAATTTAACGGCGATTGTGACTGTTGCGGATAGTGGTGGATCATCAGGGCGTTTGCGCGAAGAATTTAAAATTGTAGCTCCCGGCGATATTCGTAACTGTTTGGTTGCTTTGGCTGATGCCCCGGAAATCATGGGTGAATTATTTCAATACCGTTTTCCTGCAGAATCAGCGTTTAAAGCGCATAATTTGGAAATTTATTCTTAACGGCGATGGTGCAGATTACGAAGGGTGATTTCAAA
>CAYZPQ010000031.1:0-16197 GCA_964480185.1 uncultured Planctomycetales bacterium | reverse complement strand
CCGCGTTCACTTAAGCCCATCATTTAATCCTCCCACACTCAAAGGTATTAAGGTACACCCCGATAATCCGTTTCAATTTGATTTCATTCTTGATAAAGGGGACAGACACCTTAATGATGCATTGCTCAAAGAAGAGTCGACGAAGTTGATTAAGTATTTCATGGCTTCCGTGACAGTACCTGAAGAAGACTTGTGGGTTAACTTAAGTCCTTATGAAAAAGACAGGATTGTGCCGGAGAGTTTTGGTCAAACTGAAATGGGGCGAGATTTATTGGCCCAAGATTATTTGCTTAAACAAATTACGTCGAGCTTGATGTATCCGGAAGATGAGATTGGAAAGAAGTTCTGGAAACGTATTTATGAACAAGCGGCGAAGAAATTTGGGACAACTCAAATTCCGGTGAATACGTTTAATAAGGTGTGGATTGTTCCTGAGAAGTCTGTTGTTTATGAAAATAATCTCGATGGTGCTGCTTACGTTATTGAATCTAAATTGAAAGTTATGTTGGAATCTGATTATCTGGCAAGTGCTAAGAATCAAGCGGTGTCAACGGGTCCTGTCCCTGCGGCTACACCACTGACTTCTGTCAGTGGTGCCGCTATTAATGACGAGACATTGCGGCCCTACAAATCCTCGGAGCTTGGAAAACTCGCTCCTGCGGTTTATAGGGCACCCGCCTCCGGGCCACCCGTTCCAATCTCTAATAAGACTAATGATGAACTCTCGGAGAATATAATTCGTGAAATTATTCTTCCTGAACTAGAAAAAGAAATCAATGAGGGAAAGAATTTTGCTCAATTACGACAGGTTTATAACAGTTTGATTTTGGCTACTTGGTATAAGAAAAAAATTAAAGACAGTGTTTTGTCTCAAGTCTATGCGGATAAAAATAAAGTGAGCGGCGTTAATATTAATGACTCCGAAGAAAAACAAACGATTTATCAGCAGTACTTACAGGCTTTTAAGAAAGGTGTTTATAACTATGTCAAAGAAGAGAAAGATCCTCTAACTCAACAAATTTTGCCACGTAAATATTTCTCGGGAGGATTTGGTTTTGCACGTCATATGAATTTGGCCATGACAAGTGTATTGCCCAAGAGCTTTGTATCAAAACTACGTTCCACCATACTCATGATTATCACAGCGGGTGTGATGATAGCTCCAAGAAATCAAGTATTGGCTCAACATAAAGAAGTCTCGACAAATAGCTCTGTAAATAGTGTCGAAATAGAAAACGTCAGTTTAGATGGATTGTTAAAAGAGTTTAATGATGCTTTAACGAAGAATAGTGATGAAGGTATTCGAAAGGTAATTGCTAAAGCAGGTTTAATAAAAAATGAATCTGATCGGTTAAATTTTTATTTAACAGTATCAAGGTTGAACAATGTAGGCATAGTCCAGCAAGTATTAAGATCAATTTTGCATATGGTTAAAGCTAATAAAGCATTACTAACAGAATTTGTAATTAATCATCTTAAAGAAACATCGGAAATTTTTCAGTCTTATAAAGTGGCAAGTGCTGTTCGTATTATTGAGGATATATTGACTTATGGCCAAGCAGTTGAGTCATCAGAAATATTATTACAAGCTATAACAGGGATTCAACAGAAAATTATAGATACATCAACGAATAATTTGACAGGTGCTTTTATTGATCAGCAGTTGATGTTGATGGAAGCGCTATTCTCACGGGCCAATAGGGCAGGGTATGATCAGAAGTTATTTAATATAAGAAGAAATGAAGTAGTTGATCAATTAAATAATGTCTTAATTGCTAAAGGTTTCTTTATTCAGCCTTGGCATGGATTTGATTTTACGAAAGATGACCGTTTTTTCATACTTTCTCATATTGATCAAACTGTCATGGTACAAATAGATCAAGAAAATTTCTCAGTTTATATTTTAACGCAAATAACACCATTGCCTAACGCGGGAGTTATAGATAGGAATGCATTTCTTCCATCACACGGTAAATATGGTTTGGTGAATAGTAGATCAATTGCGATTGATGATTCAAATAGAGTTGGTGATGCATTAGCAAATCCTGAGAGTTTTAATGGCCTTCAAAATGCGGAAGCTAAAAAATTATACCTTAAGCTATTAAAAAAGGCCTTTGAAGGCAAGGATGGAGAGTTTAGGCAAAAGGTGGACATTTATATGGCTATCCGTCATGAAACGATTCACAAATTACAACGGATGTTCTTAATGGCTCAAGGCAATAATGCCATACTTTATTGGGTTGATGAACCATTTGATTTGCTTCAGAATTTATCGATTCAAGGTGATGATAGTCTTAATGGAGCTGATATATGGGGAGAATTGGCAAGAATGCTTTTCAATGCGGGTGCAAAGAATATAGAGGAAGCTTTAGAGGCGTTAACGGAAACGACATCTAACGCAGACATGATGATAACATTAAGTAAATGGGTAGACACAAAATCACCAGAAGAAATTAATCGTTTGGCCGCTGCTGCTGCCCAAAAATTTGGAAATGGTAAATGGAAAGCAATGTACCGTGTGAATGCGCCTGTTATCATGAATTCATTTACGTTACCATTCTCTAAAATTTCTCCCGGTATTATTAATAAAGCCATGATAAGCGATGTCGGAATATCACCCATAAATCCTTTAAAAGAAGATTTAGACTTTATACATTATTTGGCTGCTCTACCATATCCACTTCAAATTATTTCTTCTAAAGATGATAAATCTAATGCTGCGATGACCTCGCAGCAACAATACCTGGAAAATAAAATAGGAGAACTAGCAGGGTCACAACAGACTTATGGAATTGAGGGGATAAGTGATTTGTATGAAACGGTGGCGCGTTATTTGGGAATTACACAGGGGTCGGCTGTCGATGTTGGATCAGGTACGAATGGGCGTCCTGCAAAGGGGTTAGCTAAAGCAGGTCTTGATGTAATACTCGTTGATAATCAGGAAGAATTAAATGATATTACAATTTATCCGGGTCTTAAGATTACGAAACGTCCTGGGACGGCATTAAGCTTACCGCTTGCTAATTCCTCTCAAGATATTGTTATGTTTAATCAAAGTTTGACTTTTATTAACAATCCAGAAAAAGCCTTGCAAGAAGCATTGCGTGTCTTAAAACTAGGTGGATGGATTTTAATTAAACCAGGAGACCACCGTAGCGAAGGCCAGCGTATAGATCAACGTCCCCAAGAGCTGAAACAATATCAGGCTAGTTTAGAAAAGTTGGGTATTACACAGATGAAAACATTTTACGTGCCAGGTACAGAAACTCCTGTTTTTATGATCGCATCAAGAGCGCAAACGAGTACAGGGGGTATTGATTTAACTCCAGATCAGATGAATATGCAGGTTAAGAGTGGATCCCCGACAACTCCATTCGGGGATGACAAGGGAGGGATTAAATTTAATCTCGACCCAGCCCAGCTTGCTCAATTACAAAACGCCCCTGGCTTTTCTCCTGTTATTATTAATATGAAACCCCTCACCGACATAAATGCATTTTTGGGTTTAAAAGAAATCCTTCCTGACGTACAATAAGTACTCTCATGAAATTAGAACTCAATCGTCTCTACATTTTAATTCTTCTTAGCATTCTCATTTTCTTCGTGGGCAATAATATTATTGCGCTCACCGATCCCGATGAGGTCTTTTACGCGCTCACAGCTAAAGAAATGCTCTTACGTCATGAGTGGTTAACACCGCATATTTTTGGTTTCCCTCAATTTGAAAAGCCCATATTGACCTATTGGGTATTGATGGTGGCTTTTAAAGTATTTGGGGTGACAGAGCAGGCGGCGCGGTTTTTCCCATCCTTATTTGCTTTAGCATCCGTTGTCGGAACATATTTCTTGAGTTTACTCATTTACCGCGATAGTCAAAAAGCATTCTGGGCAGGGCTTATTTTAGCGACGAGTGTGATGTGGGTCGGTATGGGAAAAACAGTTTTTACCGACATGATTTTTGCCACATTTATTCTCTATGCTATCTTAAGTTTTTATATCGCCTATGCCTATCCACGGTATAAACCACTCGCCTGGTTAGGTTTTTACGTCTGCACCGCTTTGGCCACTTTAACCAAAGGGCCATTAGGTTTTATTATCCCTGAGTTAATTCTTGTTTTATTTTTACTGTACCGTCGACGACTAGATGCTTTAGCAACACCATGGGTTTTTATTGGTTTTTGCCTAGGTATTGCGATTGCTGCGCCATGGTATGTCTATATGTATGAAGCGTATGGTCAGGCTTTTGTGAAAGAGTTTTTTGTAAATGATCATTGGCGACGCCTTATCGAGGCAGAACATCATCTGAATGATCATTGGTATTCTTATCTTCTTGTGATTTTTGGCGGCATTTTTCCATTCACCTTATTTTTAGGTGCAGCATTCAAAGATTTATATAAACGGTTAAGCACGACGGTCGGGGATGGGGACCATTTGATTTTAGTGTGGCTACTCGTGGTCTTTCTTATTTTTCAAAATGGGCATTCTAAATTAATTACGTACATACTTCCTTTATTTCCAGCTCTGGCTTTATTAGTCGCAGACCATATTACCCAGCGCCTATCCCAGAAACTATTAATTGCTTCAGCGGTTGTATTAGCGCTATTAGCAGTTTTGGTAGGATCATTAGTTTTTATCCCTCTTGAAAAGATAATTTTACCAAGTTACCCATTATATTGGATATCTGCATCTTTATGTGCTCTCGCCGGGATCGTGTATTGCCAGGCCATCTCAGGGGATGAGGCAAGAGGGTTATACGTATTATCCTTAACGAGTATTGCTTTATTGATTGGGGTCTGGTTTGCCAAGCCGGAACTTGAAAATATGGTGAGTTCAGCACCGATGGCGAAGTATTTACCTGCAGAATTACCCTTAGGTACACGTATTGTGACGGATAAAGGGCATGCGCGCGGAATAGTCTTTTACTCCAATCAGCCTGTGACGGTCCTTGATTTAGGAGGCAAAGGCTTTTTTAGCCCACATCCAGTCCCAATGATCTATGACATTGCTCAATTACATATCTTATTGAATGCTCAAGTGACAACGTATGCGTACTTAAAGAGCACGACTATTGCGAATATAAGTGCTCAGTTAAAGGAAAGTTATACGGTAAAGCCCATTCAAGCGTTTTGGCCCTACCAATTGGTAAAGATTGAACCTTTGCCCAAGTCGTAGTATAATCTTCGAATGATTTTACATGTATTACTAGTATTATTAGCATGTTTTCCCATCACGTCACATGCCGAAGCTCCATTATTCTTAAACCAAGCAACCAAGCAAGATCAAGGATTGGTAGTTAAAGTCGTTGATTCCGATAAATTGGTCTTAGAAAATGGCCAACGCATTCAATTAATTGGCGTGCAGTCCATTGGATTGCCTGCGCGTAAACGCATTGAGTATGATGAAGATGGCGAAATTATTGAAGTGGAAGACGAAGGCTTAATTACTATAGAAGAACAAGCGCTAACGTATGCTCAAGAAATTGTTGAAGATAAAAAAGTACGCTTGGAATACGATATCGAGCATCGATCTCCCGAAGGTTATTTGTATGCCTATGTTTTTTTAAGCGATGGGCGCATGGTTAATGAAGAATTGCTAAAAATGGGTTTTGTTAATTTGAGTTTAGCGCCTCCTAATTTAAAATATGCCGATCGATTACGCGATGCGTATAAAGAATCCCGAGATCAAAAACGTGGCATTGCCGGCGATTAAGTGATCATGCACAAGGTCATCGAACACACTTACCACTTCATTCAATCCTTAAAATGTATTCAACGTGGAGAGCTTATTATCGTCGCTGTATCAGGCGGGCTCGATTCCGTTGTTCTTTTAGATATTCTTGTACAGTTACAACATCGTTTAGGTATTCGCCTGCATATCATTCATTACAATCATCGACTGCGTAGCGAATCTGATCAAGATGCTGATTTTGTGAATTCATTAGGCAAGCTCTATGGTTTACCTGTCACTATTGGTAGACGGGCAGGGAAGGCTGGGGTTCAGTTAAGCGAAGATAAAAGCCGTCAATTGCGCATGGCTTTTTGTGTAACTACGGCACGTCGATTAAAAGCCGCATTGATTGCCACGGCTCATCATGAGAATGATTTAGCTGAGACAGTTTTGATGCGTGTGATTCGCGGCACAGGTTTAGCAGGATTACGCGGACTTAGCGCATGTGGCGATTGGCAAGGGGTTAAAGTTGTGCGTCCTTTGCTTGAATTAAACCGTAGTACATTGCAGCAGTATTTAAAGAAACAGCAACTGCATTTTCGTGAGGATAAGACAAATCACGAGCTCATTTATTTACGCAATCGGGTACGTCATGAATTACTCGTTCTTTTAGCAAAATCCTATAATCCTCAAATTGTCAGCGCTTTAAGTTCTTTAGGTAAGCAAGTGGAGGCAGATTATGATTACCTTTATACAATTGCCCTAAAAAAGTTTAATCAAGTAGTACAACAACGTGAAGGTTCTGTTATAATGAATAAACCGATGCTCGTAAAGATGCATTTATCTTTACAGCGCATGATGATACGTTTAGCCCTTGAACGTGTCTGCGGTGATTTAACGGTGTTTTCTTTTGACCATGTGCAATCAGTTCTTGCACTCTGTGATAATCCTCAGGTCAACAAGGTAAGTTTACCTCGAGGTGTATCTGTCACACAAAACCAAAACTCTTTAATATTCCATTTATGAAAAAACTTGTTTGCTTAATTTATATTCTATTTATTTCATTGTCCTGGGCCCAGGATGTGCTGGATGGCCCGGTCAAAGAAACATTTGAGAATGGTAAGGTTAAATCAGAGAAGATTTATAAGAATGGCGTATTAAATGGGCCATTTCGTGAGTATTACCCTAATGGGAATTTACTCAGTGTGGGTGTTTATGTCGACGGTCAATTAAATGGGACCTATAAATCTTATTATGAAGATGGTTCGGCGTTTTTTGAAAAAAATTATTCCTTAGGTCGATTGCATGGGACAGCCAAAGAGTTTTATCCAGAGGAAGTTCCTAAATCAATTGAGAATTATTCCTTTGATGCCTTGCAGGGATTAAATCAATATTTCTACCCCAATGGTAATTTGAAGATGGCCATGAATTTTAAGGGAGGGAAATTGCAGGGTTTAAGCCGTGAATATAATGAAGATGGGTCGCTTAAGAATGAAGTCAATTATGAAGATGATCAAATTGAAGGTATAACAAAAGAATACGATGATCATGGGCATGTGCAAGCCATTTGGTCTTATAAACTTGGTATCAAAGATGGTTTATCCAAAACATTTTACCCCAATGGTCAGGCAGAATGGCTCATGAATTTTAAAGAAGGCCAATTAGAAGGGGGCAATACACGTTATAGCCCTGAAGGCAAAATGATTGTGGATGCCAACTATAAAAATAATATGCTCGACGGGTATGTGAAGGAATTTTATAAGACGGGTACGATTAAAAGTGAATGCCAGTATAAAGAAGGCAAGAAGCAAGGTACCTGCCGTGAGTACCGTGACAATGGGACATTGTGGACGGAATGGAATTATGAAAATGATCACAAAGAAGGTTTAGCGAAAGAATATGCCATTCAAGGTCATGTCTGGATGACTGTTGTATTTAAAGATGATATTAAAGTGGGGCAAATGCGCGAATTTTATCAAGATGGCAAGGTCAAGCAAGAGTGGAATGTGGACAATGGGGTGCGCAATGGTTTATCCAAAGCGTATTATCCTAATGGTGAAATCATGAGTGAAGAGCCCTACACCAATGGCCAATTAGATGGTATTGTGCGCGTCTATGACCGCCAAGGGAATTTAATTTATATGGATACCTATCAAAAGGGTGTTCGCCTCGAGCGTAAAGAAGCTTCCGCCGGTAATCCTTGATTTCATTCTTCCCTGATTATATAATACTTTTTCATTACTGAAGTTAACTTGTCTTTACATTAGGAGTCTTACAATGGCACCCATCAAAGGAAATCCTCCTTCTTCGAAATTACCTCCCAAGCGCAATGCGAAACAACCTAATGGGAATATGTGGATCATTATCGCGTGTTTATTGATTATGCTGGTCTTGAGCCTAAGAAGTCCTGATATGCATACGGCTAATCAGCGTCAAATTACCTATAGCGAGTTTTATGATAAAGTTAAAGATAATGCTCAAACTCAGGAAATTAAAGAAGTTGAATTAACTGAAGGGCCTGAGAATATTTTAAAGGGTAAATATTCTAATGGTTTGGAATTTCGCTTAAACATTCCTCAACGTGACGAAGAATTAATTAAATTAATTCGTGATAATGTCTCTAAATTCACCGTTGTTCCGCCGGAATTATTCTGGAGCCAATTATTTTTCCAATTAATTCCGTTCATTGCGATTTTCTTATTATTTTATTTTATTTCCATGCGCGGTTCTCAAATGGGCAGTAAGATTTTTGCGTTTGGAAAATCCAAGGCCCAAGTAGGCAATGGTGGGGCCATTACATTTAAAGATGTGGCGGGTGTCGACGAGGCTAAAGAAGAATTGCAAGAAGTTATTGAATTCTTAAAAGAGCCCAAACGGTTTGAGAAATTAGGCGGCAAAATCCCTAAAGGTGTTTTATTAGTTGGGCCTCCGGGGACAGGTAAAACATTATTAGCCAAAGCTGTTGCGGGTGAAGCAGGTGTTCCGTTTTATTCGTTAAGTGGTTCTGATTTCGTTGAAATGTTTGTCGGTGTTGGCGCATCCCGTGTCCGTGATTTATTTGAACAAGGACGCAAAGCATCGAAAACATCTGGCCGTGGCTGTATTATTTTCATCGATGAAATCGATGCGGTTGGTCGTCAACGTTTTGCGGGTGTGGGTGGTGGTAATGATGAGCGTGAGCAAACACTCAATGCCTTACTCGTTGAAATGGATGGTTTTAATACAGTGCCTGGTTTGATTTTAATTGCAGCTACCAATCGTCCTGATACGCTTGATCCGGCATTGCTTCGTCCTGGCCGTTTTGATCGCCAAGTCACGGTTGGTTTGCCTGATATTAATGGGCGTGAAGGGATATTGAAAGTCCATACGAAAAATATTAAATTGGCACCCGATGTCAATATACGTCGTATTGCACAGCAAACAGTCTATTTCTCCGGCGCTGATTTAGCGAATGTGTGTAATGAAGCCGCATTATTAGCCGCACGTAAGGGTAAAGAAGAAGTTGGTTTAGACGACATGCTCGCCGCTGTTGAGCGTGTGACCATGGGCCCTGAAAAGAAAAGCCGTACAGTGTCGAAAAAAGAAAAAGAAATGACAGCGTATCATGAAGCAGGGCATGCCTTATTGTCTGTCTTAATTGATGAAGTCGATCCATTTTCAAAAGTCTCAATTATTCCTCGGGGTATGGCCGGTGGTTACACATTAACACCTCCTAAAGAAGACAAGCATTATATGTCCAAGAAAGAATTAAAAGGCATGATGGTTGTACTGCTTGGGGGTATGGTGGGTGAAGAAATTTATATGAATGATACCACAACCGGTGTGTCCAATGATTTGCAACGCGTGACGCAAATTGCCCGTAGCATGGTCTGTGAGTATGGGATGAGCGATAACTTAGATAAATTAGCATTTGGTCATCGTAGCCATCCAATGTTTTTAGGTCGTGATTTATTTGATGAGCAACGCAATTACAGCGAAGAAACAGCACGTAAGATCGACGCTGAAATCCATCAAATCGTTAAGAGTTGTTATGATCGTGCTAAAGAATTGCTCATTACGAATAAAGAGAAATTAGATGCCTTAGCAAGTCGTTTGATTGAAAAAGAAACGCTTGATATCGAAGAAGTCAAAGTATTATTGAGTATCCCTGATCATAAATTAAACTTTTTACGGGATAATTAATTTAGTGTAATGGTACCAACACCGATCCGTCATTTCCATGCCCGTCAGCATCATCTTACGCTCGGGCATGGAACATGCCTGATGGGTATCGTTAACTGCACCCCAGATTCTTTCAGTCACGACGGCCAATGGGATGGCCGTCATCACACCCGCGCCATTCAACATGCATTAAAATTAATTAAGCAAGGTGCTAATCTTATTGATGTCGGCGGAGAATCAACGCGTCCGGGAGCGAAGTTTGTAAGTGAAGCTCAAGAACTTAAGCGCGTTATTCCAGTGATTGATTATTTAGCCAAGCACACCACTATTCCAATTTCAATTGATACGTATAAAACACCCGTTGCTTTAGCAGCGCTCAAGGCAGGGGCTAGTATTGTCAATACGGTTAAAGGGATGCAAATAAGCAAGTCTCTCATCGCTGTTGTAAAGAAATATGAGGCGGGCCTTATTCTCATGCATTCACGCGGAACAGCTCAAACTATGATGAAGCAGACTTTATATAAAGATATTGTTCCAGACATTATGAGTGAGCTTAATGAAGCACTGAAAAAATGTTTAGACTTAGGTCTAAAAAAAGATAGAATCATGATTGATCCTGGTATTGGTTTTGCGAAATCCGTTGAAGGTAATTTAACAATCTTGAATGAATTGGAAAAGTTTCATCGTTTAAATTGCGCAGTATTGGTCGGGACGTCGAGAAAATCTTTTATCGGTGCGGTATTAAATAAGAATGTCGACGATCGTCTCTGGGGTACCGCCGCCACGGTTAGTGCCGCCATTATACAAGGCGTTCATGTGATACGGGTTCATGATGTTAAACAGATGATGGATGTGGCCCGCATGACAGACGCCATTAAGAATAAAACATATGCCACCACTGAATGATTTAATTATTATCGCCAAAGATATCCTTGAGATTGCAGTCCTCTGGGTTATTTTCTATCGGATATTGCTTTTCTTTGAAGGTACACGTGCCTTTCAAGTTCTTAAAGGAATTTTATATCTAATCATTGCCTTAGTTTTATCAAAAGTGCTGCAGCTAGATGTTTTAAACTGGCTTTTGAGTAATTTCTTTTCAATTTGGATCGTCGTCATAGTCGTTATCTTCGCCCATGAAATCCGTGCGGGTTTAGCGCGTTTAGGTCAACAGCATTTGTTTACCATTGCCTTGGCGGAGACAGAATTGGAAGCCGTGATTGCAGAGCTTTCGGACAGTGTTTATAAATTTTCTCAACGACGCACAGGGTGTTTGATTGCCATCGAACGTGAAATGAAATTAAACATGTACATCGACAGCGGTATTACTGTTGATGCCAAAGTATCGTCGGCATTAGTGCAAAGTATATTTTTATCGAATTCGCCATTGCATGATGGTGGTGTGGTTGTACGTAATGACCGTATTGCGGCGACATCGTGTTTATTTCCTTTATCTGAAAATCCAACGGTGAATAAAACAGTGGGAACGCGTCATCGTGCGGCATTGGGTTTAAGCGAACATACTGATGCCTTGATTGTTTTAGTGTCTGAAGAAACAGGGGATGTGAGCTTGGCGTTTGATAGCCGTTTAGTCAAAGTCAATGATCAAGAACATTTTGCTCAACTTGTTAAAGAATTATTATCGTCTGGAAAGAAGGATGCATGAGTCACTGGTTACGTTCCAATTGGATGCTTAAATTAATTGCATTAGCCTTAGCGATTATTACCTGGTTTTATGTGAAGGGAAATGGCTAATGCCTCCTGTTTTAGGTGTGAACATCGACCATGTGGCGACCTTGCGTCAAGCCCGTCGGGAATATGATCCTGATCCCATTGTAGCTGCTCAAATCTGTGAAGCGGCAGGAGCTAAATCCATCGTTGCTCATTTACGCGAAGATCGTCGCCATATTCAAGATAAAGATATTGTCTTATTACGTAAAGTGGTGAAGACTAAGTTTAATTTGGAAATGTCGATCAATAGTAAAATTCTCGCCATTGCATTAGGCGTGCATCCTGATCAAGCGACACTCGTTCCTGAACGTCGTCAAGAAATCACAACTGAAGGCGGTTTAGATGTAGTTGGTCAGTATAAAAAGATTGACCGAGTGTGTCGCCAATTGGCTCAAGATAAAATCATCGTTAGTTTATTTATTGCGCCAAGTAAAAAACAAATCGATGCGACCTGTGATTTGGGTGTGACCATGATTGAATTTCATACCGGGGCGTATGCGCATGCTTTTGCTGATCGTGCGGGTAAAAGTTATTTAGATCAATTGCGTGCCATGACAGCTTATGCGCAGCGTCGAGGGATTACGGTTAATTTAGGTCATGGATTGAATTATGAAAACACCTATGCCGTTGCACGTATTCCTGGTATTTATGAATTGAATATTGGGCATTCAATTATATCCAAAGCCATATCCGTCGGACTTAAACAGGCTGTCCGTGATATGATAACGATTATTAAATCCAAATGATATTAGGGCAAGGTATAGATATTATTGAAGTGAAACGCATTGAACGCGCGATCGAGCGTTGGGGTGATGCGTTTAAGAAGCATGTTTTTACAGAACAAGAATTAGAGCACGCCAAAAAATTTACGTACCCCATGCCGCATTTAGCTGGCCGTTTCGCCGCCAAAGAAGCAATCTTTAAAGCAGTAGGTGATCCCCATTTATCATGGCAAGATGTTAGCATCATGAATGACGCCCAGGGCAAACCCGAATGTCACTGGCAAAAACCAATCACATCCAAAGTAATCCTCTCCATCTCCCACTGCAAAGACTACGCAGTAGCCAGCGCCACCCTAATCTCATCATCATTTGAATAAAAGACGCACAGGTATTATGTAGGGGAGGACCTCGTTTCCTCCCGGCTTTTCATTTTTAATAAAGACGTTCGATATTACCAGTCAGTAATTCAGGCACCGTATTCACAACCCCCGGCAACCGACCAAAACAAATCCCTTGAGCTTCATAAATCGCAACTTGATTGGTATCCACAAAACGTTGGGCAATGGCTTCTTTTGTCGCCATATAGCGCACTTTACCGCCGCTGATTCCAGCAACAGTTACGCCACTAATACCTTGGTTTAAAAGGATAAAAGCGCCAGAGCCAACTTCTTTACCAAAGTTAACATCATAGGCAGAGGAGTGACCGCAGCGGACTAAGTGCCCAGGTGTGACCGCGCGTACTTCGGGGATTTCATTAATGCCTTGCACAAACATACCAGCTTTTTTCATATGTTCCGCAACAGTTGGATCTGCTTTTAAGCGTTTCGTTAATTGTTGAGTAACATACGTTCCAGCACCTGCTAAACGTTTATGACCAAAGGCATCAGGAGTAGAGGATTCGTCGACGATTTCATTACCACTCGCATCCTTGATTCCTTCTGCTACAACAATCATATAAGTTCCTGAACGCACGTCAGAATTCATAATGCGTCTAAAATAGCGTTGTTTCATGTGGGCATAAATAATGTCGAAATCGCAGGGGATTTCAGGGATGATAATCGCATCAGCACCTGCGGCAACACCACCTCGAAAAGCGGTATGACCTGCATAACGACCAAATACTTCTAAAGCTAAAATACGGTTGTGGGTGCGCGCTGTTGTTTTAAGATCTTCGACAAAGGTGGCAATGCGATTAATGGTTGAGTCTGCACCGACGGAATATGTTTGTAAATCTAAATCCATGGTTTTTGGTGCATGCACGCATTTAATGCCATGCTCGGTTAAATCAACTAAAACGCTTCCCGAATCATCGCCGCCCGAAATAATTAACCCTTCAAGATTAAATTTCTTTAAGCCTGCTTTGATGCGTTCATATTTATTAGGATCTTCAATCTTTTTAACTTTAACGCGGGAGTGACCTGCTTCAGAACCAGCTAAGTTGGCATCAATGGCATCAATGCGTTCTTCGGTTAATTCGGTAAGTGAATCGAATTCAATTAAATTATATAAACCTGCATAGCCGTTAGGAATGACAAAGCATGTCGCGCCATGGGCGCGCGCCATTGCCGCAGCACCTTTAATAACACCATTTAAACCACCACAATCTCCACCTGAAGTAATAATGCCGATACGTTTCATGATGCAAAGCTCCTTGTTAAAGAGAATTTAGACTAAAAATAGAATGGATAAAATATCACGATTTTCGAGCAGCCGCAAGCATATCTTTAGCATGCGTCAATGAAATGTCAGTGACCTTGGCCCCGCTCATCATTTGAGCTAATTCACTTTCGCGGGCTTTGGCATCGAGCTCAATGACATCTGTTGTGGCACGAGATGCTTTAACGGATTTGATCACTTTAAAATGCTTATCCGCAAAAGAGGCGATTTGAGGGAGGTGCGTGATTAAAATAGTCTGACGGATACGGCTTAATTCTTTAAGTTTTTTACCTGTAATCGAGCCTAAGCGGCCACCAATTTGGGCATCAACTTCATCGAAGATCAAGACCGGAATAGGATCCACTTTAACCAAAGCTTTCTTAAGGGCTAACATGACCCGTGCTGCTTCGCCCGAGGAAACAATTTGAGCCAAAGGCTTTAATGCTTCACCCGCATTAGGGCTAATATAAAAGGCCACATGATCAGCCCCGTCGGTATTATAGGGTGAATGGGTTAAACGCACTTCAAATTGAACATGGTTAATGCCTAAATCTTTGAGCTCACGTTCAACAATGGTATTTAATTCTTGGCCTGCAGCGTTACGCGCTTTGGTAATCTGTTGGGCTATTTTCTTTAGAGCTTTTTCTTGTTGAGATATTTTGTCGCGCAACTGGCTGTCATTCTCTGCAAAGTTTTTAATCAAATCCAATTTTGATTTACTCGTTTGATAATACGTAGACGCGTCTTGCAATGTTGGCCCGAATTTACGTAAAATATCGCGGTAATTATCTGCTTGAACATTAATTTTTTCCGCATGCTCTGGATCAAATTGCAAAGAGTCGGCATAGTCGGTAATATTGGCAATCAGATCATTGGTATTTTCTTGCGCATTGGTTAATTGATCCATCCAGGTGGATGTTTGGGTATCAATTGAGTTTAACGAACGCAAGGGAGTAAATGCTTTGCGTAAGGCTTGAGCAATGCCAGTTTCTTCATCTTCTAAAATAGTTAAAGTCTGCTGAATTAAAGTATACAAACGTTCGCTATTGGCAATTTTAATTTGTTCTTGCTGAGTTTTGTCGTAACTTTCTTGATCGAGATTAACGGATTCTAATTCTTTAACTTCGTGTGTCAGTAAATCTAATTCCCGTTCGCGTGTTTGCGCTAATTCTGTTAAAGAATTTAATTCGCGATTAA
Organism: uncultured Planctomycetales bacterium; assembly: GCA_964480185.1. GTDB lineage: Bacteria > Omnitrophota > Gorgyraeia > Zapsychrales > Fredricksoniimonadaceae > CAYZPQ01. The sequence goes on along the minus strand of CAYZPQ010000031.1, from coordinate 1,066 downwards.
GTTTGCTGTAATCGCTATAGGTGTTTTTATATGTTTCTTTAAGATTTTTAAGATCTGCTAAACGATCAAGCATGCCAATATGAGCGTCTTCAGATAAAAGCATTTGATGGTCATGAGGCCCATGAAAATCAATTAAGTGATTGCCGATTTCTTTCAATTGGCCAACAGTGACAGACATGCCATTGACTTTAATTTTACTTTTCCCGTCGTTGGATAGTGTGCGTTGAAGGATAAGAGAGTCATCATCGCTGGTAATATATTCGGTAAGAGCTTCATTGGTGCGTAATGCCTTGTCTTTTAAATCGAATACCGCTTCAATAGTACAGGCTTTTTGTGGGTCACGGATAAAGGAACTATCCATGCGTTCACCCAAAACGCAACGCAGGGCATCAATGAGAATAGACTTACCCGCGCCTGTTTCGCCCGTTAGGATATTGAGTTGTTGATCAAATTCAATGGCTACTTTATCGATAAGGCCAAAGTTTTGAATGGTTAAGGTGGATAACATAGAGTTTATAGTAGCAAAAATGGCTTTTGTTGTGAATATGTAAATATGATGATAATCAATTGAAGTAATTTCATGAAAAATCTAGAATAGCCTTACGACTTATGAAACCACGCATCATGACTTCCATCATTGGTATTATTTTATTCATTGTTACGGCGATATGGCTTGCCATTTTGCTTTTTAAATATAAGCATCTTGCCTATTACGACTGGGATTTAGCATTTTTTACGCAAGCCTGCTGGCAATTATTGCACGGTAAGCAGTATGTGTCTTTGGTTGGTATTAATTATTTTGGGGATCATTCTTATTTTATTACGTTTTTTATTTTGCCTTTCTTTGCCTTATGGGCGCACCCTTTAACATTGATTATTCTTAAACTAGCGTTCTTTGTTTTATCCGCGTTTTTACTTTATCGAATTTTTATTCGTCAGCTCAGTCTTTATGCGTCGCTAGCTTTAACCTTAGGATATTTATTTCTACCCGCCAATATTTTCACGTTACTCTACGATTTTAATCCAGAATCATTGGCTGTTGTTTTTATTGTTTTGCTCTGGTACG
>CAYZPQ010000030.1:14965-16248 GCA_964480185.1 uncultured Planctomycetales bacterium | reverse complement strand
CAGTCGGTAGAGCAATTGGCTGTAAAAAGTTAGCAGCCTTTGGCGGAAACGCCAAAGTGATAAACGGGCTAAGTCAGGAAAAGCCTTCTAAAGGTCAATCCTGAGCTAGCAGTTATGGAAACCCCATAACGGGCAAGTGCAGAGACTTTACACCCGTCGCCTAACATTAGGATATCTAATCATGGTGAAGAGAAAGTCCGACTCTTACTGTAAAGTAAGTCAGCAAAGTAACCAATGGGTCCGAGGTTCGAGCCCTCGCGGGGGAGCCAATCAATACACTCAGGCGCACCGCTGCCGGAGTGGTTTACACATAGCCCTTTTTCGATCGGTTGATCGAAGAGGGCTATTTGTATTTCATCCGGTTTAAAAGTGATTTTATCTACAAAATAGGGCAGAAGGTCTTTAATTTCTTCAGGCAAGGCTTTATCATATACTTGGCTGAATTTGGTTAATGATTTGTGCATAATTTCAGCATCAAATACTTTTTGTTTTTTATCATTAATTTGATAAGCAAGAGTTTCAATAGCTTTGTCCAGTTGATCCCGTTGTTCTTCCAGTTTTCCTAATTTTTCAGAGACTGATTTAAAGTCTTTAAGCTGCTTATTAGCAATTGCATTGACTATATTGTCAATTTGTTCTTTTAGTACTTGTAGCTTGTTTTCATGATCTTTTTTAGTTTCATTGAGTATCGTAAGTTCATCACTGACCGATTCGTTGGCCTTTAGCACGATTTGATTGAGGAAGTCGTCATCAACAGAAAGAAGGCGGATTTTCTCAAGAACTATTTTTTCAAGTTTATTAGCAGGGACATATTTCATTTCACAACCATCTTTGCCACCATGTGCATTTTTTGTGCATTGATAATAATAATGTAATTTTCCACCTCGACCTGTACAGTATTTACTTGTTAAATAGGAACCACACCAGCCACATTCTAATAATCCTTGAAGAATAAAAGCATGTAGCTTCTTTTGTTTGGGATTTCTACGTGTAGGAGCTTGCTTTTGAATAACAGCATTAACTTGTTTCCAAAGGTCTAAATCAATAATTGCGTCATGCTGTCCTTTAAAACTTTTATCTTTTAGACCGACTTCGCCAATATAGACACGGCTTTTTAATTTTTGGATTACCATTGAGTTTGTGAATTTCTTTCCGCCATGTTGAATACTGCTTCGTCCTGCAACATATTCTTTGGTTCGGTATCCTTGATTATTAAGCCAGAGGGCTACTTGCAAAGATGATCCTAGTTCAAGATATTTCGTGTACATGAATTTTATGATTTT
>CAYZPQ010000030.1:11278-14955 GCA_964480185.1 uncultured Planctomycetales bacterium | reverse complement strand
CTAATTTCTTATCAATAAGGTCATAACCAATAACTTGGCCCCCATTCCATAAGCCTTGTCCTGCACGCCAGGCCATTTTTTCGGTAGTGCGTTTAGACGTTTGCTCACGTTCTAGTTCTGCAAACACAAGTGTGATTTTGAGTGCCGCTTTTCCCATCGGGGTAGAGGTATCAAAATTTTCATCCAGAGAAACAAATTCTATATTGTGTTTTTCAAATAAATCGACCATTTTATAGAAGTCAAGGAGGGAGCGACTGATCCGGTCAATTTTAGTGCAGATAACGGTATTGATTTTTCCTGATTTTATATCAGCAAAAATAGCTTGAAGTTCAGGTCTATCTGTATTTTTTCCTGATTTACCACGTTCTTCATAGGTATTAACAATTTTCCATTTTTGTTCGCCAGCCGTTTTATAAGTAATAAAACTTTTCATCTGGCTAATTTGAGTATCAACAGAGCTATCACGTTTATTAGCCTGCATTTCTGTAGAAACACGGGCGTACAATCCACAAAGCCGATCCATATTTTTTCTCCTCTGGTGCGCTTAGATAACTTTATAGGTCTAAATATATCACTAAAAATGAGATTATGAATAAAAAAGTTGATTTTCTTAATTTAAAGAATAATATACGGTTAAGATGCTCTAACAAGGGGGAAATATGTTTAAGTACGTTAAGAATTTTATCATTCGCTTAGAAGATTCTAATTTCAGAATTTTATGGCTTGAACAATTATTATTTTCTGTGATTTTGGGAGCATCGCTTCATTCGTGGCCAGTATTTTGTTTAATGTTTTTAGGGTTCTCTTGGGTGCTAAACAGGGCAAAAGGTTTACTGTATATGGTTTATTTCTTAAGTTTTATATGGGGATTAGCGGCTGTGTTCGTTGGTTATTGTTTAAGCGGTTGGGGGTGGGGAATAGTATCAGGAGGCATATTCTTTATGCTTGGTTTAGTGATTCATTTTCGTGATTTAAAAGAGCCTTTGAATGATGTCAACCCTACCTTAGAAAACAAGGTTATTGAATTAGAACAGAATTGGCCTTGGAATCGTCAAAATTTGAACTGAGTAATTTGTATTGATAGTCCTTGTTTTTGTGGTAAGCTCTAATTAGGTGTTGCTATGATAAAGAAAATAGTTTCTTCAATAATTATTCTGCCTCTTCTTATTGTTCCTCTTTTCTGTTGCTGTTTTAACCAGGCATCAGCGGCTACAGTGGGAGAAGAACATTGTCAGGACTCAAAAGATTCACACGCAGTAGATCATGACAAATCTAAATCAACTCATTCGCATTCATGTGATTGTTCACAGATATTAAGCACAACTGGGGATAATCTAAATGCTGCGATTCATTCTGATATTTCTTTCCAACATAAGCTTTCTTTTGAAACAACTTCTATAGAGTCATTTTCTTTTAGTTCTTTAAAAGGCTCTATGCGTCTTGCCTATTCGGGGCCACCCATAGGTGCTTCATCTGCAGTTCCTCTTTATACCTTGTATCATTCTCTTCGTATTTAATACTCTAACTTTATAATTTTTGATGCCCTTCGTGTGTCTTTTTACTGAAGGGTTTATGCTTTTATTTGTCTAATAATTTTAAAAATTGGAGAACTAATATGTATATCAAATCATTAATTTTAGCTTTGGCTGTTGTGGGTTTATCAGGTGGTTTTGTTTTGGCTCATGAAGGTATGGAACATGAGAAAGGTATGGAAACTATAGACCATGAGAAGAAAGCAGCAATGGATCAAGTAACTACCCAGATAAAGGAAATGCGTGTTGCGACAGAGGAAGACATTAAAAGTTTGCCTAATGTTGGTAATAAACTTTGCCCTGTGAGTGGGAATCCTGTTGATGATGGCACAATGGGCGAGTCTGTAAAGTACGTTTATAATGGCAAAATTTACAATCTTTGCTGTCAAATGTGCGTTAAGGATTTTAAAAAGAGCCCTGAAAAATATAGCGCCGTTGCCGAAAAAGAAGTTAACGGGAATAAATAAGACCGAGGTGATAGATGGAAAATACATTAATACAAATGTTATATCCAATACACCCTAAACTCGTGCATTTTCCCATAGCGCTGATAATCAGCGCTATGGGAATGCAGGTTATGGGTTGTCTTTTTCGTAAAGATTTGTTGCGTAATGGAGCATGGTTAATGTTTATCTTAGGGGTTTTATCCGTACCTGTGATTATATGGTCAGGATTGTGGGAAGCTGATCGGTTACATTTAAACCATCCTGTGTTAACAGCGCATAAACAGTTTGCTTTTGCTGCCATGGGGGTTTCATTAGGAGCTTTACCATTTCTATGGATCATGCGATCAAAGAACATGAGGTTCTTTCAAATTGTATTTCTAGTTGTGTTGATTATTGTTTCCAGTTTATTGGGCTTGGCAGCTCATCAGGGAGGAAGAATGGTTTATGAATATGGAGTAGGTGTAAGCCAATAAAGGAATAAATTATGAAAAAGATAATAATGATGTTTTTGTCTGGCATTCTCATAAGTGGATATGCACAGGCATCTGATCAGAAGAATCAAAAAGAAGTTAAGTCGTTAGTCAAAGAACAAACAGGTTATGAAGTTATGCCTGCAAGCATAGACTATCAAAAGGATGTTGAGCGGTTATTATCTGTACCGTTAAATGAAGATGCGGCAATAGCTATAGCATTCTTTAATAGTCCGGTAATCAAGGCACAACTAGCTTCGCTTGGAATCTCAGAGGCGGATATGCGTGAATCAGGTATTTTACACAATCCGACATTTGTGTATAAAACACGTACTTCTAATGAAGAAGGAGCTAAACGTAATAATGAATTTGAAATTAAACAGGATATTTTTGATGTTTTATTCTGGCCATTACGCAAGAAAATAGCAGGAACACGTTTCAAAGCGTCACAGTATGAAACTGCTCATCAAATGACAGGCTTTATCAAAGAGGTTCGTTTGTCTTATTTAGAATGGCTGGCGGCCATGCATAAACAAGTCTTAGCAGAAGATCATTTTAAAGCTCAAGAAGCATCAATGGAGATTGCCCAACGTCAGAAAGAGGCTGGAAATATTAATACTCTTAAGCTGGCAGAGGCTCAAGCTATGTTTCAGAAAGCAAAAATCGAATCTCTAAAAACCAAGCAAGAAACTCAAATAATGACAGAGCGTTTAAGGACAATGCTTGGATTAAAGCCAGAGCAGTCATTTATGGATGAAACCATACAAATTCCAGATTTACCAAATGAAAATCTGGTGATTAAGGAGTTAGAAAAAAAAGCGCTTAATCATCGACTTGATTTGTTAATGAAGCGTCAGGAAATCAAGACGTTGGAACAATCGCAACATTTGGCAGGTTTAGGTGTTTTGCCAGATATTGAAGTTGGGTATAACCAAGAGAGTGAGCCAAGTGGCAGCAAATTAAAAGGAGTTGTTGTTGAAGGGCAGGTACCATTATTTAACCGTAAACAAGCTGAACGTATTGGTATTAAAGCCTCCATTGAAACATCTAAACATCAATTAGATGCTATGGAGCAGCAAGCTTTGCTTGAAGTGCGTTTGGCTTATCAGAGTTTAATAACCAGCCGTCAAGTTGTGGAGGCTTATAAAGAGGCAATGCCGATTTATCAAAAGATGATTAAAGAAACTCTTTATGAATATAATTTTATGCTCACAGATGTTTTTCATCTT
>CAYZPQ010000030.1:10633-11268 GCA_964480185.1 uncultured Planctomycetales bacterium | reverse complement strand
GTTTGTTGTGCTCGCAAAGTTCATTTCTTAAGAACAGACGTTTTTCATCTTCTTGAAGCTAAACAAGCAGAATTGGAAACCAAGAAAGAATATGCCGATGCCTTGAAAGGTTATTGGGTATCACGCATTGAACTCGAGAATGCTGTAGGTGCAAAATTAGATTTCGATCTAGCTAAGCCTACTTCTATGAAGAAAGAAGATCAGCCTAAAATCACAAACCAAAAATATCATCATGGAGGATGAAATGTTTAATATAAAAGTATTTTTTATAATGGCAGTTGCTTTATTTGGTTTTATGAACGGCCCCTCGATGAGTGCCGAGCACAAGAATGATGCTGTGCAAAATCAAGATTTACCATATACGCCTGTTATTACCCCAAATGGTTCTACGATGCCATGGACGCTGGATAAGGATGGGGCCAAGGTTTTTCGAATAACAATAGGGGCATGCAAGCATGAAATAGCACCCGGAATGGTGATTAATGCATGGTGTTACAACGGTCAAACGCCAGGCCCAACGATTGAAGTCGTGGAAGGTGATTTACTGCGTATTTATGTAAAGAATGAATTGAAAGAAGGAACAGCAGTTCATTGGCACGGAGTCTTTTTACCTAACGGGATGGATGGTGTTTCTG
>CAYZPQ010000030.1:1007-10623 GCA_964480185.1 uncultured Planctomycetales bacterium | reverse complement strand
ACACGCCAATCCAGCAAACTTCATTACAATTCGTGTTTCTGGTTTAACGCAGAAGTCAATTGAACCGGGACAAACATTTAAATATGAATTCCGCATGAAACAACATGGGACATTTATGTATCACTCTCATGGAGATGAAATGGTTCAGATGGGATTGGGTACCATGGGTTTCTTAATTTCTCATGCTAAGAATGAACCCAAGGTTGACCGTGATTTTGCCATATTTTTGAATGAATGGTTTGTTGAGCCGGGAACAAAAACACCGAATCCAAATATCATGACAGATTTTAATATTTTTACGTTTAACAGTCGTGCTTTTCCTGGGACAGCGCCGCTCGTCGTTAAAACGGGAGATAAAGTAAGAGTTCGTTTTGGTAACGTAGGGCAAGAATCGCATCCAATTCATTTACATGGCTTTGCTTTTAAAGTGGTTGCTACCGATGGCGGAGATGTTCCACTTTCAGCTCAATGGCCAGAAACAACGGTAGTAACGTTCCCCGGACAAACTCGTACCGTTGAATTTGTAGCGAATGCTCCAGGTGATTGGGCGTTTCATTGCCATCGTCGTCATCATCCAATGAATGCCATGGGGCATGATGCCGCTAATGTTTTAGGCGTTAATCAAGATGACGTAAAAGACAAAGTCCGTGATTTAGTCCCCGGTTATATGGCGATGGGTGAAAACGGTATGGATGAAATGAATTATATGCAAATGAAGGGTCCTGAAAATACGCTTCCGATGATGGGTGGAAAAGGTCAATTTGGGCCTACAGGTATGGGAGGAATGTTTACCGTGCTGATGGTTCGTGACAATCTTAAAGATTATGATCACCCAGGAGATTATCCACATCCAGCTGGAACTGTGGCCAGCTCTATTGATGAATAAATAAAAAAAGGAGATAACTATGTTTAAATTATTTATATCTATGGTTTTAGCTATTTCATTTTTAACTACTTCGCAGGCATTTGCATCCGGTTTCCTAAAATCTAAAGCAGATGTAGAAATAGAGGTTACAGCAACTGATCCTCATATCAAGAATCTTAAGGTAAAAAAAGAAGATCAGTTTATTTATGTTTATGGTGATTACTTAAAGCCAATTGGGAGTAGTTCTTCTAGTATTATTGTAAACATCTCATTTTTAGATGCTCAACGGCAAGTTGTTTATCAAGATAAGACGGATGTATCGTTTGTCACATCCAGTAGTCATAGAAATAAAAAAGGAAAATTTTTTGTCAAAACAAAATATGACCCACGGATTATTTTATGTAAGGTTGAAGTCCTATAAATAAAAGCCTTGACTCTCTAGTATACTGGAGAGTGTATAGTAGGATTAGATAATAAGGGAGAGAGAAATGTTTATAGGCGAAGTCAGTAAGAAGTCAAATATTTCAGTTAAGACAATACGTTATTATGAAGAGTTTGGTCTTTTGCATCATCCGAAACGTTCTGTGTCGAAATATCGTATTTATACAGAAAAGGATGTTGAAAAAGTCTTATTTATCAAGAAATCAAAAGATTTAGGTCTAACTCTAGCTGAAATTAAAAAGATAATTAAACATAGTAGTCATGGTGTCGATGCAACGTGTTGTTTGGTTCATCAAGTTTTTGAAGAAAAGATAATGGAGTGTGAACGTAGAATTAAAGAATTGAATGAAACCAAAAAGCGTTTAAGTGAACGTCTTCACCATTGGATAACTCCACGTGAAGCAAAAAGATTAAAGTTTTCTATTTGTCCTCAAATTGAAAGAGAGAGTGGTGCAAAATGAAAAACCAATCATGGATGATGGCAGTGTGTTGTTTGTTACCGGTAGTGTTAATTGTTGTAGCTCCGGTGCTGGGTTTTAATAAAGAAAACTCGTTGTGGATTCTTATACCAGTGATGTTAGTGGTTTGTTTCATGATGATGCGTAAAGGCGGAGGGTGTTGCGGTGGACATGAAAATAAGAAGTCTGACCCAGATAAAAAGGATGAGGAGAAAAAACAGAGCTGTCATTAAGTTCGATAAAAGTAAATAACGGATTTAATAATTAGCAATTACAAAGGAGATGTATATGAAGAATAGTCTTTTAGTTGTCACAGTTGTTTTTGTCTTAGCGGTTTCAGGATTTGTGTTTTCTAAGATGACAGGATTAGGTGGTGGTCACTGTAGTATGCATCAAGCACATGAGGCTAAATAAAGACAGTCAGGGTAAAGACCAGTGATTATTTGAGACGAAACAATTGAATAGTTTTTATATACCTGGGTACAATTGAATTTACTTTATTTCTTTCTAAAATATTACAAGGGAGAAAAGTACAAACACATTATAAGGGGGAATATATGGTAAAAGATCCAGTTTGCGGAATGACTGTTGATGAGAAGAACTCGATTCAGGTTCAAAAAGATAATAAAGTATATTACTTTTGTAGTACGCATTGTAAGGATAAATTTCTCTCCACGCCCATTGGCGAAAAGACTGAGAAGAAATCTACTGGTTGTTGTGGTTAGTTAAAAAATGTTTTTCAAAAATTGGAGAAAAAATGAAAAAGAATACATGGGCAATAATGTTAGTGATTTTATTTGCAATTACCGGTTTGGTGAATGCCGAAGAGATGAAAGATGGCATGAAGAGTAAAGGGATGTCAAGCGGCATGATGGATGGTGGAATGATGGGCAAAGGGATGATGGACGGCAAAATGATGGGCATGTGCTCCATGATGCAGTCCATGATGCAAAAACAAGTCGTGTCAACTGGTGATGGTGGAATTATTGTCGTTGCAGGAAATAAAATTACCAAATACGACAAGGATTTAAATGTGGTTAAAGAAGTTGAACAAAAGATGGATATGGAAGGCATGCAAAAGATGATGGAAAATATGAAGAGCATGTGTCCGATGATGGGAAACATGAAGTCATCCGATGAGTCACAAGCGAAAAAATTAACAGCAGAAGAAAAAGCTGAACATGAAAGTCATCATCCAGAAAATAAATAGAGGACAGTTATGGCAATCGACCCGATTTGTGGAATGAACGTAAAAGAAGATGACAGAGCCATTGCCCTTAAAGCTAATGGCTCTGTCCATTATTTTTGCAGTGACAATTGCAAGAAAAAATTTATTCAACAGCAGGCGTCACAAAAAATTACCCCTGCAATAATAAAGGCACAGGGTGAGAAAACGATTTATACATGCCCCATGCATCCGGAGATTAAGCAAGACCATCCAGGGGATTGTCCTAAATGCGGTATGCATTTAGAGCCATTAAGTCCGACGGGAGAAAACAGTGAGGAAGAAAAGCAAATTCACTCATTATCGCTGAAGTTTTGGATTGGTCTGGCGCTAACAATTCCAATTGTATTAGTAGTGCTCGGTGAAATGATTCCAGCTATTAATATTCAAGCATTGATACCTCAACATTTATTGCCATTCATACAATTGGCTTTAGCTACTCCCGTGGTTGTGTGGGCGGGAGGAATGTTTTTTGTCAAAGGATGGCAATCACTCGTTAACAAAAGTCTTAATATGTTTACGCTTATTGCGCTGGGCGTTGGTGCCGCTTACGGGTATAGCACGGTCGCGGTGCTATTTCCCCAGATTTTTCCTGAGTCATTAAAAAAGATGGGAATGATTGATCTTTATTTTGAAGCCGCATCCTTCATTACAGTCTTAATTATTTTAGGACAATTATTAGAGGCAAAAGCACGAAGCCATACTGGTCAAGCGATCAAAGCGCTGCTTGGGTTAGCTGCTAAGAATGCACACCGAATTATCAATGGCAATGAAGAGGAAATACCTATTGATTCAATTCAAAAAGGAGATTTACTTAGGGTTCGTCCTGGTGAGAAGGTGCCTTTGGATGGAATTATTACTGAGGGAAAAAGCACGATTGATGAATCGATGATATCTGGTGAACCAATGCCTGTTGAGAAAAATGTTGGTGATCGTGTGATCGGTGCAACGGTCAATCAAACAGGAACATTCCTGATGAAAACGGAGAAAGTAGGTTCAGAGACACTACTTTCGCAAATTGTCCATATGGTGTCAGAAGCTCAGCGTAGTCGCGCCCCTATCCAGAAATTAGCTGACACGATATCGGGTTATTTTGTTCCTGTTGTGATTGCGATTGCAGTTATTACTTTTATTGTCTGGGCTGTTTGGGGGCCGGTTCCTGCATTAGCGTATGCTTTGGTGAATGCGATTGCTGTATTAATCATTGCATGTCCCTGTGCGTTGGGATTAGCCACACCCATGTCCATTATGGTGGGTGTCGGCAAAGGAGCGCAGATGGGTATTCTAATTAAGAATGCTGAATCTATTGAGAAGGCAGAGAAAATAACGCATGTGTTGACGGATAAGACGGGGACATTAACGTTGGGGAAGCCAAAAGTGACGTCCGTTGTTACATCACAGGGTATTGATGAGAAATTATTTATGGAATTGGCGGCCTCGCTCGAGCAAAGCAGTGAGCATCCACTGGCACGCGCTGTTGTCGATTATGCTAAAGAGAAAAAGTATGCACTTTCTGCAGTTGAAGGTTTTGAGTCGGTCACTGGAGCGGGTATTAAAGGAAAAGTGAATGGAAAGTATGTGTTATTAGGAAAAGAGGATTTTCTTAAAAGCGCTGGAATAGAAATCATTCAAGATTTGAAACAAAAAGCACAAGAATTACAGAACAAAGCTCAAACGGTTGTATGGCTTGGTGTAGAAAATAAAATAGCAGGAATTTTAGCTATTACTGATCCGATCAAAGAAACAACGCCACAGGCCATTAAAGCTTTGCATGAAATGGGTTTGAAAGTAGTTATGCTAACAGGTGATAATCAAGCGACGGCGAATGCGATTGCTAAAGAATTGGGCATTGATGAAGTACATGCGCAATTAAAGCCACAGGATAAACAGGAAATTATTAAGAAGCTCAAGGAACAGGGAGCTAAAGTATTAATGGCGGGCGATGGTATTAATGATGCGCCTGCTTTGGCTCAGGCCGATGTTGGTGTAGCGATGGGAACAGGAACAGATGTGGCCATTGAAAGTGCGGGGATAACCTTGGTTAAAGGGGATCTTAATGGTATTGTTAAATCATTGAAACTTAGCAGGGCAGTAATGTCGAACATTAAACAGAATTTATTCTTTGCTTTTATTTACAACGTATTAGGAATTCCTATCGCAGCAGGTATTTTATATCCTATGTTTGGTCTTTTATTAAATCCAATGATTGCTGGTGCCGCCATGAGTTTTAGTTCGGTTTCTGTAATTGGAAATGCATTGAGATTAAGAGGACTAAAATTATAATCAAAGAATTTCCATTCAAAAAATATCTATAAAAAATCTGAGGCCTGTCCCATTATAAATTGAACATTGTCAATTGGTTACCGAGTTACGTCATAAAGGGATAGAAACCGCTCTCGTATCTGCATGTCATCTTTATGTCAGGTTTTATCTCTATAGTACTTGGATGATCATAAATACGACGTTTCGTCACATCTTTTTGCTTTGCGTTCTTGCTTATGTTTTCTTCTTTCTTGGCAATGGCCTTATTGGGCTTACTCATTCCGACGAAGTTTTTTATACGCAATCGACAAAAGAGATGAGTGATAATCATTCGTGGCTCGTCCCTGATGCACAACAGCAAGTTATTTATATGGGGAAGAGTGCGGTATCATTTGTTACATCAAGTAGACATATAAATAAAAAAGGAACATTTTTTGTTAAAGCAAAATATGATCCGAGTATTGTTATTTGTAAAATTGAAGTGTAATGGATTGGATTATATAAAAATAAATTTATAAAAAATTGAAGCAGTAAATAAAACTCTTGACTCTCCAGTATGCGGGAGAGTGTATAGTAAAATTAGAAAGTAAGGAAATAGAGATGTTTATAGGTGAAGTTAGTAAGAAATCAAATATCTTAGTTAAGACAATACGGTATGACGAAGAGTTTGGTCTTTTGAATAATTCCAAACGTTTATTGTCCATCAAGAGTTGGATTATACGTGGACGCTCGGTGCTAAGCTGGATTGGTAGAAGAACTGAAGTTTTCAATTTGAATTAAACATGTGAATTATTAGTGTAGTGGGTCTAACGTTTTTAGATTTCTTTTGGGCTCACTACACTAAAATCAAAATAATGCAGTCCTTGACAATTTTTTTACTTAACTATAAACTCACAATATGACAATTATTAAAGTATTAACATTGACTTTATTATTTATTTATCTTTTGCCTCTAGGAGCATTTTGTCATCAAGGTAAAGATGTTAAAAGCCAAGTGCATTGTGCGTTATGTCATACGGTGTCTTTGCAAATAGCCACATCTAATATTAACACATTTATATCTGTAGCACCCGATCTTCAAGTTCTGCTTCCTCAAGTAGAGTTTTTTTACCAAAATCCATCGTTAGAAACACTTAGACGACCCCCGGCAGTTTCTGTCTAAATTCTCACCTATTTTTCTTCATTAATTATCCGTTTGTTGGATTTTTTGTCTCTTTATATTAATTTTTATGGAAAGAATATTTGAATGAAAGGAGTACGTATGACTAAATGGATCACGCTATATTTGTTCTTTTTTAGTGTCTGTTTATATATGCCACGTGATGCGTATGCCAGAGGATATCATTCCAGATCTCACGGGCATTCTCATGGGAGGACTCCAACAATGCATCGGTTGAAACCATATAAGAATTCAAAACCAACCGAGTCCAGGTCAAGGTATACATATCCGATCTACCAATCGAAGAAACAATCGTTACCTCGTATCTATACTTTAGAAAGACCTTTGATTGATGATGCAGGAATCTATAGACCTCTTAACATTAGTAGTAAATATCAGCTGGATTTTTATCGCTATGACCATAAAAAAGATCAGTATTCTACGCCAAGTTTATTGCATGCAGATACGAGAGCGGCTTCTATCCGTCGTTCATTGGCTATAGAGATTAACGGCGAGATATTTTATTACAATGATGGATTTTTCTATAAAGAAAGTGGAGAACATCTTATAGTAGTACCTCCCGTAATTAATTCCTTTGTGCAGAAGATACCTAAAGGTAGTTCCAACGTAGGTATCACTGGTAGTCATTATGAATATAATGGTATTTATTTTAAAAGAGTTTCTCAGGGATATCAAGTGGTTGGGTTGCCTGTGATGATTTAACCAATAGGTTTTTAAGAATACGATGTTACAGATAAATAAAATAATTTAGAAAGCCATTGTATATGCATATGCCCCATAAAGAAGAGTCCGTACACAATGATTGTTGTGGCTCTGAGAAGTCAGGATGCCAAGATGAATTTAATTTATCAAGAGAGATGGCAAAGTTCATTCCGGCATTTTGTCTGTTCCTTATTGGTCTTGTTTTTAATAAGCAACTCCATGAAACACCTTTCTCATATGCTGAGTACATGATTTTATTGGTAGCGTATTTCCTAAGTGGTTATAAAGTTTTATTGAATGCCGCGCGGAATTTATTCAAGGGAAAGTTATTTGATGAAAATTTCCTTATGTCATTGGCTACACTAGGCGCTATTGCCATCCATCAAGTTCCTGAAGCTGTAGGAGTTATGATCTTCTATCAGATTGGTGAGTTATTTCAAGAAGTAGCAGTTAGCAAATCTCGACGTTCAATAACTGCTTTATTGAAAATAAGGCCTGATTATGCCAATTTGCAAATAAATGGCGAGATAAAGAAGGTGCAGCCTGAAGATGTGAAAGTAAGCGACATCATTATTGTTAAGCCGGGTGAAAAGGTTCCTTTAGATGGAGAGATTTTATCAGGTAAATCCCAAGTTGATACATCCACATTAACAGGCGAATCTGTTCCTCGTAATGTCGAGGATGGTCAGACGGTTTTAGCAGGAATGATTAACCAGTCAGGAGTTTTAACCATCAAGGTTACAAAATTATTTGGTGAATCATCGGTTGCAAAGATACTTAATCTTGTTGAGAATGCCACGGCAAACAAAGCAAAGACAGAGAAATTCATTACAAAGTTTGCAAAAATCTATACGCCCATCGTTGTTATCATAGCTTTGATGGTGGCATTCCTCCCACCATTATTAATGCATGAATCTTTCTCAAAATGGATTTATCGGGCATTAATTCTGTTAGTTATTTCTTGTCCTTGCGGATTGGTTATTAGTATTCCTCTGGGGTATTTTGGAGGTGTGGGAGGGGCATCACGAAGGGGAATTTTAGTTAAAGGCTCCCATTTCTTAGATTTACTGGCACAGGTCAAGACGGTTGTATTTGATAAGACAGGAACGTTGACCCAGGGACTATTTAAGGTTACGGATATTGTTCCAAAAGGCAACTTCTCAAAAGAGGAAATATTATATTGGGCGGCACATGCTGAATCTAATTCAAATCACCCAATAGCTACGTCAATTGTAAAAGCTCATGGTAAACAAATAAATTCTTCTGTAATCAAAGATTATCAAGAAATTTCTGCACATGGGATAAAAGCAAATATTGAGAACAGGTCTATATTTGTCGGGAATGATCGTCTTTTACATGCACAGAACATTGAGCATCCTCAATGTAAATTTGATGGTACGGTTGTTCATGTGGTTATTGATAAGATTTATGCCGGACACATACTTATTGGGGATGAATTAAAAACAGATTCCATAGATGCAATTAAGAATTTAAGAAAAATGGGTGTCACAAATATTGTGATGCTAACTGGAGATAGTAAAGGAATTGCTCAAGAGATTTCTGATAAATTAGGTTTGAATTCTTATATCGCTGAGTTGTTGCCTGAGGATAAAGTAAAAGCGGTAGAGGGTCTTATGAATAAGAACCAATCAGGAAAAATTGCTTTTGTTGGGGATGGAATTAATGATGCTCCTGTGATCGCCCGTGCTGATGTTGGAATTGCTATGGGTGGAATTGGTTCAGATGCCGCAATTGAAACAGCAGATATAGTTCTTATGACAGATGCACCTTCAAAGGTTGCTGAAGCCATTCAGATGGGGAAAAGAACATCGAAAATTGTTATGCAAAATGTAGCATTCTCTTTAGGTATTAAAGGAATCTTTATTGTTCTTGGGGTAATGGGTGTCGCAAATATGTGGGAAGCAATTTTTGCTGACGTGGGTGTTGCATTACTTTCGATATTTAATGCCACACGTTTATTGCATAGCAAGTAAAGTTTATCTTCTAGTAAAACTCTTACTAAGATTGAAAAAAAGCTAGGTTAAAATATGCCGTCATTTAATGAATACATTGTTAATGGTAATCCTTGGTTATTCTTTCCTGTTGCTATATTTCTTGGAGCACTTCATGGCTTAGAACCTGGCCATAGTAAAACAATGATGACAGCTTATATTGTTGCGATACGCGGGACTGTCTGGCAAGCTTTTTTACTTGGGCTTTCGGCAACAATTTCTCATACGGCAATTATTTGGATCTTAGCATTTGTGGGTTTACGGTATTCTGCATCTTTGAATGTTGAAGAATTAGAGCCTTATTTCCAATTAGTTACAGGTATCATGGTTATTGGTCTTGCAGGGTGGATGCTTTACCGAACAAACAAAGCACAAAAAGTAGCAAAAGACATGAAACCAAAAGCAGCAACTGACTTCGCATCAACAAAACACAAAGGACTTCCTACCAAAGTTAAAAAAGAAAACGTAGAT
>CAYZPQ010000030.1:0-997 GCA_964480185.1 uncultured Planctomycetales bacterium | reverse complement strand
TGAGCATGGTAATGGTAAGCATGGTGGCATGATTATAGATACAGGACATGGTTTGGTTGAAATTAGTGTATTTGAAACGAATGTTTCTCCGCGCTTTAGGATTTATGGTGCAGGCAATCAGACAGTCATTTTAGAAACAATTCGTCCAAATGGAATAAAACAGAAATTTAATTTTCTTCCCCAGCAAGATTTTTTAGAAGCGACGGAGCATTTACCTGAGCCGCATGAATTTCAAGCAGTCTTAGAATTAAAGCATGGTGAGCATAGTCATAGTTATAAAGTAAATTTTGTAGAACATCATCACGATAGTTTATCTGAGAATTCACATGAAGAATCTGAAGATGCTCATGAGCGTGCCCATAGGATGGAACTGGAAAAGAATTTAAATAACAAGCCCGTCACTAATGGTCAAATCATTTTATTTGGTTTGACAGGTGGTTTATTGCCATGTCCTTCAGCGTTTGCGGTTTTATTGATATGTTTGCAACTAAAGAAGGTTGCTTTGGGTTTTGCAATGGTATTAGCTTTTAGTATAGGTTTAGCTGTTACTTTAATTACGGTGGGTAGCATCGCTGCAGTTTCTGTTAAGCATGCAATTAAGAAATTTAAAGGATTCAATGAATTAGCGCGTAAGCTTCCTTACGCTAGTTCAACAATAATGCTTATTATTGGGCTACTTGTATCCCTTGAAGGTTTGAAGCGTTTAATGTTTTAATAATAGTAATAATAAGAACTGCTATTTTTTAGGTATTTGTAGCTGTATATATAGGATGTTATTTTACGCGTTATACGTATTCTGATTCTTATGAAAAGGTATGAACTACTTTTAAATAAAACTTATATAGGGATTATATGGATTTATTAACAATTTTTGGTTTATTTTCAGTTACAGCAATGTTGATATTTTATGCATTGGAACACCGCAGCCGATGGTTTATTTTGGCATTTGCGTTCGCCTGTATTTTAGGATCAATTTATGGATTCTTACAAGGAGCTT
>CAYZPQ010000029.1:11218-16701 GCA_964480185.1 uncultured Planctomycetales bacterium | reverse complement strand
CACGGGACTAGTGGCTAGCTGAATCATTTACCCGAGCTTCTTGAAATCCCTTACGTCTCAACTGACAACTATCACAAACACCACAGGGCGTCTTACCACCTTGATAACACGACCACGTATATTCAATAGGCACATTTAATTTCAAAGCCAGTTTAACAATTTGTGCTTTGGTTAAATGAATCAGTGGCGTTTGAATATTAAGAGGTTTTCCCTCAACACCAGTCTTGAGACCTTTAGCCAACATCGACCCAAACGATTTAATAAATTGAGGACGGCAATCCGGATAACCAGAATAATCAACCGCATTGGCTCCAATAAAAATATACTTTGCCCCAATCGCTTCTGCATAAGATGCTGCAAAACTGAGGAAAATAATATTACGTGCCGGCACATACGTCACAGGAATGCCTTCACGACTAGGTTTCTTATTTTTAGGAACGAGCACTTTATCGTCGGTAAGCGCTGAGCCTTTCCAAGGGAAAGCAATGGTAATCAGTTGAACTGGGCATCCGGCCTTTTTCGCGACTGCCTTAGCACACGTAATTTCCCGACGATGACGCTGCGCATAATCGACGACCAAGGCATGACACTGAAACCCTTTGGACTTGGCCCAAAAAAGTGTAGTGGCCGAATCAAGGCCACCAGAGAGAAGCACAACTGCTTTTTTACTCATAATAAATCACACTCGCGTTTTCAGATTCCCACACGCGCACATGCTTTAAGGTAAACGGAAGGACTTTGGACTTTAACTCGTGGTAAATAACTTTGGCAAGATTTTCCGTCGATGGATTCATGTCTTTGAATGCCGGTAAATCATTAAGGCAAACATGGTCTAAGGGACCTAAGACACTTTTTAATTGCTTCTTTAAATCTTTAAAATCAACGACCAAACCAATCGCATTAAGTTTATCACCGCTGATTACCGCTTCAATGTGCCATGTATGCCCATGCAAACTCGCGCATGGTCCATCATAACCATGCAATTGATGAGCGGAAGCGATGTGATCTTTGACTGTAATATCGAACATAGTGTATTCCTTAAATACTTACCTGGCGAACATCTTTAACACCACCACCTAAAAACCGTGCGGCGAGTTTTTGAAAATTTGCGGCTTCATCGCTGACTAAGAACGTATGCTTAGCAGGACTTAATGTCGTACGTAACCAACCTTTTGTTCTTAATAACTCGCGCACCCCTTCCGCCACAGCCTCGGCAGAATCAACCAAACTCACCTTGGGCCCCATGACGGTATGCAGCACATTCTTAATCAATGGGTAATGCGTACATCCTAAAATGAGCGTATCGACTTTTGCTTTTTTCATCGGTGCTAAATATTCCTGGGCGATTTTATACGTCACTTCATGATCAAACCAACCCTCTTCCACCAAGGGCACAAACAAAGGACACGCCTGACTTGTCACCTGGGCTTTGCCATTAATGTCATGGATGGAAGCGGCATATTTGCCACTTTTGACCGTCGATGAGGTCGCTATAATACCAATTTTTCCTGTTTTTGTCGAGTGTACAGCTTTACGCGCCCCTGGTTGAATTACCCCTACAACCGGCACGGAAAATTGCTTGGATAAAGACTCAAGCGCTAAAGAAGAAGCCGTATTACAGGCCACGACAATAATTTTGACTTTGTATTTTAATAAATGCTGCGCGATTTCTTTGGAGTAGCGGATAATCGTCGGTGCGGATTTAGTTCCGTAAGGGACACGGGCGGTGTCGCCAAAGTAAACGACCTTTTCATTGGGCAAGAATTGAATCAACTGCTTTACAACAGTTAATCCCCCTAAACCAGAATCAAATACACCAATGGGACAATCATTCATCGACGAAGAAACTTTAGTCATTGGCATAATCCAAGATACTTTGGGCAATGCCCTCGGCTAATTTCTCACGGTAAGAGCTCATGGCTAAACGGCGTTCATCCTCGCGATTACTTAAATAGCCAACTTCGATAAGCACGGCAGGCATGAGCGTATTTCTCACCACCGCAAAACGGCAATTCTTAGCTCCTCGATTTTGCGAACGGGTCAACTCTGAGGTTTGACGCACAATCATTTGCGCTAATTCCTGAGATTATTCAACCTTACGCTGATACATCATCTCCGCTAATATGTGTTTGAGTGTTGGTGAATATTTGGAACTCAATTGCTTGGTAAACATTTTTTCATTCTTCGTACGCTGTTCTTCGTCGAGATCTTTCTTAAACTGGGTCTTCACATAATACACTTCCATCCCCTGCACTTTTCTGGATGGAGAAAAATTTGCATGAATACTGATAAACACATCGGCATTGGCATCGGTTGCAATTTCAGTGCGTTGAGGTAAGGTTGGATAGGTATCAGAGGTACGCGTCATAATGACGGTTAAACCAGCTTCTTCTAATAATTTCTTTAACTCCAAGGCGATCGGTAGGACGACATCTTTTTCTCTTAACCCCGTGGCCCCTTTTGTCCCTGGGTCTTTGCCTCCGTGGCCGGGATCAATGACAACAGTCTTCACTTTAGATGCTGATAAATCCGTCTTAGGCATGCCTGCTGTAATCACCCCAAAGGGCGCTAACACACGTGATTCAAAATCTTCCGGCACATAGATAATGCTTTTATCCCGTCGAAGTGGAGCTGATAATTCAATTTTATCGCGGCCAATTAATACCGTGTGACTACCCACCAATGCCTTGGCTTTATTGCCGCGATATTCAAGCATGACAACCTGCGTCACCCCATCCCACTGCCACTTCACATGATAACGGTCACACACTTCTTGCAAAGGAATACCGTGCATAGGAGTCGGTTGATGGGTCACACTTCCCCCGCACCCTGTGATAAGACCAATCAGTCCAATTAAAATAAAATTACGCAATAATGTCATGAGATTCGATCAATGCTAATAAAAATAATTTTCTCTGTCTTTTGCATCAGCCGCCCTTGACTACGGAAAACCAAACCCACCAAGGGAATATCGCCTAGCAAAGGAACTTTATGTGTCTTGGTAATTTCTTCTTCCTCAAAAACGCCACCTAAAACAATGGCATGCCCCACAGTTAATTTTTGGTCCACCTGTGCTTTTAATGATAATACCGACGGAGGTTTGCCAGGCTTCTTGGCATCAATGCTTGTTAATTCATAGCGAGGTATCATGCCCACAAGGATTTCATCTTCACGGCTATTTTTAAGAGTTAATTCCAAGACAACTTTGGCATCAGGGACAGTGATTGTCACGGGCTGATCAGCGCTAAATGTCTGTTGCGGCTGGGTGTAAGGACTGACACGACCGGCGGTATCTAAAGCATCTAATAAAACACCATAATCAGCGTCATTGACCACCCCGACGCTGAGTCGGTATTTCTTATCCGCCCACATTAAATTATTGTCTTTCTTTAAACTTAAAGTATGAAAATCCGACACAATAGCGCCCCAATCAACGCCATCGCGATGTTCATCATTTAAAATAATATCGATCACATTCACTGATACAGCAAATGTGGGCACCGCCACAGTAGCAGGAATGTCAGACGCTTCTTCGGCCCAACTGGATGTGAGACACATCATGGCCATCACGGCAGGTAAAAGGAATTTCAACATAGTCTATTTATAGTGTGATTTCACCAATTTAGCAATAAAAAAACCTTCGAGTTTAGCGTCGGGAGAAACACGCACGCATCCTTGAACGGCAGGATTAAATTCACGCTCAAGCCATTGGGTCATACTGGGTAAGTCGAAATGCCTGGCCAGGTGATAGGCTCAATGGTTAAGGAAGAATCTTTGCGTAATATCCAATCAATGACAGATTCATTTTCTTCGGGAGCAAACGTACAGGTGCTATATACCAAATGCCCACCTGGTTTTAATAAACGGCTCGCATTCATTAATAACCCTTTTTGCTTATGCGCCATTTCATGAATTTTGCGCACACTCCAAAAACCAACGCTCTTGGGATTGTCCAAACAAAAACGTCCTTCACTTGAACAGGGCGCATCTACAAGGATTTTATCGAATAAATCCTCTTTGGCTTGAAAACGTCTTCCATCTAAAAGAGTCAATTGAGCCTTAGAACCCGTGATTTCCATCACAGATTTGAGCTTATAGAAGCGATCTTTGACTGATTCATTGGCAATTAACTGCCCTTCATTGCCCATCAGAGCTGCAATCTGACTAGTTTTACTCCCTGGTGCAGCACATAAATCGAGAACTCGCTCCCCAGGAGATGGATTTAAGGCTAAAACTGGGAGCATGCTTTGCAGCCCCTGTGGGTATAGCTCTCCACTAGATACCAAAGTACTAGATTTAATTAGGTTTGCATCATCCCTACCCACATAGAAGGCTACATCGCTTATGGGCCATGAAAAAACCTTCATATTTTGCTCTGCACTCCACTTTTGCCATTGAGCAATGGAATATTTGAGTGTATTGATACGAAAAGATGCAATTTCTTTCGGCAAAAATGCCTCATCGGGATTAAGGTGCGGGCAAATCTGTGCAAAACGTTGGAGGAAATTGTCGGGTAATTTAATCACGGCAAAAACTATACCATACAATTGCACTTGAGGGAATAATAGTATATACTTCTACTAACATTTAGCGACGAACTTCCATGAATAAAAACGGTCAATCCATTATTGAATATGCGTTGATGAGCGTGCTTATTATTGTAGGCATTGTGCTCATGGGGCCTTACGTTGTCCGCTCTATTAATGCGCATTTTAAAATGTGGGATGATCAAGTCCAAGATTCTGCCAATGAACATTATTCACCAGGCTCCCCTAGTGATTTCCCTGACCCACGTGGATGCAAACCTGCAGGACAAACCAATGTCTGTAATGGTGTTGGTAAAACCATCACCTGCCCTTCTGGATATCGCTTAGTTACACAACTCTATACTCCGGCTAACTGTCACTTCAAAGAAAGTTGCGTTGCTGACACATCATGTTGTCAAAATGATATTCTGGGCGCATGCGGTAATGTCTTAACTAGCGCACCACGCAGTGAAGTTTTTCCAACCATTAAAAATTGTTATTATGGCGAACGCCGTCGTGTTAATGAATGCTCTGGCATCGTAACGGGTTGCGAACCGGATGTAACGACAACCGATGGCACCCCTAGCTGTGCTCCTCAATGTAATGGTGTTATACCACTTGATCCAAGCAATAATAATCGACCCATGGCGGCATTTTGTGCAGGAGCTCAAGAAAATCTAACTTCCATGCAAGATATTACCTATGTCGCCAATAATACATTATGCACGGCGAATAAATGCCAAATGTATTGCGTTGAAGGGTATCGTCTTGAAAATAAAAATGGAACATTATCATGCCAACCCATTCCTGATGTGGCGTGCGAAGAATTTCGAGTTGATACGGTGACAAAAGAATATGTCGCTCAAACACCTTATGCCAAGGTATACATCTGGGGTAGTGGTGGTGGCGGTGGGAGCACTCAAGATTCCAAACATGGTGGTGGCGGTGGTCGTGGGG
>CAYZPQ010000029.1:0-11170 GCA_964480185.1 uncultured Planctomycetales bacterium | reverse complement strand
AAAGTAACACCAGGTTTAAAATATACCGTTGCTGTTGGTACAAATGGAATTGGTGGCCGTTCAGCAAACAATCCTCTTCCCCAAGGTGAGAATGGTGGCATCAGCTCTATCATATCGCAAGCAGGTAATCCTGCGCCCCTTACTATACTCGCTGCAGGCGGCCAAGGTGGAGCTCCGAATAGTGGTGGCGCTGGTGGCATTGAATTAGCATTTCCCAAAACAAATGTGGAATGTTCTTATATTTATGAAGGCGGCAAAGGTGGAAATACAACCGGTACTCAATCAGGCGCTGGTGGTGGTGGTGGCGCTGGTGGCGGCGGTGCTGGCGGTCATAAGGCTACTAACTCTTCATTTGATGGGGCGATTGGTGAAGGTCCGACGACATTACTGGGCGGCGCTGGGGGTAATGGTGGATTCAGCGCTCCAGGTGGTTTAGTTGGCACAACACCCGGTGGTGGCGGTGGTGGTAGCGGATCTTCTCTGCCGGGCGGTATTGGCGGTGCTGGTTATGTGAAGATTTGTAAAAAAACTGAAAAACTTCCGGAAGATTGTCCTCCGGTGCAATGCGAAGCGCGTCCGACGTGTGGATGGACTGGTTTTTATAGCGATAAAGGCAATGAACATGGTAGCGATTCTGGGTTGCGTATTGGTTGTTGCTTTGGCCGTGTTGCTGAAATCCGCCATGATACAGGCACTCCTACCTTAACTTGCTCACGCGAAAATGCAGCGCAAACTTCCTGCAATTGGGTGGGAGATAAAACTTTTAATGGTGAGACCCAAGGCGTCATTAGAACAAATATATTAACTGTTACGTGCACGAACAATAAAGTCACTCATATCAAAAGTAATGTCCAAAATAATAATATCTACATATGGCTTGATGATGGCGATGGGAATGATATTTATTTGAAAGAAAATTTAAGTTCTCCAACAGGGATCGAGAGCATTCAAGTTGATGGGCTTGGAAGTGCTGGCGGAACTGACTATGATTTCATGCCCTGGAATCAAACATGTTGCCCGACGGTAAATTCGGCAAATACTACAATTTGCGCATTAACTGTTCCACCAATGAGCACTACAACTTCCTCAATGGTCGCTTCCTGCCCTACCACTGCCACAACCGCACAATGCGTTTATGCGTGTAAACCTGGGGCTTATAAATTATCTGGCAATACGTGTATTGATTGCGGGGCGGATATTCCGACATTGCGCTCATTGTTTAAAGAAACAGACCCTAATTACGTCAAAGAAGATTTTGGTCATTACTGGTTCTTATTCCAAGACCCACGTACACCGAATTATCAACCTGATGTGACCCAAACCAATGTGTTCTTTACAAATTGGTATCATCATGGCAGCGACGATCATAGTAGTGAAGTGAAGGATAGTGCTAATATTCTAAACAAATATACCTACCCAACACGCATTCTTCCTGGAACTCAGACATATAGAATCCCTGCTCAATCCTATGCCGGCTATAATCGTACTGCTCCAACAATTGAAAACAATGAGAACTTTGTTCGAGTCACTATTCACGATGGAGCGGATGATCCATCTCAATACAAATTTGATATTGTTGATGCCGCTAATCATGTTGTGTTTACATTTGGTCCTGCCAATGTTGATCATCACATTGAAATTGTCTTCTTGAAATTCAAAAGCTGCACCCCGTAAAAAATAATTAAGCCAACATGCCCTTGAATTCTCCGTTTAGAGCGCTATCATGAAGTAGAGCCCCTGATACATTTAAAGATGGAGGTTTTATGACAAAACTCAGAGATAGCTGGGGAAATCGACTTGGGATTATTATGGCTGTTGCAGGATCTGCGATTGGCCTGGGTAATTTTCTACGTTTTCCCGCTAAAGTCGCCGAGAATGGCGGCGGGGCTTATTTTATCGCCTTCCTTCTCTTAGGCCTTCCGTTAATGTGGGTTGAATGGACATTAGGTCGTTTTGGGGGCGGCTTTGGTCATGGTACCGCTCCAGGGATCTTTCATTCTCTCTGGCAAAAAAATCGTTTCATTAAATATTTTGGCATCATCGGTATTTTTGGCCCCCTTGTTATTTTCATTTATTACACCTACATTGAATCTTGGTCTTTGGCGTATAGTTTCTTTTCTCTGACGGGAAAATACATTGGTCTCGAAGATCAGGGGCACATGAAATCATTCTTAAGCGCGTTTCAAGGACTTGAGAAGAATGCGTATTTTTCATCAATATCAACAGCCTACATATTCTTTTTAGTCACCTTCCTCGCTAATATCTTTGTTGTTTATCATGGCATCAAAGGTGGTATTGAAAAATTATGTAAAATTGCCATGCCATTGCTTTTTATCATGGCATTTATTCTACTCATTCGCGTCATCTGCCTTCCGTTTAATCCCATTAATCCGTCATGGAATATTAATAATGGTTTTGGCTTTGTCTTTAATCCGGACTTCTCTGCGCTATTATCCGGTAAAGTATGGCTTGAGGCCGCTGGGCAAATATTTTTTACACTTTCCGTCGGAATTGGGGTTATTTTAACTTATGCGAGTTATTTAAAGAAAGCGGATGATGTGGTGTTATCTGGAACAACCGCCGCTACCACGAATGAATTTGCCGAAGTTATTTTAGGCGGAAGTATTGTGCTACCTGCGGCGTATATTTTCTTTGGGCCCCAAGATGTTGTTGCCATCGCCAATAGCGGAACTTTTAATCTAGGATTTGTGACCATGCCGCAAATCTTAAGCCACTTGCCACTGGCTCAGATCATGGGATTTTGCTGGTTCTTTTTATTATTCTTAGCTGGAATTACATCGTCGATTTCTTTAGCCCAGCCTGCGGTGGCTTTTCTCGAGGATGAATTTAATATTACTCGTAAAAAAGCTGTTTTTATTTTTGCCGTGGTGACATTTATACTATGTCAGCCTGCCATTTTCTTTTTAGGTAATGGTGTCGTCGATGAATTAGATTTCTGGGGAGGGACTTTTTTCTTAGTTGTGTTTGCGCTTGTTGAAGTGATTCTCTTTAGCTGGGTTTTTGGCATGGATCGTGCGTGGGATGAAATTCATCATGGGGCTGATATGCGTGTTCCGAAAATCTATAAATTCATTATTAAATATATAACACCGGCTTTCTTAATCATTATTTTAGCCAGCTGGTTATTTCAAGAGTGGCTCCCGATTATATTCATGACAAATATCCCAGAAGCTAATAAACCATTCGTACTTGCCACCCGCGTAGGTCTGATCGGTTTATTTATTATCTTAGCCATCTTAGTTAAAATCGCCTGGTCACGTAAACGCCTAACAGTGAGGTCATCATGACACAAGCCGGCTGGATACTCCTTATCGCCTCGTGGGGATTAATTATCCTCCTCACCATATTCTGCTTTATCAAAGTCCTAAAAAAACAATAAGTAAAATAATTGGTGACAGCTACCAATTAATTAATTGGTAGCTGTCACCAATTATTTTACCACTTGTTTAGGCGAGGGCGTAATCGATGTAGCCTTTGTCGGCGCCGGTGTAGAATGTCTTTGGGTCGCTTTGAACTAAAGCGATGTTACGCTTGAAGCGTTCGGGTAAATCGGGATTGGCGATGAAGGGAATGCCAAAGGCGATTAGGTCTGCTTTGTTTGAACTTAAGGCTTCTTGGGCTGTTGCGTGGGTGTATGCACCGCACGCCATAAATGTTCCTTTAAAATGATCACGGAATATGTTGCTATCAATCAATTTCCCGCCTTGACGTACATCCGCATTATTCGTTTCAATCACGTGCAAATAGCTAATACCTAATTTGGATAATTCTTGAACGACATAGGTAAAATGTTCTTCAGGATTTGAATCACTCATACCATTAAAGGTCCCACCAGGAGATAAACGTACACCTACTTTATCTTTGCCCCAGACATTGATAACCGCTTCGGTTGTTTCTAATAATAAACGTGTGCGATTAGCAATGTTACCGCCATACGCATCAGTACGATGATTTGTGCCATCACGTAAAAACTGATCTAATAAGTACCCATTGGCCCCATGAATCTCAACCCCATCAAACCCAGCCTCTTTCGCACGCTTTGCTCCGTCGGCAAACAAAGCCGGAAGCGCTTTAATTTCATCTAAGGTCATGGGTCTTGGTGTATCATAAGGCTTCATGCCTTTGGGCGTATACAATTCTCCGGGTATAGCAAGAGCACTTGCCGATACAGGCAATTGACCATTAAGCCAATCGGAATGTGAAACTCTTCCACAATGCCACAATTGTAAATAAATGCGACTACCCTTGGCATGCACAGCATCGGTAATATTTTTCCACGCATCAACTTGAGCATCATTGTAAATACCAGGTGTCGCGGGATAACCAACTCCGTCGGCAGTAACAACAGTGGCTTCTGAAATAATTAATCCGGCACTCGCTCTTTGTTGATAATAAACAGCCATCATCGGCGTCGGAACACGCGTTGCAAAATCAGCACGACAACGCGTCATAGGAGCCATGACCATTCTGTTATTTAATTCATAAGGTCCAAGTTTGTAAGTATCAAATAAAGAAGCCATATATCCTCCGTTTAAATAATTGAACGCCTACCGGTAACAGATTTAGTTTTAAAATAATTTCTTAACGAACATTCCACATGCTAACCAGAAGATTTAGATTAAACGCAATTTCTTCTCTCCTGGTCAATTTTTCGTAATCTCTATCGAGATTACGCCGCTAACAAAGTGCAAAAATATGAGGCTGCCTCATAACTCGCTGCGCATGCCTCTAGGCATGCTCCGCTCAAACAATGAGGCAGTTTTAAGGCCGATGCCTTAAAATTCCCTCATATTTTCACACTTTATTAGCTAAAATTGACAAGTCGTTCAGAAATTGCGTTTAATCTAAATCTTTTCGCGATGAAGAATAGTACATGTTTAGTGTAGAGGCGGACACAAGATCCGCCCCTACGGTAATAAATCTTACGACAATACTATTTTTATTTTTCCCAACCGCCGCCTAATGCTTTGATGAGATTAATCGCGGCAAATATACCTTGGGTGCGGTTTTGGATGACAGCTAATTGGGCGTCAAGGTATTGACGATGTGTATCGACAACTTCTAAATAACTGACTAAACCTTCTTTATAGCGGGATTGAGATAAATCGAAGGCTTGTTTGCTGGCGGCTAAATATTCTTCATTGGCGGCGAGTTCTTTGGTTTTGCCTTGGGCTTCAATTAAACCATCTTCGACGTCTTGAAGTGCGCGTAAGACAGTGCCTTTATAATTAGCAACAGCTTCGGCATACGCCGCTTGTGTTGCTGTTAAATTAGCTTTATTTGCACCAGCGTCGAATATAGGCATGGACATCGCTGGCATAATCGACCAGGCACGGCTTGCGCGTTCCACTAAATTATCAAGGTCTAAACTTTTTAAACCTGCCGACGCACCAATTGTTAAGGTGGGTAAAAATTCTGCTTTGGCCACACCAATTTGAAAAGCGGCTTGTTGCAATTCATAATCGGCTTGGACTATATCTGCACGATTGCTTAACAATTGAGACGGTAACCCAGCTGGAATAACCGCTACCGGTGGTAAATCTTCTTCTCTAGTTGACGATAGAGAAAAGTCTTGTGGCATTTTACCACATAAGACGGCTAAGGCATTTTCGGCTTGCATCCGACGACGTTTATAATCTTCCATCAATGCTTTGGCTTTGGATAGTTCGGTCTTGGCACGGGCCACATCAAGGCTGCTCGTTAAACCAGATGATTCGCGTGAATTAAGCATTTCCATCACGCGTTCACGTAAGAGAATGGTTTCTTCTAAGACTTTGATGCTTAAGTCTAATTGACGAATCAAATAATATTGCAAGGCGATGTCAGAGGTTAAACGCACAGCAACTAAATTCGCTGCGGCTTCCTCGGCAAAAGCACTGGCTTGACGGGCTTTCACGGCATTCTTAAATTTACCCCATAAATCTATTTCATAGGATAAATCAAAAGGAACTGTGTATGTGTTAGAAACTTTAGGACCACCAAATTGATTCACATTGGTTGAAGTGCGTTCACGTTCAAACGATGGATCAATACTCAGCGACGGATAAAGATCTGATTTTGATAAACGGGCTAAGGCGCGCGCTTGATCTACTTTCGCTAAAGCAGCTTTCCAATCTTGATTGTAATCAAGGGCTGTGGTCTCCAATGCATTTAACTTTGGATCTTGAAATGTTTCCCACCAGCGGCGTTCAATAACGATGGCTTTGGATAAGTTTGCTGAATTTTCATATTGATCTGCAAATTTAAGATCAGGTTTGATAAAAGGCTTATTCACATTACAGCCCATCAATGAAGTCACGCATAGTAATAAGACGATTGCTTTCAGTGGCGCGGCTTTCACTTTAGGTTTACGTCTAGTCCAATTGGATAAAGCCACATACACAACAGGAATAACATAAAGCGTTAAGAATGTACTAGTCATCATCCCTCCGACGGCAGCAACCCCTAATGGTCGACGTGCTTCCCCGCTCGCCCCAAAACCAATGGCAATAGGCAAAATACCCATGATCGTCGCTGTTGCGGTCATTAAAATTGGACGGAACCGTTTAGCCCCAGCCGCAAGCATGGCTTGATGCGCGGTTAAGCCTTCACGCATGCTCTGATTTGCAAAGTCCACGAGCAAAATACCATTCTTAACGACGAGACCAATTAAGAGAATTAAACCGATTTGACTGTATAAGTTAACCCCCATTGAAGGAACTTTCATCAAACTTAAAATCCACAACAAACCAAATGCCCCAAATGACGCTAACGGAATGGTGGTCATAACGGTTAAAGGGTGAATTAAACTTTCAAATTGCGCAGCCAAGACCATGTACACAATCACAAGCGCCAAAATGAGGATGAAATAAATCCCCGCACTTGAAGATAATAATTCATTGGTCTCGCCTTTCCATTCATAACGAAATCCATCGGGAAGGTCAGTCTTTAATATGGCAATGGTGCGATCCATGGCTGTTCCTAAAGTGACACCCGTCGGAGTTCCTTCAATAACGGCAGAACGGAAACGGTTAAAGTGATTGATGGCACTAGGACCAGCCCCTGTATCATAGGTAACGAGATTCGATAATTGAATCTGCTCCCCACGGCTATTACGCACATACAAATTATTAAGGCTTTGTGGTGTCAAACGATCTTCACGGGCCATTTGAGCAATAACATCATATTCTTTCCCATTGATATTCACTTTACTAATATCAAGACCACCAAAAGCAATTTGCAAGGTCTTGGCAATATCTTGAACAGAGACACCTAATTCACCGGCACGATCACGGTCAATCGAAATACGCAATTCGGGTTTATTAATTTCAAAATTAGAACGCACGTTCATCAAATACCCCGCCCCACGCAACTTATTGGTCAATTGCTGTGCATAGGCATTTAAGGTATTCAAATCCTGATGTTGAATAACTAATTCAAATGGCTGGGTAAAACCGCCCCCAAATGATTTAGGCATAATCGGAATAGCAAAGGCCCCTTGAATTTGTTGAAAGAATTGGCCACCTAAACCCATAGGTCCACCGACGATATCACGCAAATGACGCTTGCGTTCTTCTTTAAGACGGATAAAGGCTAACCCTTGAGCTGGATTACCAGGTGCGCCGCGGGCTAAAGCAACGGCAGAAAAATATTCTTGAGTTTCAGGAGTAGCGGCCACAATCCCTTCCATTTTCTTAACCATGCGATCCGTGTACTCACTCGTCGATCCTTCGGGAGCTAAAGCAAACACTAAGAAGCGGCCTTTATCTTCCAAGGGAACGAATTCACGATCTAAGCGTGTATAGAAAAATGCCGTTAACCCAAATGACACAACAACAATAAGCCCAACTAATAAACCATGATTCAATATCCAATTTAATGAACTCTTGTAAGAACGGGTAATCCAATCAAGGCCTCGTTCGAACATACCTAAGACACCTTTTAATTGATGCCCTGGAGGATCTGCTTTTAAAACACGCGCGCACATCATGGGCGTTAATGTTAACGCCACAAATGCAGAAATAACGACGGACATGGCAATAGCCACAGCGAATTCAATAAATAAACGACCGGTGACGCTGGTTTGAAAAGCCATGGGAATAAAAACGCAAACAAGTGCAACGGTTGTGGCAATAACGGCAAAACCAATTTCTTGCATCCCTTTCATGGCCGCCTGATAGGGCTCCATGCCTTCTTCAATATGCCGGTAAATATTCTCCAATACAATAATCGCATCGTCGACGACAAGACCAATTGCGAGCACAAGACCTAACATGGTGACAATATTAATGGAGTAACCAAATAAATAGAGCACACCAAATGTTGAGATAATAGAAACTGGAATAGCAACAGCTGGAATTAACGTAGAACGGCCATTGTGTAAGAATAAGAAAATGGTTAACACGACGAGCGTGAAAGCAATCGCTAATGTTTCCCATACTTCTTCAATGGACTTCTGAACGTAAATGGATTCATCATAAGGGAAAGAGGTAATTACACCGACGGGTAATGTTGGGCCTAAATCAGTCACGCGCTTTTTCACTTCTTTAACAACTTCAATGGTATTCGCTTTGGATTGCTTGATAATACCAATCCCCACCGCTGGCTTGGAATTAAAACGCGCAATGGAGCGTTCATCTTCAACACCGACAAGCGCTTTACCAATATCTTTTAACCGTATTAACGTATCCCCATCGCGTTTGACGACGAGATTATTATATTCTTCAACGGTTTTCATTTGACCACGGGTTTCAATGGATAAAGCCCGCTCGAAACTTTCGATTTGACCACTGGGTAATTCGATATTTTCTTTTTGAAGCGCTGTTTGAACATCAAGCACCGTGACACCTTGGGCTGACATTAAGGAAGGATCAATCCATAAACGAATGGCAAAACGTTTTTCCCCGCCTAAGATAACTGAGCTCACCCCATTGATTGTTTGCAAACGATCTTTGAAAACATTCTCGGCTAATTGGGATAATTCAAGCGTGCTATAACGATCACTGAATAAAGCCACCCATAATACAGGAGAAGCATCTGCGTCTTGCTTGGCAACAATTGGTTCCTCAATGTCTTCGGGTAAACGACCACGCACACGAGATACGCGGTCACGCACATCTTGGGCCACAACGTCAATATCACGGGTTAAATTAAACTCGACGGTAATAGACGAAACTTGTGAACGTGATTCGCTGGAAATGGTGCGAATCCCCTCAACACTCATGAGCGCTTCTTCAATTGGCTCTGTGATTTGGGTTTCAACAACAGACGCGGAGGCGCCTGTGTAAACTGTTTGAACGTTAATGATAGGAGGATCGATGTCCGGCAACTCGCGCACAGGTAAACGGTTAAGGCCGACAAAACCAAACACAATTAACCCTAAGCTCATCATGCTGGCGAGAATTGGACGTGAAATACTTATTTCAGATAATTTCATAAATGATTAACTTTACTTTGCTGGTGCGTCTGGGCTTACAGGATCAACAGGTGAACCTGGGCCAATTTTTTGATATCCCTCGGTAATCACACGATCACCCGGTTTTAAACCTTCGGTAATTTCAACCAAACCGTTAAAACGAATGCCTGTCTTAACCATGGACATATTTGCTTTCTTCTCAGCATCGACGACGAAGACCATGACATTGTCGCCATTACTAATTAAGGCTGTCTCTGGCACGACTAAAGCATCAGGCTTGCTATTAATTGTTAAAAGAATTTTTGCAAACATCCCCCGACGTAATTTACTGTCAGGATTAGCCACTTTCGCTTTCACTAAAGCTGTCCGTGTTAAATCATTAACTTGGGGGTCGATGAAATACACTTCACCTTCAAATGTTTGTTCAGGAAAAGCTGCTACTTTCATATCAACTTTTTGCCCAACGCTTAATTTATTTAAATAACGCTCAGGGGCTTGAAGTTCCAATTTCATGGGATCATCATTAATCAATACGGTTAATAATGTATTCTTGGCAATGACCTGACCGGGACTGATGGAACGTTCACCGATAGTGCCATCAAAAGGAGCGGTGATAATGGTATCATCGAGTTGCGCTTCTAATAATTGCACTTGGGCTTGGTTTTCATCAAACACAGACTTAGCTTGATCAAATTCCTGACGAGATACAGCGCCACTTTCGACTAACGTATTCATACGGTCATAAGTGGTTTTACCAATGGATAAGGTAGCTTTGGCTTGATTTAAATTCGCTTCTAATTTAGCAGAATCTAACACTAATAAGACGTCGCCTTTTTTAACCTTTTGACCTTCTTCAAATTTAATCTCTTTGATTTCTCCGTCAATCTCACTTTTAATATCAACAGCTTCATTCGCTGCTAAAGAACCAACAACGGCAATTTGTTCATTCACTACTTGTTGCTTGGCTTCAACCACGACGACTTTGACAGCAAAGGCTGGTGGGCCTGGCTTCTTCGCTTCTTCTTTTTTAGGGGCATCAGCCTTTTTAGCTTCTTCAGCGGCATGAGCGACATTGGCATTCATTAATACTATTACAGAGAGACAAAACCCTAGGTATTTCATAGACTTCCTTAAATATGATTCATTTCTGTTAAGTGATTGTAAACCTGGCACAGCACCTTCTTACATATAGCAATATCGCGAGGAGCGATCTTTTTTTCAATAACACCAAGGCTTTTTTGCATGAGTGCGACGACTTTGCTGTACATCGCGCGACCTTTGGCGGTTAAAACAATGCGTTTTTGACGACGGTCTTTGTCATTGGCTGTGCGTTTAACCAAGCCATGACGTTCCATGGTGTCAATTAAACGGGTCATGCTGGTCTTGTCTTTGCAGGTTTGACCGGCTAATTCTTGTTGGGTTTGGCCATCATGCTGCCATAAACTGACTAAAATGGACCATTGCTCACAGGTAATCTCAAAACCCACCTTGTCAAAACGGCGGTTAATGTGCGCCCCCATGGTACGGGCGGCACGGCCAAGGATATAGCCAAAAGAGTCTTCTAATTGTATATTTCTTTTTGTCATAGTCGGGATATTTAGTTGCATAAACAACTGTTGTAGTATAGACGGTTGTTGGATAATTGTCAAGTGGGAGATTAATAGACGGGTTGTGAAGAATATATTGTTGATCTAAATGTATCCGTAGGGGAGGACCTTGTGTCCTCCCAGTATTTTGTGTGACACTCGGGAGGAC
>CAYZPQ010000028.1:3317-16803 GCA_964480185.1 uncultured Planctomycetales bacterium | reverse complement strand
ATAATGTCTCGTAATTAATAATGATTACAAAGCTAGAGAAGCTTTGTTCCATAATAAGTATTGTAACAAAATTAATTAAACTTCCAATTCAAATCCCATAAAAAAACCCCGATCCACCATAAGGTGAATCGGGGTAAACTTAACTAACCATTAATTCGGTGTTAAAACGCCACCAGTTGTGACCGTGAAGGTCGTTGTACCTGATGTACCGATTGTGACTGGCACAGCGGCAACAGTGTAGGTGGTTGTCGTAAATGTACAATTATACGCGAAACCAGATACAGTTGTACCGCAATACGGTACGTTCAAATACGCTGGAGACGCACCCGTTAACGACGTGATGTCAGTTGGGTAGTTACCAGAATTCGATGTTGAGAATGATTCTGTAGCGGTTGAAATGGACCGCACCGTAGCTTTGGCTAAGGCATCATTGGCTGAAATCTTAGCACGAAGCAGGTTAGGAATAGCGATAGCCGCCAATAAGGCGAT
The DNA here is from genome assembly GCA_964480185.1 of uncultured Planctomycetales bacterium. Lineage (GTDB taxonomy): Bacteria > Omnitrophota > Gorgyraeia > Zapsychrales > Fredricksoniimonadaceae > CAYZPQ01. The sequence goes on along the minus strand of CAYZPQ010000028.1, from coordinate 16,314 downwards.
GATCGCTACCACGATCATAATTTCAACTAACGTAAAACCTTGATTATTCTTTCTCATCGTAATGCTCCTTTGTTTGCAGCCTTAAGAGTTTTACAAGAGAGCTGATGAGAATCTATCATGGAAGGTATAATGACGATTTACTGCCTATCATCCCGCCGCTCTTACGCTACTCTTATTAAGGCCAATTGTTGACACACAGACACCTCTTCCTTACGGTATCCGCATGCTTAACCCTACAATTCAATGGTAACACAGTTTACTAGAGGCGTCAAGGTAGTCGAAGGTTTTTATTTTTAGGAGGGAAAAATATTATTAAGTATATATACTGCAATAGCTTGTGTTATTTTTACTTCTGACCAGCCAATACATCTTGAAGCCGGGTCTTACGCTTATCTAACTCTACCATTTGTTCTCTCAAATCATGCAATTGGGCTTTTAAATTAGCAGCCTCTCTGTTTAAATCCCCTAAACCACTTTCCAACTTATCTTTTTCCACACGTTGATCAGTACTCATCTTAAGGGCCTGGGCCTTGGATTGCATTTTTTCCCATAAATCACGCAATTCATCATAATTCTTCTCTAAACTGGTCATTTGATTTGACAGCACCTCAGCATCTTTGGGATCAATATGTTGCATATCCACTTGCGGAACAGGTGTTTGAGAAAGGCGTTTTTTGGCTAATTCAATTTGAGCGAGTAAAGCCTCACGCTGGGCTGTAAATTGAATCACATCGGTTTGTGGGCCAGCTGGTTTTAACTCATACAATTGTTTATTAAGCTGCAATTGACGTTCTTTGCTTTGATCAATCATACGCAGCAAATTAATTTTCTCTTTGCGTTTGGACGCAGCAGCCTCATCTTCTTGAGGGTCGACTATTGAATCTAATGAGGCTTGCGCAATTTGGTTTAATTGTTCATCAACATTCTTTTCTTCTTGAGAAACTTTTAAAAGCTCATCCGCTGCTTTTTTAATTTCCCCTTGGGATAAGTCTAATTTTTCATCTAAACCAAATAATTCTTTTTGCAATGCAGCAATTTGCTTGGCCTTGCTTTCATCTTTATGTTGCAACTTAAATGCTGCGTCAGTTAATGTAACTTCTTCCGCTTTCAATTGACCTAATTTTAATTGCAATTGGGATATATCACGACGCATTTGAGCGTTCTGTTGATTGACAGAGGCATTGGTCGCACTTAATTGATCGGCACTCTCTTTTAAACGTTCGAGCATTTCTTCCAAGCCCGGATTCGCAATAGGGCCTTCGGATTGGGCTAGGACTGGGGAAGCGATTAAGAAGCTAAGTAAAAAAATGGTTTGAACCTTCATCTATTTTATCGCCTGAGTAAGGTTAAGTACGGGTAAAAATAACGCAATGACAATAAAACCAACAACAATACCGAGAAAGCCAATAATCAAAGGTTCAATGATTTTGGTTAACCCTTCAACAGCCGTATCAACTTGCTCGTCGTAAAATTCAGCGACTTTACTGAGCATCTTTTCCATTTGACCAGACTTTTCACCAATGGCAATCATTTTCGTCACCATCGGAGGAAATACTTTACTCTTTGACAAAGGCAAGGCAATACTTTCCCCTTCTTTCACACTGGTCTTCACATTATCCACTAATAATTCAATGACTTTATTACCGCAGGTTTTACCCACAATATCTAAAGCTTCTAAGATAGGCACCCCGCTTGAACTTAATGTCGAGAAGGTGCGGGCAAAACGGCTCACGGAAACCTTGCACACTAATTCACCGAAGATGGGAAGTTTTAATGCAATGGAGTCTACCTGCAAACGACCTTTTTCTGTTTTCTTATAACGTTGAAATAAGAACACTAAACCAATAATAGCCCCGACAACAAACAGAAAATAATGCTGAAGGAATGTACTTAAATCAATGAGCATTTGGGTCATGGCAGGAAGTTTTTGACCTAAAGACGAATAAATTGAGGAAAATGTGGGAACAACTTTGATAATAAGCAATAATGTAATCGCCAAGGCCATACTGACAATGACCGACGGGTAAATCATCGCAGCTTGCACTTTGGAGCGCAATTTCTCGGTCTTTTCTAGGTAAATGGCGACACGGTCAAGGATCGTCGGTAAAATCCCGCCAGATTCCCCTACCCGAATCATATTCACATACAATTGATCAAACACACGCGGGTGTTTGGCAAATGCGGCAGACATAGAACTACCCAATTGAATGTCATCTCGAATCATCACAATGGTTTCTCGAAATGACGGATTGGTTGTTTGTTCTTCGAGGGCTTCCATGGCTTGCACGATGGGAATACCAGAATCAATCATCGTCGCAAATTGACGGGTGAAAATAACAATGTCTTCGGACTTAACTTTTTTCTTTAACTTTTTAGCGGGCGCATCTTTTTTGGCAACATGACTGTCTTTTTCTTCTTGAATTGAAAGGATGATTAAATTGCGTTTACGCAATTCAACGACAATCATGGCTTCATTATCAGCCACAATCTTCCCGTTAAGGTTCTTACCGTCTTGATCTTTGGCTGAATATTTATAGGTTGGCATAAATTGTTAAGAGCGTTGGTAATGCCGCTCAATGGCTTGGTCAATCTCAGTTTTAGTTGATATAAACGTCGCTACCTTACAATGCGTCATATTTTCCAGTGCTACTTTACGTTCCTTGGTTAAAGGATTCGTCATGACCACGCTAAACACATCCCCCACTCTGTCTAAACCAATCATGCGTTCTCGACGAGCAAAATCTTCGGGGATCAAGGATACGACCGCGGCATCCACATTGTATTTATTGATCGCAATATACGGCAACCCGCATTGAATCACAAGTGCCACTACAATATCTCGCTCTTCAAGATAACCCAATTTAACAAGTATTTCACCAACAAAACCATTTTCTTTTTTCTGTACTTCTAAGGCATGGGTAAGCTGTTCGGTGGTGATGTACTTGCGTTGCAATAAAATTTCACCTAATAGCATGTGGGGGGCGTTTTCCATATAATCCTCTCTAAATGCGGGCGGACACGAGATCCGCCCCTACGAATATGTGTGATGCTCTTGGACTGATATATAATCTTGTTTAAAAATCGGGAGGACACGAGGTCCTCCCCTACGAATGCGTGTGATGCTTTTGTTCTAGGCTAATATATACAATCTTTTTTAAAATCTGGGCGGACACAAGGTCCTCCCCTACAGAAACAATAATGGCGTTTACCTTAATCTTGTTCTTGGGCTGGTACGCGGTACACTTCTGTCAGTGTTGTTAAGCCTTGAGACATTTTATCAATGGCATCTTCAAAAAGCAATCGCATCCCTTGACTTTTACAGGCATGACGGGCAATGTCTAATGAGGTTTTACCGCCAATAAGCATAGCCCGAATTTCATCGTCGATGATTAAAATCTCGGTAATCCCTAAACGACCATGAAACCCTGTCCCTCGACAACGCTCACACCCCTTCCCTTCATAAAAGACCATATTCTCTGGCAATAAATGCGCAATTTTTGCATAAGCCTCTTTAGGCACATCCATAGGCTTTTTACAATAAGGACAAATCCGTCGGCATAATCGTTGGGCACAGACCATGATTAATGACGATGCTACTAAGAATGATTCCAATCCCATATCAACTAAACGCGTTAAAGAACCTGCGGCATCATTCGTGTGCAGCGTCGATAAAACCAATTGACCTGTTAACGAAGCTTTGATGGCAATGTCTGCTGTTTCGGAATCACGGATTTCACCCACCATGACCACATCCGGAGACTGGCGCAATACAGCTTTAAGCCCGACGGCAAAATTTAATCCTATATCATGCTTCACTTCAATTTGAGTTAATCCATCTACTAAATATTCCACCGGGTCCTCGATGGTAATAATATTACGGTCTGGCGTATTTAATTTATTAATCAATGAATACAATGTTGTTGATTTTCCGCTTCCTGTTGGACCAGTGACCAAAATCATCCCAAACGGTTTATAAATAGCCTCTTCCATAAGCTTCATGGAACGATCAGAAAATCCTAATTTACTTAAACCCACGGATAAATTACCACGGTCTAAAATCCGCATGACAATTTTCTGGCCAAATGTCGTCGGTAACATAGAAACACGAAAATCGATTTCTTGGGCTGCCAAACGCATTTTAAAACGGCCGTCTTGAGGGATTTGAGTGGCTGTGATATCCATGCGTGACATGATCTTGATTCTGACCGCCACACTATTTTGCGTTTCTTTAGGTATGGTTAAAATATCTTGAAGCACACCATCAATACGAAATCTCACCCGCATGCCTTGCTCAGAAGGCTCCATGTGAATATCGGATGCGCGCTGGCGAATCGCTTCTTTAACAACGAGATTCACCATGCGAATAACAGGAGCCTCTTCTGCGCCTTCGGCATCAGCAAGTTTTAATCCCCCCTTACTCTCTTCAACCAATTCAAAATCAGTATCCTGCACATTCTGTGCGGCGGCAGCCAGTGTTTGAGTTTGCGCATAAAATGTTTCAATGGCATGATGAATTTGGGAGGAACTGCTCAGGACAATGTCGATATGCTTACCCGTCAAATTTCTTAAATCATCGACACAGATTAAATTCAACGGATCAGATAAAGAAATCGTTAATGTATCGCTATGAGCTGATAGAGGCATGACCCCATAATGCTTGGCTGTCTTTTCGTCGATAATCGTCTTTAATTTCTCATCAAAACGGTATTTGGTCAAATCCACACAAGGAATATGCAATTGCCGCATGAGAATAATTAATAATTGCTGTTCGGTAATAACACCTGATTTAATCAAGGCCGCAATTAACCCTGCTTTATGCTCACGCTCCAGCACCAATGCTTCATCGAGCAACGCTGGATTCAGATTGGGTAATTGCCTAATTTCTTTAATGATACGGTCGCGGTTTGATTCCATAAATTTAATCTGCGGCAGTTAAACGAACTACCTCTTCAAATGATGTTAATCCCTGGGCTGCTTTAAAGATAGCGTCTTCGCGCATGGTATGCATACCCGATTGACGGGCCGCATTTTTAATGTCTAATTCTGATGCCCCGCTTAAAATCAATTCTTTAATAGGATTTGTTAACACTAAAATTTCTGTGATCCCTACACGCCCTTGATACCCTGTTTTAAAACATTTGTCACAACCCTTGGGACGATAAAACATGCCGGGATGTCCTGGTAATAATCGATTTAATTCGTATTGCTCAACAAGCTCTGGCGGCAATTTAAATTCTTCCCGACACTTTAAACATAAACGCCTAACTAAACGTTGGGCTACGATCGCAATCACCGACGATGTAATCAAAAAAGGTTCAATGCCCATATTAATCATCCGCGTGATAGAGCCAGGGCCTGTGGTCGTGTGCAATGAAGAGACAACCAAATGGCCTGTTAAAGCGGCTTTGACCGCAATGTCTAAAGTATCCGCATCTCGGATTTCACCAATTAAGATGACATCGGGATCTTGACGTAAGATCGAACGCAACGCAGTTGCAAAAGTCAGACCAAATTCATTACGTATATTGACCTGGTTAAAACCCTTCATTTGAAATTCAACAGGGTCTTCAACGGTAACAATGTTTTTTCCGGGGGAATCAATATGTTTTAAAATGGCATAGAGCGTTGTCGTTTTACCACTCCCCGTCGGACCACACGCTAAGATCATGCCATGCGGCCTTTGACAGGCTTCTTTGAGTCGTACTAATGCTTTTGATTCAAAACCTAATTTATCAATATCAACCATTTCCTGGTTCTTGTCTAAAATACGCAAAACAATTTTTTCCCCCATTGCCGTCGGGAGAACGCTGACACGAAAATCAACTTCTTTACCTTGGCCCGTCGTGATGCGAAAACGGCCATCTTGAGGCAAACGGTGTTCGGCAATATCCAATGTTGAAATAACTTTAATACGCGAGACGATAGGAAAATGCAAAGCCTTGGCCATGCGATCAATTTCACGAATTAATCCATCGACCCGGTAACGAATACGCAAGCAATCTTCCATCGGCTCAATAAATACATCACTCGCTTTGGCGGTCACCGCCTGTTGAATAATGGCATTGGTCAACGTAATAATGGGTGCTTCTTGGGATAAATTTTCAACACTTTGCCGATCAAGCGCATCAGGGCCTTGTTTGACTAATTCTACTTCACCAGATTCCTTAATATCCTTAAGGATTTCTGCCATTGTCGTCGTTGAATCAGCATCATAATAACGCTCAATGGCGCTGCGAATATCACGAGGACGCGCTAAGATCGGCGTGACATTCATTCCTGTGACGGCCTTGAGATTATCAATGGCATACACATCTAAAGGATCAGCCATGGCCACTGTGATTTGATCGGAAATCTTGGAGACACCAATGACACTAAATTGCTCGGCAAGTTCTTTAGGAATAAGTTTAATTAAGGCGGGATCAATTCTAAATACAGACAAATTAAGCAAAGGCATTTCAAGCGCTTCACTTAAAGCAACACTAAGATGGTCAGGGGAAATTAATTTTAAATCTTGAAGAATGCGACTTAACTCACCCCCTGCTTTTTTTTGATGCTCTAAGGCTTTGGCCAAAGCATCGGGGGTAATAATTTCATCACGAAGCAGAATTTCTTGAAGACGCCGCCGTGAGGGGAGCATCAATTTTTCTCGTAGTATCGTTTAATGGAATTTTTTATATCACTCGCTGTGCTCACAAACACTTGCACAGAACAATTGGTTGCTACCTCAATGTCTTCGATAGCTTGAATATTTAAAGGATTGGCCATGGCTAAAGTCAGGCTCTTGCCGATTCGGTCAATAGGCACTAAACAATGCGTGACACAAAGCTGATGCGTGAGCGCTGCAATCACTTCCGGGGATATTTCATAATTCGCTAAAGGAAGATAAGGAAAACCGTATTGGCATGTTAACGCGGCAACAATATCCTCTTCGGTGGCCATTTTCAGTTCAATGAGCGCTTCACCAAATAAACACCCTTTTTCTTTTTGAAATACAAGGGCCTGCTCTAACTTTGAACGGTTAATCACACCCCGCTCAACGAGAATTTCACCCAATTGCTTATTAATAGTTTTACGAAAATTTTTCACAGCAATGTCTCGTATTTAATAGCTGCCTAAATGGCAGAGGCCATTTAGGTAATATCGTTATTAAATTCCTATCATATCGTAATATTTTTTCACGTGCAATACATTGAAACATTTAGAAAATCTTCCTGCGCTGGCATAAATTTAATAAAAACCCAAGCATAACAATAAAAACAATAAACGATGTACGGCCATAACTTAATAAAGGCAATGGAATACCTACAACGGGGCATAAACCAATATTCATGGCAATATTAATGACAACTTGCATGGCTAGAATACTCGCAATACCGACAGCCATCATTTGAGCAAAACGATCTTTGTGATGCGTGGCTAAAGTCAATGCACAATCAATGATCATGATGTAACAATACAATAAAATCCCTGCCCCAATTAAACCCCATTCTTCGCCGATAACTGAAAAAATAAAATCTGTATGACGCTCAGGCAAAAAATTCAATTGGCTTTGAGAACCACTCAACCAACCCTTACCAAAAAGTTGCCCAGAACCCACGGCAATCTTAGATTGAATCACCGTATACCCTGCCCCTAATGGGTCATGATCTGGATTTAAGAATACCAATAAACGACTGCGTTGATAGGGTCTTAAGAAATGCCAGGCAAAAGGCATTAAAATTGCTACCACTCCCGTCATTATCAAAATCAATCGATGATGAACTCCCGATACATAAAACATCGCTAAAAAAATACCCATCACCAAAATCGCTGTCCCAAGATCAGGTTGTTTGAAAATTAATAAGGCACTGATTAAGGTTAATACCAACGGAGCAACGATTTCATTGCACAAGCCCCACCAGCCAGAACTAGCTTTGTACATAAATGTTGCTTTACGGCTGCTGAAATAACGCGCTAAGAACATCATCATCGCTATTTTACTAAACTCAGATGGCTGAAAACTAAAACCTCCGATTGAAATCCACCGTGTGGCCCCTAAAGCTTCCCGTCCCATAAATAATACCAGAAGGAGCAAACTTAAATTAAGGCCATAGGCAATGTACGCCCCATCATAAAAAAAACGGTAATGGCCTCGGCTAATGGCATACATCAACACTAAGCCTAATGCGGCCAGTGTTAATTGATCATAAAAGACCCCCTGCCCCACACGCACATTATTCACAGTCGCACTATAAAGGGCTACTAAACCAAAGGCAATAATGATAATGGTATGAATCCAAATCGCTTTAGGTATATCTCGAGGTGCAATCATCCTAAACAGTGATTATCCTTACATTGACGGTGTTGATGAAATAAAAATCGATTGGCTGCAATACAACGATACACCAATTGACCAAGGGGACCTGCGAAAGGCAAGTAGGCAACAAACACCATGGGATAAAGCATGGGTAAATACCAACACAAACGCCTAAACCCATAAAACCCTGCCGTTAATCGATCGCCTTGCTCGATAACATACATCTGTTTGAGGGTTTTATCTAATGTTAATTGAGAATGAAGTGTGGTGACATCCACCGCATGAGCACTGACAAATTCAAGTCGTCCAAATAAATCCATAACATTAAGCCAACCGATGCTGATGCGGCAAAATCCACAATGGCCATCAAAAACAATGATCACACGAGGAACATTGGCGTACTGCTGACGCTTGGTGTCAATCCATTGCACAATGTCCCGTGGATTAATAAATAACATCAATTGAGCTGGAAATAAAAAGAAGAAGATCGATGGCACATCCATGGTTAATAGCAATAGCACATGGAAAATACACCCTAAGACAATAGCACTACGTCGCGTGCGCTTATACCATAATAGAAATGGCATTAATAGTTCACAGCAAATCACACTAATGCCGATCACATAACAAAGCCGAGGTTCTCCCCCTAGCCATTCTTTAAACATGAAATTCTTAATCACCCCACTCGTCGGTAAATTCATAAGCTCGTAAATAGGATTACCTGTTAACCAATTACCCTGGGCACTAATTTTGTATAGAGCTGTATAGAAGAATGTAAATGCAATCTGACATTGCAATAACCGCTGAATAAAAAATGGTCTTTCCCGACGAAAATCAAATCGATTAGCATGCCGCAAGGCATCAATTGAGAAATAATCACCTGGGTATGGTGTGACGATCATTAAGACGAGCGTGACTAAGAGAATGTCCCACGATAAAGTTCCAATATAAAAACTATTGAGGGCATAAAAATAATAACAGGCTAATGTTAAGACGATGCCGCTGATTTGTGTACGCCAACCAATAAAAAATGACAACAACGCAATACAAAAGATAATGACCGCACAATTAATCATCCATACCGGACTTTGACTTACCCACATCAAAATACCGTGAGGGAAAAATGATCCGTTGAGAGACTTTAATGCCGTTGGATAATAATTATCATCCAAATGCATGAAGGTAGGCAATACGTGAATACCAATGGTCAATGCCACCGCTATACGAAAAAAAGCCAATGCAATGGATGGCCTTTCTTCTAAAAATAATTGATGCCATATTTTCTTCATGGGCATTGATACCTTGCTTGTTCTAAACGTTCAAACTTTCTTTCACTACGGTTTGGATAATGCACATAGGTTACAATGAATGAATCATAATAAGGGAATTTCCTCTCTAAAAAATCACAAAATGGTTTGGCCATCGTGCTATCTAAGACGGTGCTAAGGGCATTGCGATTGATATTATCATAGCCAATGGAACGGGTTAATAAAATATCATGCGGTTCAATGGCTTGTGTACGCCCTTCTTTGACACCATACACCTGGGCATAACCATAACCAGGGCCCACATTGAAAAACATAATCCAACCTGCCGGTGGATATAATAATTTAACCTTAGGCAATTCTTTCTTGAGCAAAGGCTGAAGATAAAAATAGCGTATAGACTCGTAATGAAAAACAACGAGCCAGGCCATCACAAATACAGAAATTAAAATAGGTTTAATTTTACTCATGCGTGATATCAGCGGTAAATGTATACAATTTAACCAGAGGGTCTTTCCAACATCCAGGCGTTAGACCTGCTTTTTGCTGACACAATTCATTTAAGAAGTGTTCCTTATCCCAGCCTGTTTCCGTTGCCACTTGCGGCAAGAAAACTCCTTGATGATTTTTCCCGTCGGATAAAATGACCCCATGTGTTCCTAAAATAATTTCACCGGCATCTTGAATTAACTTTGGAACAGATAGGACAGAAACTTCTAATTTAATCTCAGTGAGTTCATCAACGCTTAAGCGATTAAACCGTGGGTCTTGCGTGGCTGCGGCAATGGCCACTTCCTGCACGGTTTGTGCTAAGGGATATTGGCCAATAATGTGACCAATGCACCCTCTTAATTGGCCTTGTTTTTGAATAGTGACAAACGCCCCTTGCACCTGATTAAGGCGAGCGTCAGCAATCTGCAACGCAACCTTTTCACCAGTGCGTATATAACTCTCAATTGAGGTGCGCGCAATACGTAATAATTCCTGGTGTTGTACATCGGTCAATGGTTGTTTTAGAGCATCCTCATGGGGAGTGGGATAAAAACCAATCGCCTGATAACCCACCACTCCATTCGCTTTACTCGCAGGGGCCGTGTCTCCTGAATTGGCGTATTTAAACACTTCAACATCACTGAAGCCTTGCAGTTTGGCTAACATCATCCCCGTCATAACACCGACAAAACCACACATTTCCAATTGGCCAGATAAATGCCCATTCCAGAATCCTTCTAAATCTCCTCGATGAATCATATCAAGTGTCTTGGCATCCATGGCATTGGCAACATCATAAGGATGATAATGCGACATATCCGTCGATATAATGACAATGATATCCTCGCGCTCATTCATGATCTTATTTAAACTCTTTGCTAACTGTTCACAAAATTTAAGATCAGGCTGGCCCATGAGCAAGGGGACAATTTTAATATCTTTCCCTAAGGTGCGTTGAACAAATGGCAGTTGAACTTCAAGCGCATGTTCACGGTCAAAGGCTGTTGGCAATTCAATAATACCAGGTGTTGATTCTTGCAAGGCCTTGCTCAGTGCTTCATCGACGGGCACAGTTCCCAACGGTGTTTGAAATCCACCCTGAGGCCATAATGCTGCACCTTGAAATGACGCATAATGACTTGGGGCGATGGTACGCATACCCTGCAATAGGACCTGAATATACATAGCCGGCGTGGGGTGCAATAATAAGACGGGATTGCCGATATCCCCTGGCAGCCTTCGCCTTATTTAAAAAACCATCAACCATCGAGGTCAGTTCACCGGCCTCGGCTGGGTAAAATTGACCGGCGACATTAGCGGTCTTTAATACATCTGTATACCCCAGAGGTACGCAGAGAATAAAACTAAGAATCAATGCCACGTAACGCATAGAAACACCTAAAGCTGTTGTTTACTTTAAAATACTATCTAAACTAAAACGCTGTGTTTGATTAAAACGCTTTAACATGAGGATACTGATGAGCAGCATGACACTGTCGACAATGATCATGACTGCTGGAGGAATATGAATGGATTCACCAAAACACCCACAATTACCTAAGGGGATGGCCCTTAACAAGGCTTGACCAATGACCACAATAAAAACAGCATTAAATACACTGGCAATACGCAAGGCTACTGCTGTCCACAAACCTAATACGATAAATAAGCCAAGAAATAATTCGACCCATGGGAAGACCATGGCAATGATTGTATCTAAACCCGACGGGATAAGTTGATAGGCTTGTAAATTATATAAAAAGTTTTGATACGGGACAATCGCTTTTTGAAACCCGGAAAATAAAAAAACACTTCCAATAATCCATCGGGCAATAAACATCACACGCCTCCGGGGAAATATGTTTTTAACTCTTCCTCAAGGGCCTTTCCCCCTACCACCATTTTATTATTAATAAAATAAGTGGGTGTGGATTGAATTTGCATGGAGCTGCCCAGCAATCGATCGTCTTCCACCGCTTGTTTCGTGTCAGGATTTTCTAAACATTGCTTTAATTGATCCAAATTCATATTCGCATTCTTCGCTAAATCTGTAAACATCCCTTCCGCACTAATCAATTCAGACCACTGCGATTGAGCCGCCATCATCGGTCCTGCCACTTCCCAGAACTTTCCCTGACGTGCCGCACATTCATTGTACGATGCCGAGACCATGGCATGACGATGAGCGCGAATCAAAGGGAAATATTTCACTTGAACATAAATATCTTGAGGATACTTCTTCACATAAGAGTCAAGTACACCAAACCCATACGCACACGCCGGGCATTGAAAATCAACAAACTCGACAATTTTGACTTTGGCATCCTTAGGCCCCTTGGAACGGGCTTCATTTGATTCAACGGCTTTCACTTGGGTGCCTTGGTATAATTTGATACCGATAATTGCGGCCGTGACGACGATGATAATGAGTAATGTCATTGATTTTTTACTTAATGCCATAACGACCTGCCTTTACAGTTAGACGTTTTAATTGTTGTGCTAATTTAAGCGTTAATTGTTTTGGAGTGAGCCGCCATGCCCAATTATTGACCTTGGTCGCCGGCGTATTAAGCCTCGCATCTTGACGCAATCCCAAAATATCTTGCATCGCAATCATGATCATAGATGCTTGAGATTTTTGCAATACTTCAATCATGGTCCAATGCAATTGAGAAGGATTTATTTTACTCCCTAAAACTTTAGGAAGTAAAGCCCGTTCATAATCTTTGGATTCGGAATAAAACCACCCTTGCACAGTATTGTTATCATGCGTACCTGTATAAGCCACACAATTGACGGGAAAATTAGCAGGCACGTGAGGATTTGTCTTAGGGTCTCCCCCAAGACCAAAAAGCAATACACGCATACCCGGGAAATTAAAATGCCGCATGAGCCGTGTGACATCCTCAGTAATTTCTCCCAAGTCCTCGGCGATCAATGGTAA
>CAYZPQ010000028.1:1725-3307 GCA_964480185.1 uncultured Planctomycetales bacterium | reverse complement strand
AAGCCATTGCATAAGCTCTATAATTTTGTTTTTATCCTCTTTTGGATTTAATTCTATTTGTTTATTTTGTGTTAATAACTCAATTTTTATCATTTTTATGTATCTCCTTAATTTATTTTATTCACAACATACAGTATCGTATATAAAATCTTCAATATATTTATAAAATTTTTCTTGCGGTTCATCTTCTGTATATTGTTTCTTTAATTTATTAAAGAAATCAGCGCCGGGCGCCTTAACCCAACGGCCAAATACAGCGAGCTTCTCATGTGCCGGAATTTGCCAAAACCCTAAGAATCCTCGGAAATGATCAATGCGCAAATAATCGAATAACATCAAATTATGGGCAATGCGTTGTATCCACCACTGGTATTTTGTTTTCTTGAGCTGCGCCCAATTAAACGTTGGATTTCCCCAGCGCTGCCCCGTCTTCGAAAAATAATCTGGCGGACAACCGCTGACAAATTTCAAATTAGCCTGAGTATCAATTTGAAATAAACCAGGATTACACCAGACATCAACACTATCAAAATTCACATAGATGGGAATATCACCGACAATTTGAACACCTTGGGCATTGGCATATGCTTTTAAATCAATCCATTGCTTATAAAAAACATACTGAATAAATTTAATGCGATCAATCGCTACCTTCTCCCGACGGACTATCTCGTTTAAAACACGTGATTGCCGTGTGCGCAACGGCTTAGGCCATTGATTCCAGCTTTGTTGATGCTGTAATGATTTAATTGCCAGAAATAATGCATAATCTTCAACCCAGGTATTGGTCTCAATAAAACGATGGTATTCTGGTGGCGGTGTATTTTTAGAAAAACGGGCAAATGCTTTGGAAAGTAACTTTTCTTTCAATGCCACGGCTTTATCAAAATCAATACGCGATGACGCCGCCACATGCGCATGCTTTAATTCAGCTTTGTTTAATAACCCTTGCTCTGCTAATAAAACCGGGCTAATGAATAAAGGGTTTCCAGCAAAAGCTGATGCGGAACTATACGGTGAATGGCCATTAATACCGTCGGTGGGATTTAAGGGAAGCACTTGCCATAATGTTTGGCCAGATTGTTTGCAAAAATCAATAAAGGCATAGGCACTAGGGCCTAAATCACCGATGCCATATTCACTGGCCAGTGAACTGATAGGCAATAAAATACCACTGTGGCGTTTCATTAACTCACTCCAACCAACGACACCAAAGGACGAATTTGCAATAAGTCTCCAAGGCGATCAAAAGACTTAATCCATGCTTGAGCCAATTGATCCTTCTCCCCTTGGGCAACAATTTCCGTATAAATCGTCTTCGACATTTTAAAATAAAGATTTTGGGCACGCCATAAATCTAATTCCAAATTTAACGTATTGAGCAATTCTAGGACGATAATAATTTTGTCCATTAATACCAAGTCATCTGGATGCTCTAATAAACGACCCAATAATCGACTCACACGTTGACTGGCAATATAGCTAAAATTAACTTGGTCCCGTTTAAAGGCCCACCGTTTAGTTTCTTCAACTAAAACTTTTAATTGGTCTGTATCAATATCATCACTTTCTAATAACGCTG
>CAYZPQ010000028.1:0-1715 GCA_964480185.1 uncultured Planctomycetales bacterium | reverse complement strand
ATCCCTATTTAAAACAAACTCGACGACAGTCATCAGCATACGCGGCAAGGGCAAGCGATACTCATTCTTGATTTGCATCAACGGATAATGATGGTCATAAATCTGACGGAATGATGTTTCAATATCTTCCATGGTGGACTGCAGCACCTGGTTTAGAATATGTTGCTGCTCTTGCTTAAACAAATGCCATAGTGAATAATTGTGATGAGCAAAATAAAAATTGATAAGGCTAATCACATCAGGAATATTGCTTTCAAAAAATGCTGCTTTAATCTTTTCCTGCATGGCGGCAAAATCAACATCATTTAAATGATCCACCCCACCGATAAAATTATGGTCACCTAAATGCAATACCGCAAAACTGATATCTGCTTTTTCAAACGTAATATTGGATTTAACCGTGGCCCGACCCACGGCGAGCTTAAGCCTTCCTGCTTCTTTGAGCTCATAACGCTGACTGGAGACGGTATAACAATATAAAGAAGCATTCGTTGGATACTCTTCAAATAAAGAGCTAACAGCATAATGAGCTGTCACACGTAACAAATCAACGATCGATGGCTTGACCATGGTCTGATACACATAAGCCCCATCGACATATTCAGGAATATTACTTTTGGCTTTACGTAATTCTTCAATGAAACGCATTTCTAAATCAGAGCCACCCACTTCTTTGGCTAATTGAATCGCACGCGCTGCATATTTTAAAATCTGCACGGATTCAAGGCCTGACACATCATTAAAGAACCAGCCGCATGACGTGTACATTAACAAGGCATTGTATTGCATTTCCAAAAGCTTTAAGACCGTAATTTTTTGTTCAGGTGTTAAATGAGAATTAATATGCCGTGTTAAAAATTGTTCCACAAGAGCTGGGCTACGGTCTAACAAGATTTCAATGTACTGATCACGCAAATCCCAAGGATTTGAGACAAACGCACCTAATTTACTTTCATACAAAGGAATTAATTCATCGCGAAGCCAATCTAAGGCATCACGCAATGGCGCACGCCATAGTTGATTCCAATTTGCTCCTCCACCCGTCGAGCATCCGCAATTTGAACGCCAACGTTCCACCCCATGCGCACAACTCCATGAGGACTGTTCCACAATTTCAACCGCCATGATCGGAGGAAACTTTTCTAAATATTCACCATAAATGGTCAGTTGAGCTAAATCATGTTGTTCTAAATAATTTAATCCATAGGCTAACGCCATATCACCAAACTTATGATGATGCCCATAGGTTTCACCATCGGTGGCGATGTGGACTAATTGCGGCAAAGGCATGTTGGGATTAAATTCACGTGTTAAGCGACGGGCAAAATATTCACCATTATTAAGCAATCCTTCAAACGCGACACTTTGCGCAACTGGGCCATCATAAAAGAAGATTGTAATGGAACGACCTGAGGGCAAATAACACACATAAGGAACACGTGGATCAACTTTACCATAACTCACATCACGCCAGGCCATGTCTTGATTAATTTCTTTCACACGACGGGCTTGATTAGGTGCTAAGACCGTAAACTTCACGCCGAATTCAGCTAATAAATCAAGTGTCTCTAAATCAACTGCCGTTTCTGCCAACCACATGCCCTCTGGTTTACGTCGAAAACGATGTTCAAAATCTTTAATGCCCCAAATAACTTGATTGCGTTTATCACGGGTATTCGCCAAAGGCATGATGATATGATTATAAACCTGTGCCA
>CAYZPQ010000027.1:13999-16914 GCA_964480185.1 uncultured Planctomycetales bacterium | reverse complement strand
GGAAGAAATAATTTGAAAGGGGACATGATGGATCAGCAAAAACCTTTATATGAAGTGGGATTTGATAAATATTTTAAAACAGATTCGTGGGAAGAAGCCAACAAAGCATTCTTTAATCAATTAGCCCCTAAGTATGATCGTCTCAATAAAGTGATTTCATTAGGCCAACAGGAGAGCTATAAATTTGATACGCTCAAAGCGCTTGAATTGAAACCAGGGATGCGTGTTTTGGATATTTGTACGGGAAGCGGTGATATGGCCATTAAAATCGCGCAGCATTATCAAGGAATTACGATCGATGCCGTCGATGTAGCTCAAGAAATGCTTGCCATTGCTCAGGCTAAGGTTAATCAATTGGGTTTGACGAATATCCGATTTCATCAAGCGAGCGCCTTGCAGCTACCTTTCGATGATAATCATTTTGATGGGATTGTCATGGGTTTTGGTTTAAGGAACTTAAAGAATATGAAACAAGGCTTGGTTGAAATGTACCGTGTGTTAAAGCCAGGCGGTCGTTTTACATCATTAGATTTAAATAAGCCCTCTCAAGGATGGCAAAAAGGATTGTACCATTGTTACTTTGAACGATTAATGCCTTGGCTTGGTAAGACAGTATTTCATCGTCGCGAGTACAATTCATTTGCTTATTTAAGTGTGTCCAATAAGTTTTTTCCATCATCTCAAGAAATCATGCGTGTGATGCATGAGGTTGGTTTTATTGGCGTGTACGATAAGAAATATATGTTTGAAGGCATAGCTCAACAAATTGGAACAAAACCATGAGTCGCTGTGCCCTGATAACAGGTGCTTCCGGCGGAATTGGCTATGCATTAGCAGAGGAATTCGCGCAACACCACTATGACTTAGTTCTAGTTGCACGGACGAAAGCTAAACTTGATAAAGCAGCCCAGGAATTAAAAACACGTTTTGGTATTCACATCATGACCATTGATGCGGATTTATCTGATCAAGCTCAATGTTTAAGAGTGTATGAACGTGTGCAGCAAGCGGGTCAGGCCATTGATGTGTTAGTTAATAATGCAGGTCTTGGAGATGGTGGTTTATTCGTCGACTCAGATGTCAATAAACAGCAGGCAATGATTGCATTAAATTGCACGGCGGTGACGGTATTAACACGTTTATTCTTACCTGACTTAGTAAAACGTCGTCAGGGTTTCATATTAAATGTAGCATCAACGGCTGCATTTCAGCCTGGTCCATTGATGTCAGTTTATTATGCTACGAAAGCTTTTGTCTTATCATTTTCTTTAGCTATTGGCCATGAGTTGAAGGGAGCTGGTGTAACGGTCACCTGTTTATGCCCAGGCCCCACTGCTACAGATTTTCAAGTAAGTGCCTTTAAAAGTCCGGTACGCTTAACGCAAGGACGTAAACTTCCATCCCCTCAACAGATTGCGCGTTACGGCTATAAGGCGATGATTAAAAAGATCCCCGTTGCTGTTCCAGGTCAAATTAATAAATTGCTAACCTTCGTAATACGTTTTCTTCCGCGTGCCCTTGTTCTTCATATTGTCAATTTCCTGCAGAAAAGTATTTAAGAAAATGTACCAGCTACCAAATATGAGGTAGCTGGTACATTTTTTATTATTTGACGCGGATAGGTAAAATCATCATGGGGATGCCTTCATAATAAAGGCGTTTGTGGACGGCGAAGACGGTGTAGTTGTGAAGAACCCTGTTCGCCAGAGAGTCTTTTTCGAATACTAATTGACCACCAAACACAATGCAATTGGGATAAGTGCGGAAAAGTTGAACTGTCAATTGAGTCACTTGATCAGTCACATCTGTTCCAAACGAACAATACCCTTTGCCATAAAAACCATGGGCGGTCATTAATTGTTCATAACGTTTTAAATCATTTTCTACTGATGTTTTAAGTTTTGTAAACTCTTCGCTGTCTTTAAAATTCCCCGCATCAATGACACCGATTTGAATAAACACAAAGTTTTTACAATCTTTCCCAAAAATGCGCATGACATTTAAGAGGGTGTGAATGCTTAATCCATTATACCCATTGACGAGAACAATGGCTGTGCGCCCATCAGGAGTTGGCTTATCAACAACGCCATTGCCCGTTGGTAAATCTTGTTCAATGGCTGACACCAAAATAGACAAACGATTTAATTTTTCAATCGTCAGTCGATAATGACCGCGGATTTTCCAGGCGCAATATGCTAAGCCCCCGGTCATGAGTAATGTCATCCAACCACCTTCATGGAATTTCAAGATCACCATGGTGATGAGAATAAAGCTGGTTAAAATGAGACCTAATCCATTAACACATATTTTCTTAATCCACGCTTTTTCGGTTTGCCGATTTTTCCACCAATGCACCACCATCCCGGATTGGGATAAGCAAAATGTGATGAATACGTTGATACTATAGAGAACAACTAAAATAGCAACGGAACCATGGGTAAAAATAACAATGATTAATGCGGCAATGCCCATCACCAAAATACCATTTTGACTGACCAAGCGATCGCTATACGAAGAGAAGCGTGAAGGGACCCAACGGTCTAACGCCATATTCGCTAAAATACGTGGGCCATCAAGAAAACCCGTTTGGGCAGCCACGAAAAGAAGCATGGTTTCGGATAATAATGCAATAAGAAGGAAGAGATGTCCCCACGGAGCACTCCAGCTTGCCACTAAATTTTCAAATAAGCTGGCATTTAATGTTTTGCCAGGAGTATGTGATAGATCAAAAAGAAGGTAACAGATGATAAGCCCGACGACAGTAAAAGCCAGGGAAGCGGACATATACAACATCGTTTTCTTTCCTGTTTTCACTTTAGGCTCGCGTAGCATGCCTACGACTACGACATCTTGTCGAAGACCGCTTTTTCGGTGGCTGCGTCTCCGCTTTCGGTCCGGGTCTTCTCGATCGTCAG
>CAYZPQ010000027.1:11219-13989 GCA_964480185.1 uncultured Planctomycetales bacterium | reverse complement strand
ATGTGTGGTGCTTGAGGCACATGGGTTGCAATACCATAGATGATTGCGAATAAATGAGTAGCGATAAAGATCATGAAAATGGGTACTAAAGGAATGACTGATTCCCTTACTCCCCGCATGTTCATGACCATGAGCAATGTGATGCCAAATAGTTCGACAAATAATTTATAGGGTAAAAGGTGGGGAGGAAGAAAACTAAAAAGGGCATCAGCGCCACTGGCAATTGAAATCGAAATGGTTAGGACATAGTCAATCAGTAAAGCACACCCAGAGACCATCCCAACGGTTGGGTTTAAGAGTCTACTGGCAACCAAATAACCACCACCACCACTTGGAAATAATTCAATAATTTGAGAATAACTGGCACTTACCAGAAAAATAGTTAAGGCGGATAATAAAGCCACAAACACACTTAAGAAACGATGTTCCCCAAGCGCAAGAAAAGAAGCTTCTGGCCCATAGCATGACGAGGAAAGTCCATCCGCCCCTAAGCCTACCCAGGCAAAAAAAGCAATGAGGGACATACTGTGAAAAACATGTTGATCGTGTGGATCGCGGGCTTTACCTATAAATAATTGTTTCAGTTGGTTAAACATAGGTCCTTTAATTGTTTTTGGGAAATAAAAAACCAGAGGATACATAGTCCCTGGCGTTTTCCCCTCAGGATAAACTTACGGAGTTAGCTGTCGGGCTAGGAGTGAGTATCTCCTTATCATGGATACAGATATATGCCCCAAGGCCTATATGGCCAGTGGTCTTGGTTCCCCCGTTTTCCTGTTAGCTGATTTATCAGCTTATGAGAATCAGGAAATTAAGTAATTCTGGAAATTATACGCTTTGCTAGGGGGCTGTCAATTATTTCTATATGTTGTTTATTTTAAACAACTGCACGTCAAATAGGGATCATGAATTAATATTTTCAATTAGAAATTGACCTTTTGCCAATTTATCATTATCCTGTATCGTATTCATTAAAACGTTTTTATTTCATTGAATTACTAAACTTAACTGGAACACCCCTTAAAATGCTCGAATACCTTGCTATCATATTTGCATTTTTATTTGCTTTGGCTATTGCTGTCCTTTTGCTAACCATTCCAAAGCTTATTGCTCCTAAATATCCTAGCGCCGAAAAGTCCAAAACATTTGAATGCGGGAAAGAACCTTTTTCTTTACCCGGCGGCAATATGCCCGTGCATTTTTATATTGTGGCCATGCTTTTTATTGTCTTTGACGTGGAAATGGTGTTTTTATTCCCATGGGCGGTTAAGTTTCGTGAACTTGGGCTTTTTGGTTTAGCGGAAATGGCTGTCTTTATGGGTTTTATTGTCTTGGGTTTTTGGTACGTGATCAAGAAGCGTGCCTTAGAGTGGGAGTAATACGATGTCATTCATGAGTTCTCCAACGAATTTCTTTACAGCCAAACTTAATGATGCCTTAGGTTGGGCCCGTAAATATTCTATTTTCCAATATCCTTTCGTCACCGCGTGTTGCGGGATGGAATACATGTCAACGGCAGCAGGTCATTATGACATTGACCGTTTTGGGGCAGGTTTCCCACGCTTTTCACCACGTCAATCAGACGTGCTCTTTGTCGTCGGTACAATTAGTCATAAAATGGCGCCGGTTTTAAAAACAGTGCATGATCAAATGTGCGAACCGAAATGGGTAGTAGCTTTTGGTGTCTGTACCTGCACGGGTGGTTTTTATGATAATTATTCAACCGTTATGGGTATTGATACCATTATCCCTGTTGATATTTATATTCCCGGTTGCCCACCACGACCAGAAAATGTCATTGATGGGTTAATGAAATTGCAGGATAAAATTCAAAAAGGTGAGCAATCACGCAGTTTATATGATCCTAATGCCAAAATTGGTCGCCCAGATCATATTGCACAACCTTATTCCATTGAAACACATATTAAACATATCGAATCCGGCTCATGACACCTTTAGAACGCGTCCAAGAAAAATTTGCTCAAGATATTATCGAAACCCATGCTTTCCGTGGGGATGAAACGGTGCTTATTCGTCCAGCTGCTTTAAAGGCTGTTGGAAAATTCTTAAAAGAAACTCCTGAATTAGAATTTAATTTCTTAATGGATTTAACAGCGGTTGATTATTTATTTTTTGCCGGTGGCCGTATCCAAAAAGAACATCGTTTTGAAGTGGTTTATCATTTCTTTTCTTTAAAATACAATCACCGCATTCGCATTAAAGTTCCCGTCGATGAATCCCATCCGGAAGTGGATACGCTGTGTGATTTATGGCCTGGTGCGAATTGGTATGAGCGTGAAGTGTGGGATATGTTTGGGATTAAATTTAAGGGACATCCGGATTTAAGACGTATTTTAATGTATGAAGAATTTAAAGGCCATGCCTTACGCAAAGATTATCAGGTCAATAAACGTCAACCGCTTATTGGTCCACAGAATTAAGGGTATATAATGGCAACACAAACAAAATCCATGTTATTAAACGTTGGTCCTTCACATCCCGCCATGCACGGTGTTATCCGTATGATCATGGAATTAGAAGGTGAAAAGATCAAGGGCGTCGATATTGAAATTGGTTATTTGCACCGTGCTTTTGAAAAGATGTGCGAAACCGTCATGTATGCCCAATGCTTTCCCTATACAGATCGTTTGAATTATGTTTCTCCATTAATTAATAATGTTGGCTTTGCCATGACCGTTGAAAAACTGCTTGGCATTGAAACACCAACACGTGCGCAATATATCCGTGTCATCATGAGTGAAATTTCTCG
>CAYZPQ010000027.1:0-11209 GCA_964480185.1 uncultured Planctomycetales bacterium | reverse complement strand
CACGGATCACTTGACCTGTATTGGTGCAACGGCCATGGAATTAGGTGCCATGTCCGTGTTCCTTTATATGATCAAAGCCCGTGAATATTTATACGAGCTCGTCGAAGAAATCACCGGTGCCCGTTTGACCATTTCCTATGTGCGTGTGGGTGGTGTTAAAGCAGACTTAACCCCAGGATTTGCGGATCGTGCCTTTCAAAAAATTGCCGATGTCCGTAAAGTTCTCATCGAAGGTGATGAATTATTAACACGCAATCGTATTTTCTTTGACCGCATGAAAGATACAGGCCGTATCTCTGCGGAAGATGCCATTGCGTATGGCATTACAGGTCCTTTTTTAAGATCAACAGGCGTTGCGTATGATGTGCGTAAGGCCAGTCCTTATTTAATTTATGATAAATTAGATTTCGAAGTTCCCGTCGGAAAAACAGGGGACAATTTAGACCGTTATTTTGTGCGCATGGCAGAAATGGAACAAAGTTTGCGTATTATTGAACAATGTTTTCAATTAATTCCCGATGGCCCAATCGTCGGTGAATTAACCGGTGAAATTATTCCTGCTTCCGAAATGGTTGACCGTGCCAAGATGGGTGAAACCGAAGGGATGTTGGGAGAGCAAGTTAATCTCGATCCAACACTGCAAGGTAGTACCCGTAAATATTATGAAGGCATTAGTGCGGATAAAAAGAGTGTGGTGCTTCCTCCAAAAGAAGCTACCTATGGAAATATTGAAGGCTTGATGAACCATTTTAAATTAGTCATGTACGGCCATGGCATTAAACCTCCGGTCGGTGAAGCGTATTTCCCCGTCGAGGGGGCTAATGGTGAATTAGGGTTTTACATTGTCAGCGATGGTCGTGATCATCCTTGGCGCGTGCGCGTGCACCCGCCATGTTTCCCGATCATGGGTGCTTTGCATAAATGTTTAATAGGCGAAATGATGGCTGATCTTGTACCTACATTTGGTTCAGTCAACATGATCGCTGGTGAGTTAGATCGTTAAGCTGGAGGCGTCTATTTTTACGGCAGATTTATTACAACAATTAGATAAAATTACCGCTCAATACGAACAAAAGCGTGCAGCCTTATTACCCATTTTGCATGCCGTTCAAGAAAAAGAAGGGCTCATTAGCCCTGAATCTGAGCAAGCTATTGCAACCTATTTAGGTCTTCCCGTCGTGCAAGTTCATGAAGTGGTGAAGTTCTATCATCTCTTCCATCAAACTCGTAAAGGGAAATGTCATTTGTCTATATGCCAAACAACTGCCTGCGCTTTGCGTGGTTCAGAAGAAATTATTGAACATCTTAAAAATCGTTTGGGTATTGATGAAGGCGAAACAACCGCTGACGGTAAATTTAGTTTAAGTGTGGTTGAATGTTTAGGTGCCTGTGAGATTGCCCCAATCTTGCAATGCAATAAAGACTATATCGGCAATTTAAATAAAAAGAAAATCGACGAATTAATCGAGAATAATAAATAAGCATATGGAAAAAATCGTCACCAGAAATTTTGATTTAAAAGATTCCCATCGTTTAGATACCTTTTTGCAACATCAAGGGTATGAAGGCGCACGCAAAGCCTTAACGCAAATGACACCGGCTCAAGTCATTGATGAGGTGAAGAAATCTAATTTACGTGGCCTTGGTGGCGCTGGTTTCCCGACGGGGATGAAGTGGAGTTTTATTCCTCAAGCTAATCCTAAGCCAAAGTATTTAGTCATCAATGGCGATGAAGGTGAGCCAGGTACATTTAAAGACAAATACATTTTTGAAAAAGATCCTCATACATTCTTAGAAGGTATCATTATCACCTGTTATGCCATTGGCAGTCACAAAGCTTATGTCTATATTCGCGGTGAATATATTAAATCGATCAATACGCTTAAAGCAGCGATTGAAGAAGCATATGCCAGAAACTTTTTAGGCAAAGGCATTATGGGTACCAGCTTTGATTTAGATGTCGTTGTTCATCAAGGTGCGGGTGCATATATTTGCGGGGAAGAAACAGCTTTATTAGAATCACTCGAAGGTAAAAAAGGTTTCCCACGTTTAAAGCCACCATTTCCGGCTGTCGTCGGTTTATTTGGTTGTCCAACGGTTATTAATAATGTGGAAACAGTATCTTGCGTTGGTCCGATTATTTTAAAAGGTGCTGAATGGTTTGCCAAATTAGGCTGTGAGAAAAATGGCGGTAACCGTTTATTTTGCGTGAGCGGTCACGTCAATAAGCCTGGTGTCTATGAATTGCCTAACGGAACAACATTACGTGAAATTATTTATGATCACGCCGGTGGTATACTCGGCGGCAAGAAATTAAAAGCTGTTATTCCTGGCGGTATTTCTGCGCCACTGTTAACACCTGATCAACTTGATACGAAAATGGATTTTGATTCATTAAAAGCAGTGGGATCCATGGCTGGTTCCGGTGGAATTATCGTCATGGATGAAACAACTGACATGGTGTGGGCGGCGATGATTGCGGCACGTTTTTATGCGCATGAATCCTGCGGTCAATGTTCGCCATGCCGTGAAGGTAGCGGTTGGGTTTATCGCAATGTGAAAAGAATTTATGAAGGTCAAGGTCGACCACTTGATTTAATTAATTTACCAGGGATTGTGAATAATATTGGTGGTAATACCATTTGTGCATTCGGTGATGCCACGACGATGTGTATTAGTAGTTATGTCACCAAATTTCGTCATGAATTTGAAGCCAAGATCAAAGAGACAGCGAAGGTTTAGTAATCTATGCCAAAATTAACGATTGATGGAAAAGAAATAGAAGTAGAAGCCGGCACAACCATTATTCAGGCTGCCGATAAATTGGGCATTAATATCCCACGGTATTGCTATCACCCGGCTTTGCCAGTTTCGGGTAATTGCCGTATTTGCATGGTGGAAGTTGAAAAAGCCCCTAAATTGCAAATTGCCTGTTATACGCCCGTCGCTGATGGCATGGTTGTCAAAACAACATCGCCCAAAGTTTTAGAAACACGTAAAACTGTTTTGGAATTCTTATTAGTCAATCACCCACTCGATTGCCCAGTCTGCGATCAAGCAGGGGAATGCAAACTCCAAGATTATTACATGGAGCATGGCCAATACGAAAGCCGTTTGAGTGATGTGAAGGTGAAGAAAGAAAAGAAAGCTATTTCCGTCGGGCCTAATGTCATGCTCGATCAAGAACGTTGTATTTTATGCACACGTTGCGTGCGTTTTACCGATACCATTACCAAGACCAATGAATTTGGTGTGTTTGACCGTGGGGATCATTCGCAATTAGATATTTACCCAGGCAAACAATTGGATAATAAATATTCAGCGAATGTGGTCGATATTTGTCCGGTTGGCGCATTGACCGATAAAGATTTTCGTTTCAAATGCCGTGTCTGGTATTTGGATAAAACCAAATCCGTATGCCCAGGCTGCAGCATGGGATGTAATACAACAGTTGAATGGGATAAGTCTCGCCCACACATGAATAAAAAAGCCCGTGTCATGCGTTTAAAGCCACGACACAATCCAGCGGTCAATGATTACTGGATGTGCGATGATGGCCGTTATAATTATCGCTTCATCGATGAAAATAGAATTCAAATGCCACAATTGAAAAATGATTTTGTGTCATGGGACAAGGCTATTGAATTAGTAAGTCACGAAATCAAAGCACTTAAAGGGGCTAAGAAATTAGACCGTTTAGCAGTTTTAGCCTCAGCTCAATTAACCAATGAAGATTTATTTGCCGTACGCAAATTATTCCAAGATACATTAAATGTCGCCAATGTTGGATTTAAAGTACCTCAACAAGGTGGCTATAGCGATGACTTCTTAATTAAAGCAGATAAGAATCCTAACACCGCTGGTGCGGATGCTATTTTACAATCACCTGCTGTAGTTGATCGTTTAGTTGAGCAAGCAGCATCAGGCCAAATCGATGTCTTGTATGTATTTGGTCATGATTTAGTGAAATTGTATGGTAAGGAAACGGTTGAGAAAATTGCTAAGCATGTGAAGTTCTTTGTTTATCAAGGTTCTACTATTACGGAAACAAGCCGTTATGCGCATTTAGTGTTGCCAAGCAGCGTCTACGCGGAAAAAGAAGGAACATTCACCAATTTCCAAAAACGTGTTCAGCATATTGGACCAGCATTTAGTCCAATGGGTGAATCCAAAGGTGATTGGGAAATTGTGGCCCTTTTAAGTAAACAATTAGGCAGCCCATTGATCTATAAAACTTCCAAAGAAATATTCAAAGACATTGCGCAAAACGTCGCTGCGTTTGGCGAGATGAGTTATGAAAAAATTGCTGATCAAGGGATGATACTTAAATAATATGTCTGATATCTTAATTAAATTTTTATTAGCAAGCGGTACAATCGTCACCATGTTTAGCATTGCAGGTTTATTGACCTGGGTTGAGCGTAAACAAAGTGCGGTGATGCAAGACCGTATTGGGGCTAATCGGGCGTCGATCTTTGGTTTTAAAGCCTTAGGTTTATTTCACGCCATTGCCGACGTCTTAAAAATGTTAAGTAAAGAAGAATTCATCCCTAATGGGGCGAATAAATTCTTATTTAATTTAGCACCTTATTTATCTGTCTGTTTTGCTTTAGTCGGGTTTGCGGCCATTCCAATTGGAAATCAATTGATCATCGGCGATAAAGTCATTGAATTGCAAGCCGCGAATATCAATGTCGCGCTTATTTTTATTTTTGCCATGATGTCCATGGGTGTATATGGTGTTGTTTTAGGAGGTTTCTCCTCGAATAATAATTATGCCTTTTTAGGTGGCATGCGTGCCGCGGCGCAAATGATTGCGTATGAAATCACCATGGGTGCGGCGATCATGGGTATTATCATGGTCTATAACACACTTGATTTGCAAATGTTAGTGCGTGGTCAAGGTGAGCTTTTATTTGGATGGTTACCCAAGTGGGGGATTTTTGTTCAACCTTTAGCTTTCCTTTTATTCTTAACAGCCGCAACGGCAGAAACAAAACGTACACCATTCGATTTGCCTGAAGGGGAATCAGAAATTATCGGGTATTTCGTTGAATACAGCGGGATGAAGTTTGGGATGTTCTTCTTAGCGGATTTAGTTGAAACAGTTTTAGTTGCCGCGTTAATGACCACGTTATTTTTAGGCGGCTGGCAAGTTCCTTATTTACAACCCGATGGTTTCCATTTCCCATGGGGGACTTTTGTCGCCATGGGCCATATTCCCGTTGTGATTTTAGGAGTACTCGCGTTCTTTACCAAGTTAAGTTTATTCATCTTCTTACTCATGGCGGTGCGTTGGACATTACCACGTTTTCGTTATGATCAACTCATGAATTTAGGATGGAAAGTATTATTGCCAGCCTCATTAGTCAATATTGCCGTCACTGCAATTGTCATTACATTATTAAGGTAAATCATGGAAAATTCAAATCAAAAGATTCGTCCAGAATTAGAAAAGTATTACACAGGTCCTTTTGCTTTATTGCGTGTGGCCCAAATGAAACGCGCCTGGCAGCAAAAGAATCGCCGTGAATTAAGCTGGTGGGAGAGCACGTATATCCCATCTGTATTTAGCGGATTATACCTGACATCAAAACATTTCTTTCATAACTTAAACTTGCATATCTGCCATGTGGTGGGTTTGCGTAAGAATGAACGCGCTTCAATTACCTATCAATACCCAGAACAACCACGCCCATTAGCCTCACGTTTAAGAACACGCCATCGCTTAACCAAAAGAGAAGATGGTTCTCCACGATGTGTGGCTTGTATGATGTGCGAAACCGTATGCCCAGCACGATGTATTGAAATTACCGCTGGTGAACACCCAGATCCTAACATCGAAAAATTCCCCAAGGAATTTAAAATTGATTTAGGCAAATGCGTCTACTGCGGTTTCTGTGTTGAAGTTTGCCCCGAAGATGCGATTCGCATGGACACTGGCAAACTCGATACCTCTGAGTATTCCCGCGCCAGCATGATCTACGATAAAAATCGTTTGATGAATGAATAAATAAGATTCTTGTAATAGTAATAATAAAAAAACCGTCTTAATACTTAAGACGGTTTTTTTATTGCTGCAATTATCTATTAAATAAAGGCGGTAATTATTGTTGCGCGACTAAGTACATGCCCTTCGCAGCAACCATAGCCGCATCAATGAATGCGCCTGGGAAAAGGCCAATCACGATGATGCCAAGGATAGCTACCACTAAAACTAAGCGCATGCCTTGAGAGACGGGGATAGGTGTTGCATGACGAGGTGCATCAACGTAAATGCGTTTAACAACAACTAAGTAATAGTAGGATGAAATAACAATATTCACCGCTGCAATAAGCGCCAACCAGACATAACCACTATTAATCGTCGCTGTTAAGAGTGCAAACTTACCAAAGAAGCCTGCTAAAGGTGGCATACCGGCTAATGAGACAAGTGCTAAAAGTAACGTGAAGGCTAATAAACCAGAACGTTTGGCCAATCCATTATAATCATCCAGCGCATCGCTCTTGGTGGCAATAAAGAAAAGCACAATGACTAAGAACGCCGCGAGATTGGTAAATAAATAGCCTAAGAGGTAGAAATTAATAGCGGATTCACCAAGCATTGAGCCTGCAGCAGCACCCATTAATAAGTAACCGGCATGGCTAATACTGGAATAACCAAGCAACCGTTTGATATTGGTTTGAAACATCGCCACCAAATTCCCATAACACATGGTAATCGCGGATAAAATCGCTAAGACTAAACTTAATTCCACATGCCATCCCGCAAAAACACCAAAGAATAAGCGAATTAAAAGGACAAATCCAGCAGCTTTAGAACCAACCGATAATAAAGCCGTAACAGGTGTTGGTGCACCTTGATAAACATCTGGGACCCACATATGAAATGGCACAGCAGCGATCTTAAACCCTACAGCTGAGAAGATCAGCACTAAACTAAAGGCTAACATCGGTGTTAAAGGATTAGCATTCACAAATGATTGCACCAAATCAAAATGGGTTGAATGGGTAATCCCATACAATAAACTAATGCCATAAAGGAAGAATCCCGACGATAAAGCCCCTAAGATTAAGTATTTCATCCCAGCTTCGATGGAGAGCTTATCGCTTCTTAAATAGGCCGTCATGACATACAAAGAAATGGTTAAGATTTCAATGGAGATAAAGAGCATGAGGAAGTCAGCGGAGGAGGCGATCAAACACATCCCAATAAAAGCTAACCATAATAATAAATAGAATTCATTACGGCGTTCACCCAAGTACTTAAAGAACTGTTGGGTGATGATAAAGACAAAGATCATGGTGATGAGGAAAAATGTTTTAAAGAACCAGGCCAAAGAATCCATGACAAACATATTGCCAAATGTCACGCCTGTCAAATGCCCTTGGGTTAACCAGAATGCTAATAAGCCGCCTAAAGAAACAAAGCTAATAGTCCCAAGCCAGTCCGTACGTACTTTTCTGGGCATGAGTATATCGACAATAACTAAGGTCACTAAAGTCGCGGTCGCGAATAGCTCTAATGAAATCAAACTCCAATTAATATCAGGAAACATCACTGCAGCCTCTCTACAATCGGTTTTGTACTAGATCCAATGTGATTCAGAATCAATGATGGCCAGCATCCAACGACGATTAAAACAGCCATTAATAAAACAAAAGGAAGTTTTTGCACAACAGTTGTCGCATCCGTTAATTTATTCCATTTGCTATCCAAAGGCCCATGCACCGTTAAGCGTATTGCTTTGAGCATATAAATCGCGGTGATGACAATACCTAAGACAGCAAATACCGTATACCAGCGGTATTGATCCCATGAACCCAAAAGAACGAGCATTTCAGCAACAAAGTTAGCAAAACCCGGAACACCGGCAGAGGCAAACGCCACCATCATAAAGCAGGTGCCAATAAAGGGCATGCGTTTCGCAATCCCGCCTAATTCATCCATATTGCGTGTTTTGGTTTGATCGGCAATAAAACCAGATAAGGCGAATGCTAAGCACGCCATAATACCATGGGCAAACATTAAAAAGACCACACCATTAATACCGACGGTATTAAAGCATGCTAAGGCCAACAGGATATAACCCATGTGGCTGCAGCTAGAATAACCTAAGAGATATTTGATATCGCGTTGAGTCAATGCCACCAGTCCACAGAAAATAATATTCACAATCGCCAAGCCCGCAACAATTGGCATCCAAGTATGAGCGGCTTCAGGCATTAATTGAATCGCAAAGCGAATAATGGCATAAGCACCCATTTTCTTTAAAATACCAGCGTGCATCATGCTCACCGCTGTAGGTGCTTCGGCATAGCCCACTGGTGCCCAGGTATGAAATGGCCACATGGTCACTGTGATGGCAAACCCAAGCACAATGAGTGGGAAAATCCACTGTTGCATTTCCACAGGAATAGGATTCGCAATTAAATGCTGTTGGATTTGAACTAAATCAAAGGAGTTAATGCCAACGGTGAGGTATAAGGCGATTAAACCAATTAAACTCACCGCTGCACCAGCAATTAAATAAAGCGTTAATTTCATCGCAGCATATTCACGACGGGCTGAACCCCAGATGGCAATCATGAGGAAAGTTGGGACAGCTGCAATTTCATGGGCAAAATAGAATAAGAATACATCTAATGACATGAATGCGGCATAAGTACCAATGATCATGAATAAGAAGAGGATGTAATATTCTTTAATGCGGTCTTTGATAGATTGGGATACTAATACCGCTGCAAAAGAACCAAGTCCTACTAACAGAAGTAGAAGCGAATTGATTCCATCAATACCCACATGAAAAGAAATTCCTAAAGCGCTAATCCATGGGTATTGTTCAATAAATTGATAGCCACCCGCCACATGATTGTAATTAGTCACAAACCACACAGCTAATAGCAATGGCAGTAATGTGGCAGCAGTTGCTATACGGCGAATTAAAGTTGTTTTTTCCGACGGAATAAGGAATAAAATCCCTAAACCAATAGCGGGTACGAGAAGAATCCAAGACAATAGAGGTGTTATCATAAATTTTTAACCAATAGCAAGAAGACCAATACAGTTCCTAAGACAAAGAATAAGGCATAAAATTGAACCAAACCATTTTGTAAGTAACGAAGCACATTACCACTTGCTTTAGCGCCACCGGTCAAGCCATGAACGCCAGCACGGTCAATAAAGATTTTTTCAAAGACTTCTAAGAGTACAGCAACTGTT
Organism: uncultured Planctomycetales bacterium; assembly: GCA_964480185.1. Taxonomy (GTDB): domain Bacteria; phylum Omnitrophota; class Gorgyraeia; order Zapsychrales; family Fredricksoniimonadaceae; genus CAYZPQ01. The sequence goes on along the minus strand of CAYZPQ010000027.1, from coordinate 1,986 downwards.
TGTTGCACGCGGTTTACATACCAGGCATAAAGATGATCAAAATAATATTTATTCTTAAGGATTTTATAAACAAAACCTAATTTACTGGTCAATGGATCACTGGATGGTCTTTTGCCATAAATTAAGAATGATAATGTTAACCCCGTAATCGCAACAGCAGAAGAGATTAATGCCACTTTCATGTTTAATTCTTCATGACCAGCCGTAGGGAAAGTTAAATGAGGAAGACCGATAAATCCACCGATGGCAGACAAAATAGCTAAGAAAATCAAGGGGATTGTCATGACCGCTGGAGATTCATGTGCATGATCATCGTGAGCGGGTTTACCCCAGAACGCTACCCAGAATAAACGGCCCATGTAAAAGGCAGTTAATCCCGACGTCACAGAGGCAATCACATACAATAAGGTATTGTGTTCATGGGCCAATGCTAAGATTTCATCCTTACTCCAAAAACCACTTAAAGGCCAAATCCCGCATAAGGCCAAAGTCCCAATTAAGAATGTAAAACCTGTAATGGGTAATTTGGATAAAAGACCCTTCATCTTCCAAATATTTTGCTCATGATGTAAGGCATAAATAACACTACCAGCGCCAAGGAAGAGAAGTGCTTTGAAGAATGCATGGGTTGTTAAATGATACATCCCTTGCGTTGGACCACCTAAACCTAAAGCCATCACCATCAAACCTAATTGACTCAATGTTGAATAAGCAAGGATGCGTTTAATATCATTTTCGACGATAGCTAATGTCGCAGCCATGAGTGCGGTAAACCCACCGATATAAGCAATCACTGTTAAGGCTTGGGTTAATGGTTCAAAAATAAAGAATGTACGGGCGAGTAAATAAACCCCAGCCGCCACCATCGTTGCCGCGTGAATAAGCGCACTGACGGGTGTTGGGCCTTCCATGGCATCCGCTAACCAGACATGTAACGGAACTTGAGCAGATTTACCGACGACACCACAGAATAATAAGAGTGCTGTAATGGTTAATAAATGAGGATCGATTTGTCCAACAATGGCAGGTAATTCAGTGAATTGAAATGTGCGTGCCGCGCCATTAACACCAGATAAACTCCATAAGAGAAGAATGCCGCATAAGAAACCAAAATCAGCCACTCTATTGGCCATAAACGCTTTAACACCAGCATCAGCCGCAGAAGGCTTGTGATACCAGAACCCGATTAAGAGGTAAGAGCTTAAACCGACAAGTTCCCAGAACATGAATAATTGAATAAAGTTATTGGATAAGACAATACCAATCATGGAGAAGGCGAAAAGGCTCAAGAAAGCAAAGAACCGTGGCATGCTTGGATCTTCGGCCATATACCCACGGGAATAAATAAAGATCGCACTTCCAACGCCCGTGACGACGAGCATCATCATGATTGCTAAAGAATTAACTAAGTACCCAAAGTTGATCGTCAATTGTTCAAATTGAATCCAAGGTAAAGATACTTGCGCTTCGAGAGGGGTATGTGAATGAAAGATTTGATTAGCGATTAAAACCGTACATATAAAAGAAGTTACGATACCGGCAATGGCGCATAATGAGCTCCATGTTTTGGAACGTAAGAAAAAAAGCACAATAATAAGGAAAGCAGCTAAGGGAGCAAAGAATGCTATCCAAACTAAAAGCGGATCTACCATTTCAATTCCTTTAATTCATCAGCTTGTATCGTTGATAAACGGTGGTACATCAACACAATGATGGCCAACCCAATAGCCACTTCAGCAGCCGCAACAAGAATGACAAAAAAGACAATCATTTGACCGGCATAATCACCATTAAATTTAGAGAAGGCGACAAAAGAAAGATTTGAGGCCGCTAAAAGCAATTCTAAAGACAAAAGCACTTTAAGTACATTGCGGCTTGTAATAACACCGACGATGCCAATGGAAAAAACAATGCCGCTTAAGATGATAAAATGTTCTATCCCAATCATGATGCTGATTCTTCCTTACCTGTTTTAAAGGCCCCTTG
>CAYZPQ010000026.1:0-17919 GCA_964480185.1 uncultured Planctomycetales bacterium | reverse complement strand
ACTGACCATTTGAAATACCGTCTTGATTTTACCCGCACGTTCTGCCGCAATAATTTGACCACGGCTCTTTAAGATCAGGCGGTCCCCGGTCACCCAAATCTCACGGATAGCAATAATCACAACCATCCATGCAGGCACCATGCCAATCACACTTAGCACCGTAAAAACACTTAACAATAAAACCTTATCAGCAATAGGGTCCATGATTTTACCAAAATCGCTGGTCAATTTCATGCGACGCGCTAAATACCCATCATACAAATCGCTTAAACCTGCTAAGGCAAAACAAAATGCAGCAAGGATGTGGCCGATCAAAATATTTTGCAATAATAACCAAACAATAAGGACGGCAAATCCAAATCGGGAGAGAGTAAGAATATTCGGCCAATTTAACCAAGAGTTGGTCATACAACCTTTCCAACTAAATCATATTCATAGGCATCGGTAATTTCGACGTCGACAAAATCACCTGCTTTTAATACACGATCGCTATGCACATACACGACGCCATCAACTTCAGGGGCATCATACTCGCTACGCCCTATATAAACATTGTCACTGTCTTTTTCTTTCTCATCGATTAAGACACGCAATTGGCGACCAATGAATGATTGCTGTATGTCTTTAGAAATGCCTTGTTGCAAACTCATGAGCTCATCCATACGCTTACGCTTCGTTGCATCCGGCACATGATTGGGCATATCTTTCGCTGCTGTATCTTCTTCTTTGGAATAAATAAAAACACCCACCCGTTCAAAACGAGAATCGACCATGAATTTCTTAAGTTCATCAAAATCAGCTTGGGTTTCACCGGGTAAACCGACGATGAATGTGGTGCGAATAAATGTATTTCCAATTGAACGGAATTTTGCCATTAAATCCAAAGTGCCTTGGGTCGTGATATTACGATTTTGCTCTGTCAAAATATGATCGCTCACATGCTGCAAAGGGATATCAATGTATTTGCAAATCTTAGGCTCTGCGGCAATTGTTTCAATAAGCTCGTCGGTCACATGGGCTGGAAACGCATACAATAAACGAATCCATTGAATATTATTCGTCACCTTCACTAATTCTTTTAATAAACGCGCCAATGATTTTTGACGGTAAATGTCCATGCCATACGCGGTAATATCTTGGCCAATAATGTTAATTTCTTTAACACCCTGCGCATCTAATTGAGCTACTTCTTTCACAATAGACTCAATGCTGCGCGAGACAAACTTTCCTTTAATCTTAGGAATGGCACAAAACGAACACGCATTAAAACAGCTTTCACAAATTTTCACATAGGCAAAATGCTTAGGCGTTAATTGCATTTGCTCAGGCATATTGTCGCGATTTAATGTCGGGGTTCCCACAAAAGCATCCACATCTTTAAATTCTTTGACTAAATCTTTGCCATAGCGTTGTGCCAAACATCCCGCAACAATGACTTTCTTCACCTTGCCTTGTTTCTTTAATTCTAAAAGATCTAAAATGGTATCGATGGATTCTTGACGCGCTTCGGCAATAAAAGAACATGTGTTCACAATCACCGTATCTGCTTGTTCAGCTTCCACAATGCGATGCCCATTCTTTTTTAAACGGCCAAGCATCATCTGGGCGTCGACGAGATTGCGCGCGCACCCTAAATTAATAACGCCGACCTTCTGGCCGGCGGATAACCGTTCTTTTTTAAAATCAGCTGTTGTCTTCATAAGATCACTTCTTAACGGTAAGACCATCCTTAGTAATAATAACCTTCTTCGCCCGGCGTTCACTATGCCCTAAAGCACCCACATGCTTACCGTTCACTTCCATTTCAAGGTCATTAATATTTTTTCCTGATAATTCAATTGTTTCTTTGGCGGTCCAGCTTTCCATGGCGCCTTTTTTCATTGTCATTTGCAATACAATTTTCCCATCGGCTTTAACTTGCACCCAGCTATCACGGCTGGCACGAATGGCTAATTCGACGGAGTCCTTGTCATTGCTCATGGCCATGACTTTATCAGGAGTTGGCGCTTCTTCTTTTTTAATTTTCTCTTCGCGGTTTAATTCTTCATCAACCGCTTTAACTTTTTCAGGAGCCTTCATTTCTTTCGCAACAGGTTTTTTAACGACTTTCGGCTTAACAACTTTAGCCTGTGGTTTTGACTTCGGCCATTGTTGAACAGCCTTGACTGCGCAACCACCTACCTTTAATAAACCCCAAATACATAAAATCACGACGATAAACTTAAACATGCCCATCAAATTAGCCGGAGTCATCACAGATTTAGCAAAGACCGCAAAAGGATTAGGCTGCGTATCCTTCAATACCATTTTACCAATAGGCACACTTGGCTTTACCGGTTGCTTTTGATCTAATCCATAATGTTCAAACACTTGCGCCACATCTAAGCCTAAAAACTCTGCATAGATTTTAATAAACCCCTTAAAATAAAATGGGGTTAACATGCGTACCGAATAGCCTTCCTCAATAGCCTTTAACGCATCTAAAGGAATCTTGGTAGCCTCATGTACAATATCAAGCGTTAATCCCTTGGCTTGACGGGCTTCTTTTAATAATGAACTTTTAGGCTGTGGGTTGGCTGTCATTGGACTGTACTGGTTCTGTCTTTCCTGTATTCTCAATCAACCACTTTTCACGGTCGATTAATATATCACGTGGTTTACTTCCGGCATAAGCGCCAACAATACCTTGCTGCTCCATCATATCAATTAAACGCGCCGCACGGGAATACCCTAAACGTAAACGACGTTGCAAAATGGTAACAGATGCTTGATTCGTTTCAATGATGACACGTACAGCTTGGTCATACATTTCATCTTTTTCCTCACTGACCCCACCTTGAGCTTGGGTCTGAGGCTTAACAACACTTTCATTATACTCTGGATTTGCTTGTTGTTTAATAAAATCAATGACCCGGCTCATTTCTGCATCTGACACCCAGCAGCATTGACCGCGTGTTGGTTTAGGATCACTGGGACGAGCAAATAATAAATCACCTTTACCTAATAAATCTTCCGCCCCATTGGAATCAAGAACGGTTCGGGAATCAACTTTAGACGCTACTTTAAATGATAAACGTGCAGGGAAATTAGCTTTAATAACACCCGTAATGACATCAACTGATGGACGCTGAGTTGCTAAAATCAAATGAATACCAACAGCCCGCGCTAATTGAGCTAAACGGGCAATAGCGCCTTCGACACTTTTCGCGGACACTTGCATCAAATCTGCCAACTCATCAATAACCACGACGATATACGGCATTTCAAAACCTTTTTCGTGATAGCCTTTGATATTACGCACTTGCTCTTTAGATAAAGCACGGTAACGGCTTTCCATTTCACCCACGACCCAGTTTAATGCTGCTGTGGCCTTCTTCACGTCGGTAATGACAGGGCAAATCAAATGAGGCAAATCATTGTAGAGAACCATTTCAACCATTTTCGGGTCGATCATGATGAACTTTACTTGAGCAGGTGATGCATTAAATAAAATCGACATCACTAAACTATTTAAGCACACTGATTTCCCAGAACCTGTAGTCCCGGCAATTAATAAATGAGGCATATCAGCTAAATCCGCAACTAATGGCTTACCGGATATGTCTTTACCAATCGCCAAGGTCAGCTTTGATTTCGAATCTCTAAATTGTGAGGCAACTAAAAGGTCTTTTAAATACACTGCAGCCGAAGATCCATTAGGAACTTCCACCCCGACGCGATTCTTCCCAGGAATAGGTGCGACAATACGGACAGCAGGTGCACTTAATGCGAGCGCCAAATCATCCGCCAGATTAATAATACTTCCCACTTTAACCCCTGGTGCGGGTTGTAATTCATAACAGGTAATAACCGGACCACGCTCGATATCTGCGACTTTAACATTGACCCCAAAATCAGACAATGTCTCCTCGAGAATGCGTGAACCCTTCATCAAATCTTCTTGAATTTGGCTATTGGTCACAACAGGTGGATCATTTAATAAATCAACCGAAGGTAAATGATATTCACCCACGACCTTAGGCTTAAGATCAGCCGCTTTCGCAGCGGGTTCTTCTTTGACAATATGAATATTAGGCGCTTGAACTTTAGGTTCTTTAATCTCTGCCACAGGCTTAGCTACTTCGGCTTTAACGGGTGCTTGTTTTTCAACGACAACAGGAACGGCAGGTTTTTTTAATTTATCCGAAGGTTTAGGCAAAGGCTTTTCTTCAATTTTCTTACCCATGCCTATCGACGGAAGTTTTGGTTTTGGCAATTGACTTACTTTATCAACAGCACCTTTGGCAGTTTGAAAACTCTTACGCCATAGGGCCATAACCAAACCAGATAATAAAAACTCACCCGTCACCACTAAAGCCAAAGCCCCAATGGTGATTAATAACATAAAGGCACCAAAACGGCTCCAATAGGTAACTAAGAAATCACCAAAACCTAAACCAATAGCCCCACCACGTAAAAAATGATCACGTGGTTCTTCTGAACCGGTGAGGGCTAATAATGTAGCCATGATCACAAATAAAATAACGAGGCTAATTGATTTTAAAATACTGAATTGAATATCACGGTGGACAAACTTATTCCAACTTAAGAATACACCAATGATGACGAGGAAATAGGCACTGTAGCCAAGCCCAAAAAAAAGAATGCCGGCGCAATACGCACCGGCAATTCCTACCCAATTGTGTGTCGGGTTAAATGGCGTTGAAGAAAACCATGGTAAGTCGTGAGGAGTAAAAGACACCAAACTGGCGAGCACAATTAACGTGATAGCCAAGATAATGATGCCTTTAATCTCGTTTAAATGCTCAATCTTCATGAGCCTTTTCTTAAACCGTTTCGGCTTTTTTCTTGCTTAAGTTAAAACGACCCATCTCGTCTTTTTCGACGAGCTTTACCTTAAACTTGTCACCAAGTTTGATTACTTCATTGATGTCTTTGACGAATGTATTCGATAATTCACTGACGTGAACTAAACCTTCACGCCCAGGAATAAATTCAACAAACGCACCGAAATTCATGATGCGTTTAACTGTTGCATCATAAACCATACCAACTTCCGGCTCTTGCGTCAAACCTTTAATCATCCCAACAGCTTTATCTAATTTTTCTTTGTTAGGTGAAGCGACTAAAACGCGTCCGAACTTGCCATCTTCTTCGATATCAATGGATGTAACACCACTTTCTTCGATCATTTTACGGATCATTTTACCACCGGGTCCAATCACTTCCCCGATTTTCTCTTGAGGAATTTGAATGGTGACGATGCGTGGCGCATATTCAGACATTTCTGGACGTGGTTGAGCTATTGCCTTGCTCATGGTTTCTAAAATCTTCACACGTGCTTCACGGGCTTGAATCATGCCTTTTTCTAATAAATCTAACGACAATTTCTTGATCTTTAAATCTAATTGAATCGCAGTAATCCCTTTGAGAGACCCCGCAATTTTATAATCCATATCACCAAAATGATCTTCTAATCCCATGATATCCGTAATCAACACTGCACGGCTTTCATCGGAAATAAGACCAATGGAAATACCAGCGACCATGTCAACAATCGGCACCCCTGCATCCATGAGCGCTAAACAACCTGCGCACACTGACGCCATTGAGGAAGAACCATTCGATTCTAAAACTTCAGAAACGACACGGATGGTATAAGGAAAATCAGCTTTCGCTGGAAGAATATAACGAATGGCTTTGCTGGCTAATGCCCCATGCCCGACTTCACGACGGCCAGGTGCGCGCATTGGTTTGGTTTCACCGACGGAGAATGAAGGGAAATTATAATGCAACATATAAGGCTTATAGGTTGTTGCATCTAAACCTTCCACCATTTGCTCATCTTTCTTTGTCCCTAAAGTCACAACCCCTAATGCTTGGGTTTGACCACGGGTAAATAAGGATGATCCATGGGTGCGTGGTAATACACTGACTTCAGCGTCTAAAGCACGGACTTCTTTTAAGCCGCGGCCATCGGCACGTACACCTTTATTAAACACATTGCCACGAATGACTTCATATTGAAGCGCTTCGAATTGTGCTGTGAAATCACCTTTGCCAATTTCATGCTCGGGTGTATTAAATGAGGCATAAACAGATAAATCAGCTGTTAATTCCGCAAATAAAGCATTCACTGCTTCTTCACGTTGTTGCTTATCTGCAATTGTCGTATAAATATCATTCATACGTCCCAAGGCTAATGTGCGTACTTTCGCAATAAACGCTTGGTTCGGTTCTTTTAATTTAACGACTGTTTTTGTTTTATTAATTTGTTGTGCTAATTTGACTTGAGCGTCGATGGTGGACTTTAATTGTTCTTTGGCAAACGCTAAACCTTCCATCACCTTTGCTTCAGGAACTTGATTTGCTTCCCCTTCGATCATGACAATCCCATCACCCCATCCAGCGACGACTAAATCCATTTGTGCGGTTTCGCGTTGCTTGAATGTTGGATTGGCAATCAATTGACCGTCAATTAAACAAACACGGACAGCACCAATTGGACCATCATAAGGAATATCAGAAACCATTAAAGAGGCAGAAGCCCCGATCATGGCTAAAATATCAGAATCATTTTCGCCATCATGTGATAACACTTGGGCAACAACTTGCACGTCATTTAAAAAACCTTCAGGAAATAGTGGACGGATTGGGCGATCAATCAAACGGGACACTAATACTTCACGTTCAGATAAACGGCCTTCACGCTTAAAGAAACCGCCAGGAATACGTCCTGCGGCATAAGTTTTTTCTAAGTATTCAACGGATAAAGGAAAGAAATCAATGCCTTCACGGGCAGATTTGGACATACAGGAAGTGACTAACACAACGGTGCCACCAGCGCTAACAACCACAGCTCCATTAGCTTGTTTCGCTAATTTCCCTGTTTCAATAATTAATGATGTATTCCCATAAGGGATTTCCACACGGCCTTTGGCCATAATATTCTCCTCTAAAAACAGGCAATCTGTTTAAAGTATGATTAAATTTGAGTACGAAAAAATAAGAGTGACTTACTTACGTAAATCAAGTTTATTAATTGTTTCTTCGTATTTTTTTGGATCAACGGATTGAAGATAATCAAGTAAGCGACGGCGTTTACCGATTAAAACGAGTAAACCACGACGAGAATGATTATCTTTCTTGTGGGATTTAAAATGCGCGTTGAGCATATTGATTTGCTCTGTCAACACGGCAATTTGAACTGGTGCTGAACCAGTATCTTTAGCGTGTGTTTTAAAACGATTGATAACGTCTGTCTTTTTTTCTTTAACCAGTGCCACTTTTACATCCTCCTTAGAAATCCCTTTAAAAACAGGGATGCGCCTATGTTTAGGCAGTTTATTATCCTTTTTTAGAATTCGAAATTATACACAGCACCCTTTATTTAGTCAAGTCTAAACTAAACATGGCCTATTCGAGCTTAATCTCAGCTGGAGAGCTTCCATCAGGGTTTAATCCTAAAATTTTAACGGAATTATGATCGGACACAATAATTTTAGCCGATGTCGACTGTTTGACGGCATCTTTAATGGCATTTTCTAAATATTCTGATTTAATAAGCCGCACCAGTAAGGGAGAATAATTCGACCAGCTTTGAGGGTTACGTAACACTTGCGCGCTATCCGGGGGGTTAATGCTAATTCTTTTTAATTTCTTAATGCCAGCGACCTCTTGGCGATCTATTGCTGGCATTACAATGGTCTTGGCGGGGCTTGCGAGGGAAACAGATGGATCAGACGGCACCTTCTCAGTTCCCACTAATTGCTCTTGCTCTATCTTATTTTCTTGCAATACTTTATATTTCTGCACGGAGTCATATTTTTGACCCTTCACATACACTTCAATAGCCCATCCCGATGGGGCTAGAAGCATGAATACAATCAAACTACATAATAATGGCATAGGCTTAATTATACTTATCTTTAAAGCAAGATCGAGTCATTTAATACATTTCGTTCTTGCCCTGAATACGATTAAATTTTATACTTGTCTTATGAATACCCCTTTACTCATTGTCATTGCTCTTGCGCTCCTTTTAACCGTCGCAGCCTTCTTCGGTTTTATCGGCACTGTGCCTAAAGCCTTTCAACCCCAACAGCAGTCGACCATTAATGGGAAAACCATGCAACGAGCCCAACAAGACTCGACTGAGACAACACAAATCAAACATCGCCAGCTCATGGAAGACATGAAACAGAAAATAGCAGATCAAAAAGCAAAGAATTATTAATGGTCGCGGGATTCTAAAATACGGCGGGTAAATTCGGCATTAAAGAGCTTCACGGTGTGATTCAATTCTTTCTTCCCCAAAAAATGAACAATGGCTGATTCAATCGCTTCTAAACGATGGCACAAGAATAGATACTGCGGATTTAATTCCGTCGATGAATCAGCGGCATACTTAAGTTTCTTTTCATCCGCACGTTTCGCCGCAATATACTGATCAAATTCAGCAAGATACCCCTCGTAGCTACGACGGTCTTTCCCTTTCAACGTTATTTTCTTCTGCCCTATACGTTTTCGAAGATAGTCATCAATGACAAGTTGAGTCGTTTTACGCTCAATGCGCTCGAGACTTTCCCGGGTCGTTTTATAGGCCCAGAGCAAATAACGTCGATAAAGCTCATGTTCTAAATGTTGTGCTGACGACAAAGGCATAATTATTGGGAGTGAAGACCGCTACTTGGTTTTCCATCTAAACCAATTTCGGCATTTAGACGTTTTAAGGAAGCATCGACCGTACCAACTGTTTTCTTTAGCGAGTTTTCCATCGGTCCACGACGGCCTAAAAATACAATGCAGACCATCACAACGAGGGCGACTAAGAGGAGATATTCAACAATGTTTTGTCCGTGTCGATTCATACACCATTACTATAGCATGGATTAAAGGAAAAAACCATGACCCACCAGCCTTACGCTATTTGTAGACCAAATCCCCGATGGCAACGGCCTTATCTAGTTTTAACCCTACCTCTTGCCCTTCCTTGGCTACTTTGACATCTTGGCGGTCAATTTGTAGGGACCAGACTTTCTGAATGAACTTTGTTTTAGGACCAATAATATGAATGCGATCGCCAATTAAGATCGAGCCATTCGTAATCTTAACGACCACCACTTTAATGCGTTCAAAATAATGCGTAATTTCGCCAATTTGAGTCAAATTAGGATCTATGGCAATGGTCTTTACTTTAGGCGCTTTTACAACCGGGGCTTTAATTGCTTTAACTTTAGGCTCTTTGACTGGCTTAACAACCTTTTTCTTCACAACAGGCTTGGCTACTTTAAGAGGCTTCTTTGAGGAAGATTTTGCAACAGGTTTGGCTTTAGAAGGACGTGTGGTCTTTTTTTTCGTAACGGTCGCACGCTTTTTTTTGGACTTCTTAATCCAAAATACTTCTTTAAGCACATCAACAATTTTTTGGAACATAGGGCAAGAACTTCTTACAGCTGGATTTTATCGGCAATGAGATGTGCCAAGGGCAATTGGACTGTTTGTCCTCTTAAGGCCTTGATCATCCCCCAGAATGCAAAACACAGTACGCAAAACATAATAGGGGTTACAATTTTCATGGGAAGAATAATGCTTAAGATAAATAAAGCAACTTGGGCCACGAAAAGAACCAAAGCCTGTTTGCCATGATGCAGGACAAAAGAATTATTTTTCTTAACGATTAACGGGATAATGCAGCAAAACGACAAGTACGACAATACCGCAAACATTTTTCCATCACTGACTTCTTCAACGGAAAATTGTTTGGTCATTAAGCTGTGACCTCGATCACGGAATTGATATCACCGAATGAATTACGTTCAGTATTTTTGTTTTCAGGATCTTCTTGCCATTTACCGTCGACAATGAATTGGTATTTATGTGTTCCTTGTTTTAACGGTAAATTGATTGTCCATAAGCCATTCACGTTTTTCAAACGGCATGTCTCATCTAAAGACCAATCATTAAATGACCCTGTGACATACACGGCTTGGGCTTGTGGGGCTTTGAGGCTAAAGGTATATAAGTTCTTAAATTCTTTGGTTTCTTTTTCAACTAATTCCTGCATACGTGCGGAAGGTTGGTAGACTTCTTGTTCTTGCTCTACATCTTCTGTTTCTAAATTGATGGCCACCAATTCAGGAACAGCTTTAAGTGGTGTTTCTGGCAATTGACGATCTCTTAATAAAATTTCACGGGCCAATGATAAATAATCTTTAGAACCACGGCAGTATTTGTCGTACTTCAATACAGCCTCTCCCATCACCGCAGATTCCTTAAGCTTCACATTGATATGGACAATTGTTCCAAAAAGCATATCACCAAATTTTTCTTTCATTTTTGCCATCATGTTAAATGAATGACGCAAACGAGAATCAAACATCGTTACTAACACGCGTGGTGTAATGTGATGGTTTAAACGGTCACGGATCAAATTTGTAATGTCCATCAAATGATCAACACCTTGCATGGAAAAACGGCTTGTTTCAACAGGGATAACTACATCGTCGCTGGCGCGTAAGGCATTGACGGTTAAAAAGCCTAAGCTCGGTGGGCAATCAATTAAGACATATTCATACTCACCCTTGATATCATTTAATATTTCAAGTAACTTTTGCTCGCGTCCGATTTCATCTGCTAATTCTTGTTCAAGCGTACCCACTAACACATTTGAAGGAACAATATCGAAGTTCTTTTCAGCGCGTTTGATAATATCTTTGATTTTTAATTTCTTCGGGGTGAGTTTGGAGATGACATTGTACAAACTGTAATTATCGTCGATGTTTAACCCTAATGTGGCATGGGCTTGAGGATCTAAATCAATCAACAATGTTTTCTTACCATTAAAACCTAAACAGGATGCCAAATTAATCGCAGTCGTTGTTTTACCACATCCACCTTTTTGGTTCGCTATCGATATAATTTTCATGTCTTCCCTGTCCTTAATTTTATGGTTCTCAATTTGTAAATGCTACATCGTCGATTAAGACGGTCCCTTTACGAAAATCGACATTCCATGCTTCTAAGACAAATGCCACTTCCGTCACACTGGTTAAATCTGTTAAATTCAATTTCTCAAAAGGCACTGCCACTTTTTGCCACGCGGCATCAACATGTTGCACATAGTACGTTGCTTTTTCACGCTTTTGATTTTGCACAATCAATTTGACGACACCAGGATACGCACCATTAAGGCCGCGTATTGAAAAATTTAATTGTGAAAACTTTGACGCATCTTTACTTGGGATCGTAATCGCATATGTTTTTGTCGACGGGAACGGTTCATTAAGATCATAATTCAAACGCACCGGATTATTATTAAGCGCATACATCACTTGTGCGCCTGTCCCATTTTTACGCGTCAAGAATGCGGTGAATCCATACAACACCGTCGAGACAATCACCACGGTGATCACAACATTGATCACCATCCACGAATGATTGACTTGTGGCTTTTTCTTCTCTTCTTTGATAACAACATTCTCACGCTTACCTAAATAAACTTTGGCAAGGTGATCGTATATTTCATCTCTGGTCATGGTACCTAGACAGATTCTTTAAGCTATTGTTAATTCACAGGTTATAACGCTTTTTATATTAACAAATTTTTAATGTAATCAAATGTATATTTAATAAATTTTTTGCTTATTTTTTTATGCTCTCGTCGAGATCATAAAAAATCCCCGCCTTCATCATCAAAGGCGGGGATTTTTATACTTAAATAATTCAAATTAAAATGCAACTGCAACATGCGCAACAGCTTGCGATGCGGTTGAATCATTCAATCCGCTGAATGCTTTTCCTGGAAGGAAATAACCAACAGTCAAACCTAAGGTGACATCTTCCGTGTAAGCATATTCAACATCAACATCAAATTCATGACCCAAAACTTTTTTGCTTGTTGTCACTGGTGTAACGCTTGAACCATCTGGTTGAGCAAAACCAATTGGATTTTCAGCGCTGTATTTCTTTGCAGCCCATACGCCATACCAATTGAAAGCTGTGGTCAAATCCTCGAGAGGATTAACACTTAAACCTGCCGCGATACTCCCATTCTTATCACCTGATAAATAGGTGTAAGATCCAGATGCTACAGGTTTATACTGCGTTAATACAGGCAATTCATAGCTACCCATGAATTGAAGCGCCAACGCATTACGACGTGCTGTATCTTCCGTATCAGCGTCGGTATGCGTTGTCACACGACCTAATTGCCAGGCTGCTTCACCACCTACGGTCAATCCTTTAACTGGACTTGTGCTCACACGCACACCAGGAATATAAAATGTATCGGCACGTGTGATCGTATGAACTGTTTGGCTTTCAATCGCATTATTAACACGACCGAAGAAATAACCTTCAACTGTTGTATTCATCGCATCGCCCAATTGATAATTGGCATTTAACCCATACACATCATCATTATCTTTTGAGGCGACATTCGCTGAAGGATTCACATTACCTGTATTTGTCGTATTTGAACTATTACGGAAATATAATACATCCAATGTTAATGGCTTATAATCAAACACAGCCTTAACACCATCGAAGGCAGAACGCATTGTTAAATCACCAGCAATATTACTGAAATTACCTGCAACAGGCGCGGCCCCGATAATCAAGGCATTGCCATATGTAAAATCTTGACGACCGACGGTAACAGTTAAGGGAGAATATAAAAATTCTTTTAATGTCACGTTAGCATATTGCAATTGAACATTGGTATCGGTGGAACCTTCTGCATCCCATGCCCGTTCATTGTAAACAGAAACTTGAGCCGCAACATTATCACTTAAATCCGCATCAATTTGTACGGTCGCTTGCGTAATCAATGTGCTTTGGTCAGATAAACCCACTTCTAAATTAGACGTCTTCGCCCCTAAATTAAAATGCTGACGATTCACATAACTTGAATCAACACTACCACTGACTTTAACATTTTGCACAGCAGCAAATGAAACTCCGACCATGGATAACATAAAAGTTGTTACAAATAATATCTTTGACTTCATCACATTCTCCTCTACATAATAATTTCTTATTGGGTTGAGCGTAGGACGAATCATTTTTTGCCGTTAGACAAGTTGAGATCCGCCATTTCTTTTGCCATTTAGGCAAAAAAAAGCCTACGCGGTTTTTTAGGCCGCGTAGGGCTCAGTAAAACTTACAACAACTCTCTATTTTAATTAATTAGAAATTAACTAAAACGTGAGCTAATGCTTGGCTAGCTGTTGTATCATTTGCACCTGAGAATAAAGAACCAGGAACAAACCAGCCTAAGTTCAAGCCAAATGTGACATCTTCTGTGTAAGCATAATCCACATTCACGTCATATTCGTTACCGATATGTTTACGTGTATTGATGCTTGGACTAGCTGCAGTAGATACCGCATCTGGAGAACGGAATATTAAGCTATTCTTACCAGATAAATATCTTTGGTTAGCATATAAATTGCTCCAAGATAATTTAGCTGTAACATCTTCAATCGGGCTTGCTTTGATACCAGCATTCCAGATTTGCATGTTAGTTAAATCAAACAAGGTGTTATAAATTGTACCACCACCTTGAGCTTCAAAGAAGGGATCCCAAGCAGAATATGTTTCGCCTGAGTTTTGATTATCATTTGTTGAAGCCACATCACCATTCTTATCACCAGAAACATAGGTATAAGAACCTGATAATACTGGCTTATATTGTTCTAACACTGGTAAGTCATAGCTAGCCATTGCTTGTGCAGCAAAAGCATTACGACGAGCTGTGTCTTCAACAGTAGTAGATGTATGTGTTGTTTTGTTACCTAATTGCCAAGCTACTTCACCACCCACATTCAAACCCTTTACAGGATTTGTGCTAACACGTAAACCAGGTACATAGGTTGTATCAGCACGAACGATGGTATGGAATGTTGTACCAACAGACTTATTCTTACGGGCAAAAACATAACCTTCTACTACAGTATTCATGGAATCAC
Organism: uncultured Planctomycetales bacterium; assembly: GCA_964480185.1. Lineage (GTDB taxonomy): Bacteria > Omnitrophota > Gorgyraeia > Zapsychrales > Fredricksoniimonadaceae > CAYZPQ01. The sequence continues at coordinate 3,949 of CAYZPQ010000026.1, read as the reverse complement.
CTAATTGGTAATTCGCATTCAAACCATACACATCATCGTTATCACGTGATGCATTATCAGCAGAAGGATTCACATTCCCGCCGTTTGTTGATTTAGAACTATTGCGGAAATACAATAAGTCCAATGTTAATGGCTTATAATCGAAGACAGCCTTAACACCGTCCCATGTGGTTCTCTTTGTTAAATCAGCTGCAACAGTAGATAAATTACTGCTACCTGCTGTATTGTTTGAACCACCATCACCTAATACTAAACCATTACCATAGGATAAAGCTTGACGACCTACAGTAACTGTTAAAGGTGAATAAAGCAATTCACGTAATGTTGCATACGCTAAATACAATTGAATATTGGTATCTGTAGAACCTTCAGCATCCCAAGCACGTTCATTAATCAAACCAATCGTTGTTGACACATTGTCGCTTAAATCAGCTTCAACGCGTAAACGGGTTTGTGTAATAGCGGTATTTTGGTTGGATAAACCAACTTCTAAATCGCTGGTTTTGGTGCCTAAGTTAAAGTGCTGGCGGTTGATGTATGTTGCATCAATGTCACCAGATACTTTCACGTTTTGAACAGCTGCGAAAGCTGGAGATGCAGCCAAGATGGCTACTAAAACTAATGCTAATAACTTTCTCATTGTGTTCTCCCAAGAATTGCTTATGGTTACATCTCTGATGAAATGCATCAGAGAGATTATGTATATATTCTAGGATCTATCGGCCTAGGAAAGTACAACATAGACCCCTTATTGATGACCTCGTGCCTTGCTAGCTTCATCCCTCCTTTCGTAGGCAATGATTGAAATCATCCGGGTGGAAAAGTATTTTAATTATGCTAAGAGTAGGTATGAATGTCAATGATTTTTCAAAAAAATTTTCTTAGACAGCAAACTTGGCAGGATCATCGTAGGTGAATTGGCAGGTATTCTCGTCGTAATTATAGATTTTTGGCAAAATCAAATCACGCTCACTGGAATCTCTATTTCCAGCTAAATGTGCTTTAAACTCCGCGCTAAAATACTTGATAATGCTAGGGATAAGAATACTTTCTTGTGTTGGCAAGAAACAACGCGTTTGATTAGTGCAACGGCCAGTGATTTCTAAAATAGCATCCATGTCATCTGCAACACCTTCACCACATTCAATTTTCTTAAGCAATTCCGTGATATGCAATGTGCCGCGATTACAGGGAACGCATTGACCGCAAGAACTTTTGGCTAAGAAATTAGAAAACTTTAACGCCGTTTGAACCATGCAGGCACTTTCATCATAAACAATAAAGCCCGCTGACCCTAAACCACCGCCAATTTTACGCATGGATCCAAAATCTAAGGGTGTATCAAAACGTTCGGGAGTAACAACGCCACTTGCGACCCCTGAAAAAACAGCTTTTAAAGGATGTTGGCCAACAGGTCCACCTGCTATATCATAGAGAAGCTGCTTTAAGGTAATTGTTCCTGCTGGAACTTCATAAATACCAGGCCTTTTGACATCACCACAAACAGTAGCCATCACTGTTCCAGGTGTATCTTGAGAACCTACGGACTTAAAATCATCCGCACCCTTCCTTAATATATACGCGGCTTGGCAATAGCTTTCAACATTATTCACACAGGTAGGATTTAATGATTCAGGGGTATAATTAATCCCCTGAATAAAGGGCGGCACTAAACGTGGCATGGGATAACGGCCATCAATGGACTCTAACAACCCTTTTTCTTCCCCAAATAAATATTCATCCGGACCTAAATGAATTTTAATAAGCCCTTTGGGAATTAACCCAGCCGCTTCCATGGCTTTACGTGCTTCAAATAAACGCGCTACTTGAGGTTTATATTTGCGTTTAATACCAATATAACCTTCTTTGGCACCAATCGCATGTAAAGCAATCGCCATGCCTTCAAATAAATGATAAGGATTTTTGAGTATATTGTAACGGTCTTTGTAAGTACCGGGCTCACCTTCGGAGAAATTACAGGCAATGTATTTTGTTGGGCAAGGTTCATTACGCACCCCACCCCATTTAATGGCTGTCGGGAAACCAGCACCCCCACGACCACGCAAATTAGCTGCTTTTAATTCAGCAATGACGTCCGTCGGGGCCATGGTCAAGGCTTTTTTAATGCCAGTACCGCCACCAATAGCCACGTAGTCACTCAAGGTATTGAGTGGTTTTAAATCAATAGGAAGTAAACGGCGATGTTCGAGTGGATGCATGATTGAATTTGATTTTAGCATTAAATCTAATTAAATCTAGAATTAAGCAGAAAAATATTCAGCGTAACGATTAATGACCATCGGAGTGATGATGCTTAATGTCTTGGCCTTCAACAATATAGACAACTTCTTCGGCGATGTTGGTAGCTAAGTCAGCGATGCGCTCGAGATTATGCGCGATACGCATGACGGCAAGGGCTCGGGTGATTGTGTCTTTTTTATGGCGCATGATTTCTGTTAATTCTTTCATAATCTTATCGCCGGCTACGTCGACAATATTATCACGATCGCACACAGCACGCGCTAAATGCACATCTTCATTCACAAAAGCATTGATACTATCCTTCATCATCAAGACTGTATTTTCACCCATCATGCGCACATCATCAAATTCACCTAAAACAGGATTAGCAATTAAATACAAACCGCTTTCGGAAATATTAACGGCATGATCGGCCATGCGTTCCAAATCTTTGTTCATCTTAATAATCATAATGACTAAACGTAAATCACGCGCCATCGGTTCATATTGAGCCAATGTTTGCATACAAAGCTCGTCGATAGAACGATCATATTCATTGACCTTCGGCTCTTCCGTATTGACAACCTCATTTAATAAATGGGCATCACGGTCTAAAAGGCCACGTATGCTTTTGGTGATCATATCTTCCACCAAGTTGGCATCCGTAATAAGGTATTGTTTTAGTTCAATGATTTTATCGCGTAACATAGTTTTCCTTTTAGCCGAATTTTCCTGTTAAGTATTCTTCTGTGCGTTTATCTTTGGGTACAGTAAACATTTTTGACGTCACATCGTATTCAATCAAATCCCCTAAATATAAAAATGCGGTGTGATCGGAAACGCGTGCGGCTTGAGCTGTATTATGGGTCACAATAACCAAAGTGTATGTTTCTTTTAATGTGTGAAATAATTCTTCAATCTTCGCTGTCGCAATCGGATCAAGCGCTGAACAAGGCTCGTCGAATAAAATGACCTGAGGCTTAACCGCCAAGGTACGGGCAATACACAGACGCTGTTGCTGGCCACCGGATAAAGAATACGCTGAATCATTAAGACGATCTTTGACTTCTTCCCACAGTGCTGATTTACGTAAACTATCTTCAACAACTTGATCAATGTAATTACTGTCCTTAATCCCTTGAATCTTTAAACCATAGGCAATATTTTCAAAAATACTTTTAGGGAAAGGATTAGGTCTTTGAAAAACCATGCCGATTTCTCGACGAAGATCGGTCACATCGACGGCATTATCATAGAGGCTTTTATCTTTGTATAACATTTGCCCATCGAATTTAAATGTTTGCACTAAATCATTCATGCGATTTAAACACCGCAATAATGTACTCTTCCCGCACCCCGACGGCCCCATTAAAGCCGTCACACTGCGCGGGTAAATATCCAAAGACACATTGTTAAGAACCTTCTTGGTCCCGTAATATGAATTAAAATTTTTGATCTTAAAAATAGGTTGTTTTGTCGACATATTAATATCTTTTTTGATGTTTGTAGCGCAAGTACACCGCGATTGCATTCATGGTTAATGTAATGAGCAACAATACCACAATGGCTGCAGCGGCACAAGCGATAAAGCCTTTTTGTGGTCGAGAAACCCAGTTAAAGATCTGAATTGGCATGACGGTAAATGCTTCTAAAAATCCATTGGCGCTGAAGCCAATATAAGGAAATTGCTGACTAAAATGCACAGGTG
>CAYZPQ010000025.1:14869-17981 GCA_964480185.1 uncultured Planctomycetales bacterium | reverse complement strand
TTGAGCAAAAGTTTGGTTCTACTAAAATAGAAATAGAATGTGTATAAAATTCTGCCACGGTCTATTTAATAAATAGTATTGCGTGCGCGTTTATTATTAAATCATTTAAATTCTATATATAGGCCAAGCCACCACTTAATGAATAAGTTGTTTTATATATTATGTAAATTGTTTATATGCTTTGGACTAGTATTCATTCCTTCTTCCATGGCATGGGCCGCCAGTCTCACTATTCCTGCCAATTGCGCACTTAATGTTAATAGCTGTACGGTTGTTGTTCCAGGAGATGTAAGCAATAGTGGTACATTGCAAACATCGACGGGAACAATTTCTTTGGGTGGTAATTGGATTAATTCCGGGACATTTACTGCAGGAACAGGGACTGTTGTTTTTACGAAATCAAGCGGTGTGCAAACATTAGACACCGGTGGGCTTGCCAATGCATTTTATAATTTAACGCACACCGGTGCTGGTACGCTTCAAATTGTAAATAATTTAACCGATATCAATAATACATTTACTAACACCGCTGGTACGTTTGATATTAATAATTTTGATTTAACAGTTGGAAAGAATTGGAATAATACGGCAACGTTCTTGCCTGGCACGCGCACTGTAACATTTGATGGAACAAATCAGCAAATTCTTGGGTCAACCACGTTTTATAATTTCACGAAACAAGTTACGACCGCTGACACCATTAAGTTCGAAGATGTCGTAGCGTCTCCCACTGGTCAAACCGTTACCAATTATTTTATTATGCGTGGTGCCGCTAGTAATTTATTGTCTATTCGTAGTACAACCGATGGCACTCAGGCCAAGGTTAAACTACAAGCGGGCGGTGCCCAATCCATGCTTGCTTTGGATGTGAAAGATTCCGATGCCTCTGGTGGCCCCACGTTAGTAGCGCGTAATTCTTCCGTTGATTCGGGTAATAATGTTAATTGGTCTTTTACCAATGTCACCGCCACCTGGCAAGGTGCTGATGCGCACGCAGGTGCTGATTTAACCGACTGGGAAAACCCATTTAACTGGGATGTCGGTTTAGTGCCAGCGGCGGGTGATACCGTTATTATTCCAGCCACAGCGAATCAACCTGTCTTAAATGCCCATGTGTCTGTCGGTAATATGACCCTTCAAACAGGATCGAGTTTAACTACTAATGGGTATAATCTCGTCGTTACAACAGCGTTTAGCAATGATGGGAATGTGCGTGTGAAAGGTACTGAAACATTGACCTTAACCCAGGACACGGATTCAGGGACATGGACGTATCTCGGCGATGGTAATGGGACATCGGATACGCGTATCCTGACTATCAATGGGGCAACGGCATTAACATTTTTTAATTTAGTCATTAATGATGCCAATGCCACCCCCGCCAATCGGGAACTCTTCCGTACCAATGGGGCATTAACCATTAATGGTAATTTAACGGTGACAAGTGGTGCATTAGATACGTCAACGAATAGTAATGCGGTTGTGATTGCAGGCAATACCACTGTCAATGGTGGTACATTCACGGCGACAAATTCAACCATTGATGCTAATGGAGATTTTACCTTATCGAGTGGGGCTTTCACTGCACCTTTAGGTGTAACAGACACAGCATTCACCTTAGCCGGTAATTGGACTAATAGTGGCGGCACATTTACAAATTCTAGTGGTCAATTAACACTCGATGGGACAAATCAATCATTGACCGGGACAACCACATTTTATGAATTACGTAAAGTGGTGGCCGCAGCAGCGACATTGACAATTGATGCGGCTTCAACAATTACGGTGACTAATGATTTAAAACTTAATGGGGCTGTGGGTCAATTATTATCGGTGCTCAGTTCCGCTGCAGGGACACAGGCTGATTTAGTTTTAACAACAGGTGCGACGCAAGATTTAGATTATCTCAGTGTGCGGGATATTGATTCGTGTCTTAGTGATACAACTCCATGCTCATCGGGAACAGGTCTTTTATTAGTAGGGCGGCATTCCACGAATTTAGGTAATAATGATCATTGGAATTTCACTGGAGCAACATTCACATGGGATGGATCTACGTCGACTGATTGGGATACGCCATCGAACTGGGATTTAGGAACAGTTCCAGTCGCCGCTGATAATGTGATTATTCCTACAGTTGCTAACCAACCAATTTTGGCAACCAATATTACAATCTCCGGTCTTACGGTGCAAGCACCCACCACCATACTTACCCTTAATGGAAAAAATATTACAGCAACCGGAACATTTTCAAATAATGGTACAGTTATTGCAACGGGAGCTGAAACGATTACCATGACCCAAGACACCGATTCCGGGACATGGCAATTCGTCGGTAATAATGATGGGACAGCGGATACGCGCGTATTGACAGATTTTGGCGTTACTGATTTTTATAATTTGATTATCAATGATCCTAATACGACAAAAGATATTTTTCAAACCAATGGGGCTTTCACGGTTAATGGCGCATTAACCGTAACAGCTGGTACGCTTGATACGTCGACAAATAGCAATGCCGTTATTGTCAATGGAGCGATCTCTGTCAATGGAGGTACATGGACAGCCACCAATTCAACCATTGATGCCAATAGCAATGTGACAATATCGTCGGGGACATTGACAGCACCTTTAGGCGTCACCAATACCACATTTACAGTTGCAGGGAATTGGACACATAGTGGTGGGACATTTACACATTCTTCCGGTAAGGTCACACTTGATGGGACTAATCAAGTGATGACAGGGGATACAACATTTTATCAATTACGTAAAGTAGTTGCAGCGGCAGACACATTAACTTTTGCGGCCTCTGCAACGCAGACCATTGTCAATAATCTGACTCTTAATGGAGCGGCTGCCCAATTGCTTAGTTTACGTTCCTCCGTTGCCGCCACCCAAACAAATTTAAATTTACAAGCGGGTGGTTTACAGAATATTCAATTTGTCGATGTTCAAGATAATAATGCTACAGGATTGATGTTGGTTGGCCGTCCTGATACAGCCTCATCATCAACCCAGAATAATACCAATTGGATCTTTGGCGCAGCAACACTCACATGGACAGGAACAACAGATACAGATTGGGATACTCCAACAAATTGGAATTTAG
>CAYZPQ010000025.1:14491-14859 GCA_964480185.1 uncultured Planctomycetales bacterium | reverse complement strand
GGCGATACAGTTATTATTCCATCGACAGCTAATCAACCTGTTTTAGCAAATAATATTTCTTTAGTAGACTTAACATTGCAAGCGTCAACCAATCTGACATTGAATGGAAAGAATATTACTCTATCCGGCACATTAAGTAATGACGGTAATATTAATGCGACGGGTACTGAAACAATATCATTAACTCAGGATATAAATTCAGGGACATGGACGTATGTGGGGAATAATGACGGGACCGTTGATACCCGCACGATTCATGATTTTGGGGCTACCGATTATTACAATTTAGTTATCAATGACTCGCATGCGACGAAAGATATTTTTGCAAGTGGTGCTGGACTAGTTGTTGCCAATAATACGACGGTAAC
>CAYZPQ010000025.1:0-14481 GCA_964480185.1 uncultured Planctomycetales bacterium | reverse complement strand
GTCAATCAGGACTTAGACTTGAATGGTTCATTAAGCATTACCACCCCGGGTATTTTTATTGCACCTAACAATACTAAAACATTTACACTTGCTGGATCTTTTGGGAATACGGGCACCTTTACACCGTCTGGTGGGACGGTAATCTTTGATACAACAACTACAGCGGTGATTAGTGGGAATACCACATTTGATAATGTGAAGTCAATAATAGGAGGCAAGCAGTTTACGTTTACAACAGGGTCAAGCCAAGTCATTGCGGGGACGACAGAGCTATCGGGAACAACGGGTAATCCTATTCTATTAAGGTCTTCTTCACCGGGCTCCCAATGGGACATTCAGTTTGCTGTAGGGCAAAGCGTTAACCTTATTGATGTTCAAGATTCTAATGCCTTGGTGAATAATATTACCTGCTATAACTGTATTAATTCGGGCAATAATAGTGCGCAGTGGGTTTTTGCGAATTTAGATATTTTATATCCAGAAGCTAATAAGACAGTAAATTTAAATCCAACAATCATCGGTCGTGCATTACCGGGGGCGACTGTTGTTATTCGTAGTATTAATAGCCTTACGGATGACGCTGTGAGTAATCCTCCTGTTGCAACAGCTACTGCTGATTCTAATGGTAATTTTATGGTGCGTCTTGGTGATGATGATGCAACAACCGGTCTTACCTTAGTGCCGTTGACAGATTCGACGGTAATCGTAGGTCTTCGTCCTTGGGCGGGTTCAATTGGTGGGGCGCAGACATATAATTTAACAATAGATAGCACTGCTGGAACCACACTTATTCCAAATATTACATCTCCAGCGCCATTAGAACGTATAAGAACATCGTTGCCTACCATTGGAGGGAATGGGGCCTTATCCATGCCTGTGCTTATTAAATCCAAAAATAAAGAGAGCGGTGTTCTTGAAGATGTAGCTAGCGGCACAACCAATGGATCGGGTGCGTACAGTATTCAACTTTCAACGGCATTGCATCATGGGTATAGCTATATCACAACAATTGTTAATGGTGTTGCGAGTAATATTTTAACCGCTGTGCTGTTGGATCCTTACGGGGTTGTCTTTGATTCGAGCAGTTCTCAAGCGATTAAAAAAGCCACAGTAACAATCTTTCGTGCTGATGGGACTCCCGCTGTCGCTGGGGTAGATTTGGATGCGGCAGATATTAATCCTGTGGAAACTGATGAGACTGGGGAATATGGGTTCTTGGCTGCGCCAGCAACGTATTACATGACCGTTACCGCAGACAACTACGTTTATCCATCACAATTAACAACATTTCCAAGTGGGAGAGCAATTACAACAGGTTCTAAGGGAGAACAATTTACGGTGGCGACAACCGTATTAAATATTGATCATCCCGTCGATGGAACAGGTTTCCTTATCCGTCTGGAAAAAACAGCCAATAAAACAGAAGTGCATGTGGGCGATGTTGTTACCTACACGATCTTTATCAAGAATTTATCTATCAATATTTTAAAGAGTTTCATTATCGAAGATAAAATCCCTCCTGGATTTAAATATTTACCTAATCGTGTCCTTTTAGATGAGGCAGCGATCACTGATCCTTCCGGTCAACGTCCTTTATTATTTGAAATTCCAGCGGGGCTTGCTCCAGGCCAAGAACGCAAATTAAAATATCAATTGGTTGTTGGTGCAGGTGTGACCCAAGGGAAATATGAAAACGTTGCTTTTGCGCGCTACCCGAATAGCAGCATTATTATTTCTAATCGCACCACCAAAACTGTCAAGGTTGCCATTGATCCATTGTTTGACATGGGCACAGTCATTGGAAAAACATTTTGGGATTTAAATGAAAATGGTAAACAGGATGCGCCTGAGTATGATCCCACCGAAAGAGAAACCATTATTGAAAAGCCAGTGGCCAATGTGCAAATTGTCACCGATGATGGGGTAGTTATTACAACCGACCGCGATGGGAAATTTAGTTTAAATGGTATTTTACCTGGTCGCCATATTTTCCGATTAGATGAACGCACATTGCCAGAAGGAGCGTTCTTAACAACGGATAAAGCTGTTATTGTTGACATTACACCCGGGTTAATTGCAAAAGTTAATTTTGGTGTGAATATGGACAATACTCAAGTTGTTGGCCGCGATGCTCAATTCTTTAATGAGAAAATCGCTGTCACTCAAGTCAAAGACCGTCCAACCCCACGTTTAAATGCGGCCCTATTTGGTGAGGACATCCCTGTGTATGAAGGGCTGTTCGTCCGTCCTAGCGAATTTAGATTCTTTAGCAATTACACCCCATTTATTGATACATGGCATTTAGATATCATGGATGCTGATACAAAGAAATTAGTCAAACGTTTTGAGGGGAATCGTTTTAATTTTAATGATCCAGTTTATTGGAATGGCCGTGATAGTGAAGAAAAGATTATCCGTACCGATCGGACATATTCCTATCAACTTACCGTCGCTAATAGCAAGGGCCAAAAAGATACTACCACAGAACGCCCATTAACATTGCGTCTCATGAAAGACTTAGATGAATTCAATAAAGAAAAAGAACTTACCAAAGAAGCCTTAAAAGAACGTGCAGAAAAATACAGCAAGTGGATTGAATTAGCGGGCAATGACAATACGCTTAATGCACAAATGATCACCATCGAAGGGGAAACGCTTAAGATTAACCGTCAAGGTCAGGATGTGAAGGCTGTGCGTATCTTAAAAGATGGTCAATTGCTCGCAGAAATTCCTGTGAGCCGTGCCTATGGATTAACACCTCAAGAATTATTAGCAGGTGGCTTGCCCAAAGAAAAGCAGCAAGACAATTTGGAAGTTGTTTTACCCAGCGGTGATTACACCATGGAAGTCATTAGCTCCCAAGACATGACAGCGCCTCAACTTGAATCTCCAGATAATGTGCCAACCGGCGTGGCCCCAGTTCCGTCGCTATTACCTAATCCAACAACAGCACCTGTTCAGGGATTACAGCGTTATAGCCGTAAGATAAAAGTTGGGGATGATTATTTTATGTTTGTCGCTCTAGGTGATGCGACCGTAGGCTATAACTTTAATCAAGGCAATATTGAGCCCATTGCCGTCAATGACCGGTATCAAAGTGGATTTTACAAAGAAGGCAAAGCCTCGTATTACTTAAAAGGTAAAGTTAAGGGTAAGTATTTAATCACCTCGTCATTTGATACAGAACGCGAGAAGAAAGCCTTGTTTAGAGAGCTTGATTCTGAAACCTATTATCCAATTTATGGGGATGATTCGGCTGTAAATTACGATGCAACGAATACACGCGGGCCATTGTATTTGTTAGTGGAGTGGGATAAATCGCAAGCGATTTGGGGTAATTATGCGGTTGATTTTAAAGACAATGAGTTTGCCCAGTTCTCACGTAGTTTCTACGGCGGGAAAGTTGATTATCAAAGTTTGGCTAATAATCCCTATGGAGACCCGCGTACCAAGATGGTGGTTTTTCACGCTGAAATTCAGGAACGTCCAGCTCACAATGAGCTTTTAGCGACGGGGGGTTCTTTATATTTCTTAAAACATAAACGTCTCGTTGAAGGTAGCGATAAGATCACATTGGAAGTGCGTGATAAATTTACAGGTCTTCCTGTGAAAACGCTTGAATTGCGTAATGGGGCTGATTATGAATTAGATAATGATCAAGGGCGTATTTTATTCTGGCAACCTGTATCCATGATCGCCAAAGATCTCTCAATTATTAATACATCTGATTTAGCCAATGGGAATCCCATTTATATCATTGCGGATTATCAATATGAGGTCACTGATAAGATCCGTGAATCATCTGAAGGGGCACGCTTAGCTCAAGGTGTTGGCAAGGATTTAGTGGTTGGAACAACATTGATCAAAGAAACACAAGCTGACCGTGATTTTACCTTGCAAGGTGCAGATGCCTTGCTCCATGTGGGAGAGAATGCCAAAGTTAAAGTTGAAGCCGCACAGACAGAATCCCGAGGAGCTTCAGCGTATATATCGACGGATGGCGGTATTACATTTACAGATTTAACCACGAAGACAATAGAGGAAGGTCTTGCCTATGGCATTACCGGTGATGCGCGTTTATTTGATCGATTAGGCGTCACCAGCTATTACAAATGGGTAGATAATGATTTTGCCGGACCCAATAGTGTCTCTTCTCAAGGTAAAGAATCAACCGGCTTAGCATTAACATTTGATATTACACCGGTCACACGATTAACAGTCCGTCGAGATTTACAGAAATTGATTCAAAGTGGCAATATACAAACCGAAGTCCAAGTTGGTGCTAATGAAACGACTGTGACCATGGTGCAAATTGCGCATGATGCCCAGCGTTTGCGTTTAACCGGTGAATATCAATTAACAGAAGTGAAAGACAAAACGAATGATGTTGAAAGTCATACCAATCAGGAAAATGCCGTTATTGGTGGTAAAGCTGAATTTGATGTGACAGATCGTGTGACATTGGCATTGACTCAGCAAGTGGATGTTAAAGATAAAACCAAAAATGTGACCACAGCTGGTGTAGAAGCACGTGTGACTGACAAGGTCACAGTACGGGCCCAAGAGACATTCCCGAAAGACCAATCAGCCATCACTGTTGGTGCAACAACGCAAGTCACCGATAGGACCGCCATTACAACAGATTATACGATAGGCCATGCCAAAGGCGGTGAAGACATTACAACCAAGTCTGTTGGTGTAAATCAAAAAGTCAGTGAAAATTTAACAGCCACGTCACAAGTCTCAATTAGTGATAGTAATTTAAGTGGACAATCATCGACGGCAGTTATGGGTGCTAAAGCTAATGTTAATGAAACGACATCGCTTGAAACAACAATTGGTAGAGCAGCAAATGCGGATGGGCAATCGCGCGATACTGTTGCATTGAGTGCTTCGTCTCAGCTGGATAAAGAAACAGGTGTGAAGACAACTGTAGCCATGAATGCGGATCAAACCGCTCAACAAACAAACAGTATCGCTCTTGAAGCAACGCGCAATGTTGATGAGAAAACACAATCATCATCAACAGTGAAGATTGATGAAACAGCGCTCGGCAATCAGACAACCACATTGTCTTTTGCTAATAAAAATAAAGTTACTGACGAGGTTGGGCTTGTGGCTGAACGCTCATTTGGTTTTGGTGATGAAGGAACGAAAAATAATAATAAATATGCCTTAGTCCGTGAGAAAGATGGCCGTTCCTTGGAGGGAAGTCTCACACGTTCTAATGCCGATGAAGTAGCAGGTGTCTCCCGGTCAAATATTTTTGGTTTAACCGGTGATGTGAATGACCGCTTAGCTCTTCAAGGTACTGTTGAAAAGGGTAAGGTGCAGAATTTAGATAAGACCCAAACCGATCGCATGGTTTTCTCACTTGGTTCTGGGTATGTTTATAAAGATACAGAAACAGCTGTTGAACGTTTCAAGAATTCTACCAAGGTGGAATTGCGTTTGGATAAATCAGTAGAAGATCGTCGTCAATTTGTCTTTTACAATGCCTTGGAAGGAAAACTTACGGATAATTTCTCTGTATCAGCTAAATTTGATTTTGCTAAAACAGTTAATACCACCACCAATGCCATTGAAGCACGGCATCAAGAAATTATTCTCGGGGCAGCTTATCGTCCTGTCACCGTTGATAATTTAAACTTATTGGCCCGTTACACCGTTAAAAATGCCCAAGGCCCACAAGGTCCTTTAGGTCAGGAAGATGCGCAAGGTGTTGAGCAAAATAAAATGCAGGTCATGGCCGTTGAAGGGATTTATGACCTTAATGAAAGCTGGCAAATCGCCGAGAAATTTGCCTATCGCATCAATGAAGAAAAAGTGGCTGGATTTGAATTTAATAAAACCCATACGTGGCTTATGATCCATCGTTTGAATTATCGCATCGACCGCAACTGGAAGGTCGGCGCGGAATACCGTAAATTAACACAAATTGAAGCGCAAGATAGCAAGCAAGGTTTCTTGCTTGAAGCCGTGCGTAATATCAATGACAATGCCGAATTAGGGGTAGGGTGGAACTTTACTCAATTTAGTGATGATTTAACCAAACTTAATTATACCAATCAAGGTCCATTCTTACGAATGAGTGGGAAGCTCTATGACCGTACCCCCGAGGAGCGTGCACGCTCACGGGCCCGATGGCTTGACGATAAGATCAATCAGTGGGCTTGGGTCATGGTCAAAAAAGAATTGGCCAATTCCAATAGCCGTATTGTCAGTGAATTAAATACATTATTTACTCAAGCCTCAATTGCCCAACACGCAGGACGTTTTGAAGAGTCTCGTCAAATGTACAAAGACATTATCACAGCCGGTCAAATGATGTTTGATGAAGCCTCGGAATACATACGCCGTCAAATCGCTTTCGAAGAAAAATTACAAGAATATAACAAGACCGCCTCGGAATATTACAAGGGTGGGGAATATCGAAAAGCTAGAAAAATATGGGAGAAAATTGTGGAAGACGCTTCTAAGCGTGTGATACAATGACATTACATCATGGATAAAATTTATTTTCTGATGTTTAATCGTACTGAGACCTAATGCCAACATTATTAAAACGCATTTGTTTATTTTCCATTTTACTTTTCTCAAGCGTATCCACTTGGGCAGAAGAACCATCCCTTGGTCTCGACCGTTCTCCGTCGGTGGATACAGCAGTTAATGCCCCAACGTCCTCTACACCAGCTACGGATGAAGCAGCACCCACCAGCGAGCCTGTGCGCGGCCAGAGCAGCTATGTCTATGATTTAAAACGCTTGATTGATCAATCTAAAACGAATATCAAACGTGTTAATGAAAAAATCAAAGAAGAAGCTGTTATTAAGCGTAATCAAAAGCGTGAAGAAAAAGCCCGTGAGTATTATGAAATGGGAAGCAAACTAACTGATGAAGGTAAGTTTGATGAAGCGCGTGAATATTATGAAAAAGCCATTCGCATCACCGAACACCCTGAAATGGCCGGCTATATTAAGGAAAGCCAAAAACGCTTAAAAGCGCAAGAAGGGGCCTTACGCCGTCAACAAAATGAACGGGTGCGGGATTTAACACTCGAAGAGAAATCTAAAGAACAAGAAATTGCCAAGACATATGATGAAGCAGTCGCCTTATACCGTCAGAAAAAATTCAAACCTGCCAAAGAAGCTTTTGAACATATTGAATCGATAATCCCTGATTATAAAGCCACACAAAGTTATTTACGCATTATCGATCAAGACATCATTGCCCAAGATCACGTCGCACTTAAAGAACAAAAAATTGAAATGGAGCGTCAGGAAAAAGAAGCAGAAGTAGCCCGTAATCGCGAGAAGGAATTGTGGCGTAAAGAAATTGAGCAAAAAGAAAAAGTACGCAAGCAGCAATTATCCAAGCAAGCGGATGAGGTTTATGTTCAAGCGGTAGAGCTATATAAACAAAAGAAATATAAAGAAGCCAAAACAAAATTCCAAGAAGTGGCATGGGTATTCCCTGATTATAAAGCCACCACCAACTACCTCAAACATATCGATGCTGATATTGAAGAATACGATAAGAAGCAAGCCGAAGAACAAGAAAAATTATTAGCCAAGCAGCAATGGGAAGAAGAAGTTGAAAATAGCAAGAAAGAAAAGGACCGCAAGGCCCAAGAAGAAGTCCTAGCCAAAGCAAAAGCCAAACAACTTGAAGAACAAGCAGCTTTTACCTATGGGGCAGCGATTAAATTATTTGATAAAAATTCTCTCGATGAAGCACTTGAGAAATTTAATGATATTGAAAAGACCAGCCCTGATTTTAAATCCACCCGCATGTACATTGCCCGTATTGAGAAACTTCAGATTGAAAAATCAAAGAATCAAGAAAAGTCTAAACAAGATGTAGAAATCAAGGCGGTCAAAGATATTTATGAAGAAGGTGTGCGTGAGTTTCACTCGAAGCATTATGAAGCGGCTAGAGTTAAGTTTAACCAAGTTCAAGAAAAAAGTCCTGGTTTTGAACGCACGCCAAGTTATTTAAAACGTATTGAAGAAGCTATGGGAGAAGCAAAAACAAAAGATAATAAAGATAAGGCCCAGGCAGCAGCATCCGATTCAACGCCAAAGGCTGTCTCCGAAAAAGATTCAACAAATAAATCTGATAAAAAAGATACCAAGACTGATTCCTCAAAACCAAAGAATGTTAATTCCGAAGATACTGTCGAAAATATTGAAAAGAAAATGAGTGAGTCTCGCGATATTGAAGAGTTAGCAACGAGATCCCAGGCTATTATTAATCAACTTGAATCAGCAGGTAATGACCGTTCCATTTCCTTAGCCCGTCGTAAATTAGGCAAATTTAACACCTTAATCAATGGCATGAAAGACGAAATTGAACGCAGTATTAAAGCCATTCGTGATCGCATGCAAAAACGTGATCAAGAAGAATTGGCAGAGCAAGAAAGACAGCGTAATCTACGCGCTGAAGAACTTTACCAAGAAGCCTTAGGGTTAATCCGTGAACAACAATTTGATGCGGCCAAGGGTAAATTGCTTGAAATTCAAACCATTGTTCCTAACTATAAGAAGTCGAGAGATTATTTAGTGAACATTGATCAGGATAAAGCCAAGGCTGAAGTATTGGCAGGGCTTGAAATCAGTAAGAAGAAAGAAAGCGAGATCAGGGCGAAAGAAGAAAAAGAACAATTGGCCAAGATTGAAAAACAAGCCAGCGAAGAACGTTCCTATCAATTATTGCAAAAAGCCCAAGAACAACAAATTGAGAATTTATCACGTAAGGTTATTGAAATTAACGAAGAAGTTATTCGTTTAACCAAAGAAAGAAAATACACCGAGGCCAAGGCCTTGTTGTCTATTATAGAAGGTGTAGTTGTGTCTTTAAAGACATTGCGCGAATTAGCAGATCAAGAAGCAGAAAAAGAACGCATGAAAAAAGAGCAAGCCAAGGAAATTGTTTTCCGCAAACGCGAAGCTCAAAAAGCAGTGCGTGAAGACAAGCGACAAACAGTAGGTGCTATGCTTAATGTGCAAGAACGTCGCATGACCCCAGATCGTCAAGCAGAAGAAACAGCGGATCAATACCGCAAACGTGATATCGTCCGTCAGCGCGATATGCTTTACAATCAAGGTGTTGATTTATATGAGCGTCAAAAATATTCTCAGTCTCGTTTGATTTTTGAAGAATTAAAGAAAAGAAAAGATCCCCGTGCTTCTGGGTGGATTTCTAAACTTGATCGCGTTGTCAATAATAAGTCCATTGAGTTTAAGAGTGGAGAAGCAAAGCAGCAAACAGAGTATTTCCATGAACGCCTGCGCATGCAGAAAAAAGCTAATTTAATTGAGCAAAAAGAACGTGATCGTCAAAAGACGCTTGCCCGTGAATTTGAACGCCGCCAGGAAGATCAAGAAAGTGCTAAATCAGAAAATCGTCGTCGTGCTCAAGCGCAGCGTTTAAGAGATCTTGATTTGCAAAAGAGACAACAAGAAGAAGAAAAAATTAATGAACAAAATAAGACGGAAGAAGTATTTCGATTTAAAAAGACAGTAGATGCCCCTCAATCAAACAAAAAACGTGTGGAAGTTAAAGAAGAACCAAAGTCTGAGCCTGAACCCACACCAGAAGATATTCAACGCGAACAACAATTAGAATTATCGAATAAACGCAAAGCCTATTTTGATGAGCTTTATCAAAAGCAACAAGAAGAGAAAATTGAAGAAGAGAAACGTTTGGCAGCTAAAAAAGAAGCTGAGCAAAAGAAGTATAAGGCAGAACAATTAAAGAAAAATAAGCAAAGAGACATTGTAAGACGCAAAGATCGTAAAATCAGTTCAATGCCAAATGAGTTTGCCGTGATAGCAAAACGTGATGCGCGGCGTGAGGCAAAACGTGAGGCTGCACGTCAAGCCCGTGAAGATAAGCTCAAGGCAAACAGATCAAAACATATTAAAGAGGTGATCAAGGAAGATCGCCATGAAGAAATTAATGAACGTCGCCAAGAGCAAGACATTGAGGCCCAACATAAAGCGGCGTTTGAAGAAGAAAAATTGCGTAAGAGTCGAGAAGAATTAAAGAAAAACAACACCGACAAAGAAGAAAAAGAAAAATTATTAAATGAAGCCAAAATGAAAGAAAAAGAAGCGCTGCGTTTAGAAGCTCAACAGCGTCAGCAAGCGCTCGAAGAACGTCGTATTAATGCCGCAGCTAAAATGAAAGAACGGGAAGAATTAAAGAAGCAAGAGGAAGAATCAAAGCAAGAAGCCTTGCGTCGTTCTCAACTTCAACGTCAATTAAAGAGCCAGCAAAATGAATTGCAAGTGCAACGAGAAAAACTCCGTCGAGAGATGGAGCAACAAACCGATGTGTTCTATAATCAAGGTGTGGCGTATTATAAAAAAGGTCAGTACGACCAAGCTTTAAAGAAATTTAAAGATGTCGAAGATGTATTACCTAATTATAAGCAAACGCAAGAATACATGCTCAAGGCTAATGATGCGATGTTAAATAAATTAACTCCTCAATCTGCGCCAAAAATAACGCCTATTGCCACTCAACAATCTTTTGCCAAAGATAAAAAGGATGTATCCCAAGAGCCTCATCGGTCTACTGAAATAGACAAAACGTTGGATCTTTTCGATCCACATTCATAATGAACCACCTTTCAACAGAACAAAGCCCATATCTGTTGCAGCATGCCCATCAACCCGTTGATTGGTTTCCGTGGGGAGACCAAGCTTTTGCTAAAGCCAAGAGCGAGAATAAACCCATTTTATTATCGATTGGCTATGCCACCTGCCATTGGTGCCATGTCATGGCCCAAATGTCGCCCAAGAATTAAACACCCATTTTATTTCCATTAAGCTTGATCGTGAAGAGCGGCCCGACTTAGACCATATTTACATGACGGCTGTGTCGGCCATTACCGGTCAGGGGGGATGGCCATTAAATGTATTTTTAACACCCGAGGGAAAACCATTTTATGGGGGCACCTATTTTCCGCCTCAAGCAAAATGGGGTGTTCCGGGTTTTCTTGATTTATTAATTTCGATCCGTGATGCGTGGCGCAATAATCAAGGCGAATTAATTAATTCAGCCAATGACTTATTAAAATCTGTCGCTCAGCATATGTCCTCGCCGCGTGAGCAACACGATGTTCTTACGGAGGGCATGTTCCATCAGGCCTATGAGCAAATTGCCGGGGACTATGATCGCATTAACGGTGGATTTGGTTCGATGCCGAAATTTCCCATGGGCCATGTATTATGGTTTTTAGCACGCTATTATTTTTTAACAGGACAAAAATCCGCGCTTGATAGTGTTGAACATACCTTAAATCAAATGGCCAAGGGTGGTATTTGGGACCATTTAGGCGGAGGGTTTCACCGCTATAGTGTTGATTCACGGTGGCATGTGCCGCATTTTGAAAAGATGTTGTACGATCAAGCTATTTTATTGCGCTGCTACGTCGAGGGGTATCAACTCACAGGCTCTTTGCAGTATGCACGCATTGCCCATGATATTGCGGGTTTTGTGATGAGAGAAATGACGCATCCTCAAGGTGGTTTTTACTGCGCCTATGATGCCGATAGTCAAGATAGTGGAGGCCATCAAACCGAAGGCGCTTATTATGTATTTACTTGGGAAGAAATTACGACCGCTTTAGGCGAAGACGCACCTTTATTTACGGCGGCCTATGATTGCCATGAAGATGGCAATGTGAAAGAAGATCCGCACGGAGAATTTATAAAGAAGAATGTTCTCATGAGGGTCTTAAGTGATGACATATTATCCAATCGATTTAAATTGTCTATCGAAGAAATACAGCAACGTTTGCAAACAGCCCGTGAGAAATTATTAGTAGTCAGGCAATCACGGCCTAAGCCTTTCTTAGACGATAAAATTCTAACCGATTTAAACGGATTAATGATATCAGCTTTATGTATGGCCGCCAATGCACTGAATGAACCACGCTATGCTCAAGCGGCAAAACAAGCCACGGATTTTATTTGGGATAATTTATGGATCAATGGCCGATTACAGCATCGTTGGCGTGGAGGGCAAGCGGCTTTTAACGGGACGCTCGATGATTATGCCCGTTATGCCGACGGATTGGTGTCATTGTATGAAGTGACGTATGATGAAATTTATTTAGAACGTGCGAAGATTATGATGAATATCATTTATCAGCATTTTTCTGATCCCCAAGGTGGTTTCTTTATGACAGCGGATGATCAAGCCGATGTATTGATTCGTCCGAAAGATGTAGGGGATGGCGCCATTCCAAGCGCTAATAGCATGGCCGCTTTGGTGTGTGTGCGTTTATTAGCTTTATCTGGCGAAGATATTTATCAAACCATGTTTGCGGGAATTTGCCGTTTTTATGCGAAGAATATGCAGTTTCGTTCAGCAGCTTTTGCAGGCTTGTGGAGTGCGTGGATGCATCAAGAGCATGGCATTGAAATTCTATTCCACGGCGACACGGAGCAATCGGAAATTGCCAAAATGAGAAAAGTGCTGTATAAAGAGTTTCGGCCTTTTGTCGCCACCCGCGCGACACCAGGTGAAACAGCGTGTGCTTATGTCTGCCGCGATAAAGTATGCCATATGCCTGTAACTACCGTTAATGCGTTCATTGATTTATTAGGGGAGCATACTCCTCAGAATAAATCCTCATCTTCTTAAGGAATTCTCCATGCGTTATTTATTTATTGGTTTGCTTGTCATTTCTTTTATTGGAACAGGTGTGGCGTGGTATTTAAAACGCTCCAACAATGACGAAGGTTTTTTAAAAGGGGCCTTAAGTTCTGTTGGGATTAAACAAAAAGAAAGCGTTCACCGCCAACGCATGAATGAATTGAATAAACAAAATATCAAAGGTCAAGAAGCACTTTACGAAGATGTGGGGGATCAAGAGCGTTTCTTAGAAGAATCCAACACCCGTTTGCAAACAATTGTCCAAATCGCCCGTGAATCAATGGATAAGAATGACGGCGACTTGCTTCGCTTACAATCCACGATGGAAGGCTTACAAAATCAAAATCGTTTGCTCATTGAGCGGGGCAAAGAGCTTGTTAAAGCCAATCAAGAGCAATTGAAATTGAGAATGAATAATTTAGATAAGGCAAGTCTCTCCTCGATTGATACAGAAATTAACTTACAACGTTTTGAGAGTACCGCAGAGAATTTACTAAGTGCCCGTCGTGATTACATGAATGCCGTGGAAGAGCAATCCAAACTCATCAATGATAATGTCATAGAGATTAAAGATAAGCTTAAAAATCTATCTGAAAAAGGGACAATGTCCCAAAGTTCACCACTCAATGAAAAGCTTGATAGTTTAGCGCAGCAAAGCGATGAATTATTAATGAAGATCCGGGATAATCAACAACGCATCAAAGACCGCGTTGAGTCGAGTCGGCAAAAACTTGCCGATGCCAAAGAGCATTTAAAAGATGTGATGGATAGCAAAGAACAATTGTTTGCGGATACCCAAGAACGAAATATCGAGCGCACCCGCACCTTGAATGATCGCAGCCGTGATCAAATGGAAAAATTAAGGCAACAAGCTAACTATTAACAATTTGTCTTCTTAAGGAAAACATATGAAAGCATTGAAATTTGTATTAATTGGTTTTGGCGTTGTGATTGTATTGGTTATTGTTGGCGTGAGTATTTTCTTAAGCACATTTGATCTTAATAAATATTTAGGCCCTATCAAGGAGCAAGCATCGAGCGCTTTGGGACGTGAAGTTAGTATTGAACAGGCTAAATTAGATTTAAATATTTTAAAAGGTGTCCGTTTAGCGCTTAAAGGAATTGTTGTTGCGGATGATCCATCATTTTCCAAAGAAGCCTTTTTAACCTTAGACCGCTTTGATGCCGCCATTGATGTGATGGCCTTATTAACTAAAAGAGAAATTGTGATTACCTCTATTGATTTAGCCCAATGGAAAGTGAATATTATCCGTAATGCTCAAGGATTAATGAATGCGCAGACAATTGGTCCTAAGTCTACCGCACCGGTTACAGCTTCACCCGATGCGTCGTCGACGACAACTACGACTCCGTCCGCAGCACCCGCATTACCAGCATTGACTGTGCATACAATTCATATTGATGGAGGGACGCTAAGCTTTAAAGATGAAAATGCCGCGATGCCTATTGATATTATTGTTAAAGATATTGCGATTGAAATCACCAACTTTTCCTTAACGGAAGAGGCCGCGTTAAAGCTCAAGGCTGCTGTATTATCTCAAGCGCAGAATGTTCACGTGCAAACAAAGTTTAAATTGAATATGGCAACACAAACTGTGGCGGTTAATGATTTTAAATTAGATACCTCATTAGCAACATATGATTTAAATGCGTTTAAACAAGCCATGCCTGCTTTAGCGCAAATGCCTTTGCCCAAAAGTGTATCGGGTCAAGTGACGGTGCAGATGGCACAATTAAATGCGTCAGCCGCAGGCCTTGAAGGATTAAATGCATCGGTTAAGTTAACAGATG
>CAYZPQ010000024.1:8556-18207 GCA_964480185.1 uncultured Planctomycetales bacterium | reverse complement strand
CTGTAGTTGGTAAATTAGGACAAATTCCTGTCATTGGTGCCGCATTAACGGAAGTCATTAATGGAAGTTTAAGAGAAGTATTAGGGGGTGATACAACAGCGATTAATAAAGGAAGTTTAATCGTGAATTTAGCTGAAGGGCAAGCCACGATTGACACATTGAATCTCGATACGAAGCCCTTGATTGTCGACGGTAAAGGGACGCTTAATCTTACAGATTTATCAACAGAGATTCCCTTGCAAGTTATTTTTGCGACGGATATTTCTCAAAAGATGATTAAGGGGGTCGAGCAATTGCAAGGATTAGCCAATGAGCAAGGCGAAATCATGATTCCCGGGAAAATAAGTGGAACAGTTCCTAATGTAGGGTACAGCCCAGATCTAACGTATATTACGAAAAAAGTAGCAACGAATGAAGCGGCCAATGCTTTAGGTCAACAACTCGATAAAGCCTTAGAAAAGAACCCCGAAGTACGCAACATCCTTAATTCCGTATTCGGTGGCAACAAAGCCAAGACAACTGAGGCTACTAATCAAGTGGATGAAGGCGCAACAACTCAACCCGCCGACACCACCGAAGGCGCTGATTCCCAAGGCTCCAAGAAAATAATCAACAACCTCTTCAATTCCATCCTAAAGTAATTAGCAAGAGCATATATTTGTGTAGGGGCGGATCTTGTGTCCGCCCACATACATCAAATAAATTTACTTTTTTTTGTAAGAATTATTGAGTTTGATTATCCGCTTTAGAACAAGCAATAATCTTAGGCAGCTCTTTAGGAGGGAGTATCACTTCAGCAATATCAATAAAATCTTCACCATATTCAATCGCCGAAATCCGGCAACGATCCGGATCAACGCTATCATGCTCAATACCTAAATATTGAGCCAATCCAGCCTTCAGCGCATCTAACTCCAAATACATAATGAATTGTTTTTCTTCGTCGGTATTCAGATTTAACACAGACACAAGCATGTGGAAATCTAAATCAAGAATGGCGGCAATGGTCTTACCCTTACAATAAGCAGATAACCCCGTCGACCCGCTAATCTCAGAAGAGCAGGTGATCTTAGCAAACTCAAAACGTTCTAAAACCTCGTCATGAGTTAAGCGAATATTCAAACCAGATGAGCTATCACTACAGGGCACGGTAATGTCTCGTAATTAATAACCGTCCCTATGACAGAGGTCATAGGGATGACTATCTATGTTTTCTCTTTGCCTTTAGCAATCAGAACCTTACCCGTACGCACCATTTCAATGACGCCATGTTTTTTCACAAGGGCTTCGAATTCATCTAATTGAAGGGTGGTACCGGTTTGTTCAATGACAATGTGGCCTTCAGAAGCATCATCGGTCTTCAGACCGTATTTGCGGGCATGTTTGGTAACAAATGTTTTAGCACTTGCTGATAACTTAACTTTATACAACGCTAATTCTTTTTCAATCGAGTGAGTCAAATCATGCTCAGAGCAATGAATAACATCAATGAGTTTATTCACGTTTTTGATAATTTGATCAAGGATAATAGGGTCACCTTTAGCGCTAATCGTCATGCGAGAATACTTTTCATTAACGGTAGGAGACACAACCAATGAATCAATATTATAAGCACGACGGGCAAATACCAAGGCAATGCGCACAAGGACGCCGGGTTTATTGGCCACCAACACACTAATTGTATGTGAATTATTCTGAGTCATAGTTGTCCTTATTAAGTCGAACCAGATGGTTTTTCCATCTTCGTCGTTGGTTTTTCCACAATCATGTGATGAGCAGATTTACCTGCAGGCACCATCGGAAACACATTGTCTTCTTTAATAACTTCCGCATGAATAACGCAAGGGCCTGGGTATTCCATGGCTTGTTTCATCACGCGTTGGCAATCTTCAATCTTAGCAATATGAAACCCTTTAATCCCGTAGGCTTCACCCAATTTAATAAAATCAGGATTACCTTCTAAATCCACACCAGATAAACGGTTGTCGAAGAAGAGTTCTTGCCACTGACGCACCATCCCTAAATATTTATTATCAATAATGAGGATCTTCACAGGTAATTTATGAATAAAGATCGTCGATAATTCAAATAATGTCATTTGAAAACCACCATCACCGACGATGGCAATAACCAACTCATTGGGTGCGGCAAATTGAGCACCGATTGCGGCAGGGAAACCATAACCCATTGTCCCAGCCCCACCAGAGGAGAGCCAAAAATTCCCTTTATCTGACAGATAAAACTGAGCCGCCCACATTTGATGCTGACCAACGTCGGTTGAAACAATCGCTTTACCCTTAGTCACCTTATAACAGGTATCAATAACATATTGAGCAGTTAAACCATTGGCTTGAGAATATTTTAAGGGGAAGGTGCTCTTATAATAATCTAATTCCTTAAGCCATTCTTTGGTATCAAGAGGCTCTACTAATTTAACTAATTCTTCCACCACTTCTTTGGCATCACCCAACACCCAGGCATCTGGTAAAACAATTTTATTAATTTCCGCAAAATCAGCGTCGATATGTAATTTTTTCGCATTTAAACAGAATTGTTTATTATCCCCATTAATACGATCATCCCAACGAGACCCAATGGATAAAATCAAATCGCAATTGATCAAGGCTTTATTGGCATAGGCAGTTCCGTGCATCCCGAGCATCCCTAAAGAGAGGGGATGTGTTTCAGGAAATTCACCTTTACCAAGTAATGTATTCGTAACAGGCGCACCTAATTTTTCTGCTAATTTTTTAATCGCAGCGCCCGCTTTAGAAATAACTGCCCCATGTCCGACTAAAAGTAATGGCTTTTTAGCACCCTTAAACATCTTCGCCATTTTCACAATGTCAGACTTTTTGGCTTTATCTAATAATTTATAACCAGGAATGTCCATGGCAGGATCAAGATTATCGGCCATGCAGGGGGCAGAGGTAATATCTTTAGGTAAATCAATGAGCACAGGGCCTGGACGACCAGTTTGACAAATATGCCAGGCTTCTTTGATGATGCGTGGAATATCGGCGGTATTCTTGACTAAATAGCTATGCTTCACAACTGGCATGGTAATGCCAGAAATATCTGCTTCTTGAAACGCATCTTTGCCGAGCATAGAGGTAATGGTTTGGCCAGTTAAGACGATCATGGGCACGGAATCCATCATCGCGGTTAAAATACCTGTGACGGTATTTGTCGCGCCTGGACCAGAAGTCACAAGCACCACACCAGGTTTACCGGTAACGCGGGCATAACCATCGGCAATATGCGTGGCACCTTGTTCATGACGGGTGAGGATTAATTTAATCTTTGATCCAACAAGGGCGTCAAAGATCGGAATAGCAGCCCCACCAGAGAGGCCCCAAATGTATTCTACACCAAAATTTTCCAAGCATTTAATAAGTGCCTGAGCACCGTTCAGTGAGCCGGGAGTGATTTTTTGGTTTGATTTTTTCATAAGACTCCATTTTTTGTGTTTGAATAGAAGCGGCTATAATACCATAAATGGCTTAAAAATCACAAGTAAAATTACGTATTGTCTAAGTCTAAAAAGATGTCTATAATTATAAATTCATCCCCTAAAACACATCAAATAAAGGTTTTTCTATGGACGTTTTATTGCTGTCACGTATTCAATTTGCCCTCACCATTTCTTTTCACTATATCTATCCGCCAGTAAGTATTGGTTTAGGCCTTATTATTGTCATTATGGAAAGCATGTACATGCTGACCAAGAAGAAGGCTTATCATGATATGACCAAATTTTGGGTTAAGATCTTTGGGCTTAATTTTGCCATTGGTGTCGCGACCGGTATTGTCATGGAATTTCAATTCGGGACTAATTGGGCAACGTATTCCCGTTATGTCGGGGATGTGTTTGGTTCTGCACTAGCGGCCGAGGGAGTATTTGCGTTTTTCTTGGAATCAGGTTTCCTCGCCATTTTATTATTTGGTTGGAACAAGGTCAGTCCTTTGGTGCATTGGATATCAGCAGTTTTAGTGTGTTTAGGCGCTCATTTTTCAGCAGTATGGATTGTGGTGGCAGGTTCTTGGATGCAAACACCGGCAGGGTATCACATCGTCGGTGAAGGAATGACTGCGCGTGCTGAGATTACGGATTTTTGGGCTATGGTTTTTAACCCATCATCGATGGAGCGATTGGCACATGTGATTTTAGGGGCTTGGTGTGCGGGTGCGTTTTTTGTCTTAAGCGTGGCTGCTTATTATTTAATTATTAAAAAGCACACTGAGTTTGCCAAAGTGTCATTAAAAGTCGGGCTCGTCATGGCTTTAATTGCCACCGTAGGCCAAATGATTACCGGTCGCATTGGAGCAGAGGTTGTGGCCAAGTATCAACCCACTAAATTAGCTGCTATGGAAGGGCATTATGCCCCAGACGCTCCGGCTGATTTTTATTTATTTGGTATCATTGATGAAAAGACTCAAACAATTCATGGTCCCAAAATTCCAGGCATGTTAAGTTTTCTCATGCACGGTGATGTTAATGCGCCTGTTAAAGGCATTAATGCTTTTAAGAAGGAAGAATTGCCGCCAATCACACCGGTATTTCAGTTTTACCATGGCATGATTTGGTGCGGTATTATCATGTTATTATTAAGTCTTGTTGGCCTTGTCTTATGGAAAACCAATAAGCTATTTACCTCAACGTGGTATTTAAAATTATTAGTCCCGTCGGTGATTCTCCCTCAATTAGCCAATCAATTTGGCTGGTTCGCCGCTGAAATAGGTCGTCAACCTTGGATTGTGTGGGGGATTTTAAGAACATCAGAAGGTTTATCTAAATCCGTCAAAGCTGAAGCTGTCTTAACCAGCTTGATTATATTTACGTTAATCTATTTATTACTATTCGCACTGTATATATTCTTATTAAATGAAAAAATTCAACATGGTCCAGAACACGTCGTTAACGCCGAAGGTCATCGGGCATAATTTAGAGAGGTTTGTATGGATTTAAATTTAACATGGTTTATTTTAGTCGGAGTTTTACTCGCAGGCTATGCCATCCTCGATGGATTTGATTTAGGTGTCGGCGCTTTGCATTTATTTGCCAAGGGCGACAAAGAACGTCGCTTAATGATTAATTCCATTGGTCCAGTATGGGATGGGAATGAAGTCTGGCTCGTTACCGGTGGTGGGGCTTTATTTGCCGCTTTTCCCGATGTCTATGCGACCTTAGCTTCAGGATTTTATTTAGCAGTTTACTTATTGCTGGCGTCATTAATCTTTCGTGCTGTCGCTATTGAGTTTCGTAGTAAGCATGCCTCGCCCACATGGCGTCAAGCCTGGGATGTGGCATTTTCCGTCGCGAGTGTTATTGCTGCCATTTTATTTGGAGTTGTGATTGGGAATTTAATTTGGGGTATTCCATTAGGTGCGGATAAAGAATTTCAAGGCACATTCTTAAGTTTATTACATCCCTATGCCTTAATGACAGGGGTAATGGTATTAGCCATGTGTATGATGCATGGGGCGATTTATGTTGTTTTAAAAACAGAAGGGGAGCTTCACGATAAAGCGCGTGTATGGGTCAAGAATACGATGATCTTCTTCTTTATTTGTTATGGGATTTTAACCATGGCCACTTTATTATTTGTCCCGCACGTTGTTGAACATATTAAGAAATATCCAATATTTTTCTTAATTCCAATTGTGAAATTATTAGTCATTGCCAATATCCCCAGAGAAATTCATCACCGACGGGAATTTTTAGCATTCATTTCCTCATCATTAGCCATTGTGCTTTTTATGTTCCTCTTTGGTTCGGGCATATTTCCTAATATGATTTACTCGAATCCCAACCCAGAACATAGTCTAACTATTTATAATGCGGCGTCGTCACTTAAAACATTACAGATTATGTTTACGATTGCCCTTATCGGTATGCCTATTGTTTTAGCGTATACGATTAGCATTTATTGGATATTTCGTGGTAAAGTTAAGTTGGATGAGAATAGTTATTGATAGGATTCGAGATTAGAAATTAGAGATTAGAGATTAGAGGAATGTATGGCAAACTATAAACAGATTACTAATGATATGGAAGTGGCTAGAGCTTCTCGTAAACAAACCGCACGCGTAGCCCGTGAAATAGCCAAAGTGAAAGATGCCTTACGCAGATTCCACGACGGCGATAAAGAACTAAATAAAAGTCGCACCGTGATAGTCAAAAGTTTAGCGGAGATTATGTAGTATGGCAAAACCTGTCGAAATTGTTCACACCACATCAGACTTTAGAAAAGCCTTTTTAAGAGTCCCTAAAAATATTCAAGAAGCTGCCGTTAAACAAGACCTGCTGTTTCGCAATAATCCTTTCGGCGCCAATCTTAAAACCCACGCCCTTAAAGACGAATTAAAAGGCTTCCACGCCTATTCCGTAACCAAAGATTACAATATCTCTTTCCGTTTCATCACCCCAACCGAAGTCATCTACTACGACATCGGCACCCATTCCATCTATACCACTTAAGTTTGATCTGTAGAAGGTGTTTATGTTTTTGTAGGGGAGGACCTCGTGTCCTCCCGCATACATCATCTAAATATACTTAACCTGCCAAGTAACTTCTTCCCAGAGCCCTATGCAAGGTAAAGCTTGCTCCAGGGCATTTCTGCGGTATAATAGCTGTCCATGTCAAACTCATTTGGTTTAACTCACGTCAAACATATTGTCGCTGTCTCATCCTGTAAAGGTGGGGTGGGGAAAAGTACAGTCGCAGCCCTTTTAGCCTGTGAATTGGCCAAGCAAGGTCATAAGGTTGGGTTATTAGACGCGGATGTCTATGGCCCGTCACTGCCGTCTTTATTTCAGATTTATAATCCGATCATTCAACAGAATGAATTTAAATTAATTGAACCAGTTGATTACCGAGGGATGAAGTTAATGTCTTTTGGTTTTCTCCTCGGTGATGCGCCTGCCGTATTGCGTGGGCCAATCGTTACACGCTATATTCAACAACTATTATTTCAAACAAATTGGGGTAATCTAGATTATTTAATTATTGATATGCCACCAGGTACCGGGGACATTCAATTGACCATTACCCAAGGCGTGCGTTTAAGTGGGGCGGTGATTGTAACGACCCGTCAGACTTTATCTTTAGTGGATGTATCCCGTGGGATTTTGATGTTTGAAAAAGTGCAAGTGCCTATTTTAGGTATTATTGAGAATATGGCGTATTTCATGTGCGATCAATGCCAGCATAAGCATTATTTATTTGGTCAGCATGCAGCTATAGATTTAAGTGCACGGTTTGGTTTGCCGGTTATTGCCGAGTTACCCATGGCCCCACATTTTGCCACACCAGTTACCGATTATAAATCCACAGCACCTATTGCTGACATGGCCAAAACCTTACAAACCCTAGTCGACAAACAAGAAAATCAATCACCTCAACCAATAGGCACCCATTTTGATGCCCACAATATTTACATCAAGTTTAGCGAGAAGGAAGAGATTGTTTTAGACAATCGTTTGGTCCGTCTCGCCTGTCAATGCGCTTTGTGCGTTAATGAAATGACAGGTAAACAAATTTTAAATCCGTCGAAAGTTAAGCCTGATATTGCCCCAACAGCCATCACACCACTTGGGCATTATGCCTTAGGGATCGATTTTAATGATGGACATGCCAGCGGTATTTACCCACTGACTTTATTAAAGCAAATGGCCGCACAGTGAGCACAACAAACGCGATGACGTATCAGTTTACAGACAATCAGATCAGAACTGCGGCAGGGCATGCCATTTATTTTAAGGGTAAGGATTATTTCCTCGAGCGTCGTGTTCAGGATGTTATTGTCGAGGATAATGTCTTAGTCGCATCGGTGCGTGGCAGTCAGGAATTTCCGTATAAGGTCAGAGTTTATTTAAAATGTAAGACGGGTCTTTATAGCGAATGCACCTGCCTTGATGATGCGGCTGATTTATGCAAACATGCGGTTGCGGCATTATTTGCACTGCAGGCCAATCCCAAACAAGCTACAGTTAAAGTTGTTCCTAAAGTTACCAAAACTGTTCTTAAGAAATCTTCACTCTTATTTCTTAATCATAATCATCAAACCATTAAACCTGTTATCCGTTTTTACCTTCCTGTCGCTAATGAACATGGGTGGGTTAAATCAATTAATATCAATACAGTCATTGCCTGGGGTGAGAAGATCAATGAAGTAACGAGCCTTTCTCAAATCGTGGATGTGCAAGATTACCGTTATGACCAAGATTCTGATTTGCCTGCACTTGATCAATTTAATCAAGCCCAGGTGCATTGCTTACGCTTAATGCATTCCCTGGAACAAGTTTACTCGACGGGTACCTTATTAAAGAATTATGAATTATCATTATTGCTACGTGAATCAGATGATCCCAGTATTGAATTTTATATGGGCAAGCAAAAGATGATCATTAGCCGTGAGCATCAAGCGGGTTTGAATGTGCATGTGGCCAAAGAGGGTAAAGAAGAGATTAAAGCCACATTTGCTTTTGTAGTCTCTAATCATGAAGCGCCTTTAAAGGGTATTCTGATTGCGGGCCGTCCATCATGGTTGCTGTGTCCTGAGCAGGGCATTATTGTTCCATTTCACCCCGATATTCCTGAAACTGTTTTAACAAAAGTATTTGCCGCTAATCAAGAAATGTCCATCCCCGTCGATGGCATTGTTGATTTTTATGACACTATCATTAATCCACTTTATAAGCATGCCACGATTACTTTTGCCGACAAGAAATTAGAACAAATCCATTTAGAAGAACAAGCTCTTCATGTTGATATTCATTTAGATGGTGGAATCAAACAAATTAGCGCGGATGTGCGTTTTACCTATGGGCAGCACACATATTCAATTGCCGATTTAATTTATGCCCCGGCGTATTTACCGTTAAGCGGTTCACATCATTGGCTTAAGCGCGACCTTGATGAAGAAAGAGCTGTAGTTAGATTCCTAACACAAGACTGTGGTTTTGTTTTAGACAAGCAGCATCTGTTTATCATAAAGGGGACTGACACCATTGCTGAGGTGGTCTTCAATAAATTCAGCGCCATTGATGATAAATGGACAATTCACTATTCATCCGACCTCAATGATATTTTCCATGATTTTCAACAGCTGACCCCGACATTACAAGTGGGCTCATCGTCGGAAATTGATTGGTTCTATTTCAATGTCCAGTATAAAGCCAAAGGTGTTAATCAGGAAATTACTCAGCAAGATATTCGTCGTCAATTAGTGGGTGGAAAAAATTATATTCAATTAAAAAGCGGTCAATTTGTTGGTATTGCCAAGAATGAATTTGCTGCTGTTGAGCATTTGATTGAAGAGTTTGATGGCAAGGTTAAGAATTTATCCGTCTATCACGTGCCATTCTTAATTGATGAAGCAGGACGTCAGGGAATTAAGATTGATGTCCAAGGTTCTTTGAAAGAATGGCATGAGCATTTCAGGCAATTCCGTTCGATTAAGACTGTTGATGCCCCCAAAGAAGTTAAAACGATTTTGCGTGATTATCAGCATAAGGGTTTGGATTGGTTAAATTTTTTACGTGAATACCGTTTAGGCGGAATCTTGGCTGATGAAATGGGTTTAGGGAAAACATTACAAGTCTTGTCTTTGATTAAATTAGACGTTGATCAAGGGCAGAAGGCCCCA
>CAYZPQ010000024.1:0-8546 GCA_964480185.1 uncultured Planctomycetales bacterium | reverse complement strand
TAGTTGTTTGTCCAACAACACTTGTATTTAACTGGCAGGCAGAAATTCAAAAATTTTTTCCTGATTTAAAAGTTTTAATTCCTCAGGGTTCAGATCGCCGTGAGCAATTAGAAAGCATGAATGAGTATCATGTTGTTATCACATCCTATGCGTTATTACGTCGTGATGCTGAAATTTACGAGAAAAGCACATTCAATTATCTAATCTTAGATGAAGCCCAGCATATTAAGAATCGGTACACGCTTAATGCACGCATGTCGAAACAATTAAAGAGTAAGTACCGTTTGGTTCTTACTGGTACACCCATTGAAAACAGTGTGGCGGATTTATGGTCCATCTTTGATTTTCTCATGCCAGGGTTCTTGGGTGGGTATGACCGTTTTAAAGAACGTTATGAATTACCTATTTTGCGCGACCAAGATCAACATGCTTTAAGTGCTTTAGCGCGTAAAATTAAACCCTTTATGTTACGTCGTCTCAAAAAAGACGTTATCAAAGAATTGCCCGAGAAAATTGAACAGGTAAGCTGGTGTGAATTAGAACCAACTCAAGCCAAGACCTATCAACAAATGTTGCTCTTAGCTCAACGCGAAGTCATGGATGCGTACAAGACGCAAGGTTTTAATAAGAGTCGTCTGAAAATATTAACAGTCATCTTACGTCTAAGACAAATCTGCTGCCATCCGCAATTAGCGAATGTTGATTTAGGTCATCGTTTGCTCGTCAGCGCGAAGTTGAATTTACTTAAGGAAATGATCCAAGAGTCTATTAGTGGTGGGCATAAGGTGCTGATCTTTAGTCAATTTATTGGGATGTTGTCGATTATTTCCGAATATTTAAAGAAAGAAAATATCAATTTTGATTACATGGATGGCTCGACGGATAATCGGGGAGATGTGGTCAATCATTTTAACAATACCCCCGAAACAAAAGTCTTCTTATTAAGTCTTAAAGTAGGGGGAGTTGGTCTTAATTTAACGAGCGCTGACACCGTCATCATCTACGAACCCTGGTGGAATCCCGCCGTCGAAGACCAAGCCATCGACCGTGCCCACCGCATCGGCCAAGCCAGCACCGTCAACGCTTACCGCCTCATCTGTAAAGGCACCATCGAAGAAAAGATCCTAGATCTTCAACGCCGCAAAAAGAACCTCATTGACTCCTTAATTATTTCCGAAGAAGGAATAGCCAAAAAACTAGGCTGGGAAGATGTGAAGTTTTTATTAGACATTAATTAATTGTCATTCCCGCCCCCGACAAAGACATTCGGGGGTAAACTGCAACGGGAATTCTTTATTGAACTAAAAATAAAGTTCTGATACTATTTATTTAGTACCGATTTCCCCAATCGGGCAAGTTATTAAAATCTTCCCCAGTAATAATATTTATTACATACATCATCAAAGGGGGGATTCCATGTTAAAACGAATTATTAAGAAATCAACTACTCTCGTTCCGGTAGAAATTATCCAGCATAAGATTTATTTGATTCGTGGAAGTAAAGTCATGTTTGATATTGATCTAGCCATGCTTTATGGAGTGGAAACAAAAGTCTTAATTCAAGCAGTTAAACGTAATTTGCGCAGATTTCCTTCTGATTTTATGATGCAACTTAGTCAAAAAGAATATGCCTCTTTGAGGTCACAAATTGTGACCTCAAAGAAAGGTCGAGGTGGCCGTCGGTATTTACCATATGTTTTTACAGAACAAGGTATTGCAATGCTTTCTAGTGTATTAAATAGTAATAGAGCGATTGATGTAAATATTCAAATTATGAGAATATTTACTCAGTTAAGAGAAATGATGATTTCTCATAAAGACCTATCTAAGAAGATTGAAGAATTGGAAAGAAGTTTTCATATAAGATTCAAAGAACAAGATCATAAGATTATGTTTGTCTTTGATGCAATTCAGAGAATTCTAAAAGATAAAAAAATTACAGAGAAGAAGAAAGGCCCGATGGGTTTTGTTTTATCTAAATAAGATGGGTGATTGCTAAGACTATTCTATGCAAAGAAATGTAGTCAACGGGTTACAAATTATAACCTGTTGAAAATTGATGGTTGCAGGGGGAAATAAAGATTCCCCGAAGAAAATCCTCGGGGAAGGCCTGGTTCTGTCCAACCGTAGCTGAACAATTAAAGAATACCATTTGAAGGTAGTATTGTCAATAGGGAGGGGTCGTGCGTAACCCGACACTATTTTAATAATTGTGCCTACTCACCATTTTCATGCATTTCCGTCACAATATCACACCCGCCGATAAATTCACCATTCACAAAAACTTGGGGGATAGTAGGCCAATTGGTGTATTCTTTGATGCCTTGACGGATTTCTTCGCTGGCGAGGACATTGTAGTCTTTGATCGGCACATTGTAGGATTGTAAGATTTGAATGGTGCGACCAGAAAAACCACACATGGGTTGATTGGCTGTCCCTTTCATAAAGACAACAATCTTATTATTCTTAATATCGCCTTCAATTTGATTCTTTAATTGTTCACTTAACATAATAATCTCCTCTATTTTAAATGCCGTATTTAGCGCGTTCGATTTCCCATTTACTGGGAGCAAAAGTCTTTAAGCCTAAGGCATGGACAACGGCAAATATATCCGCAATTGCATCCATCACCATCTTTTGTTGTTTAAATACAGGTAAGCCTTCAAACTTATCATAAATCACAAAAGCCTGCAAATGCTGGCCATCACCCATCGGATCAAAGACATGGGCCTCAGATCCAGGGAGGGCTTTTTCAATTCGATGTTTAATATCAGTGATTGTCATGACTAAACCTTACTGCTGAGCACTTGTTGATTGTTTATTGCGTTTAAACCATTCAATAATATCCATGGATTCATACAAGGCTTTGCCGTCGATAACTAAGCATGGGACTTGGGCTTTGCCACCAATTTTAACTAATTCAGCTTTATTGGCTGGATCAGCATGGGTATCTTTCATGGGTACAGTAATTCCTTCTTTACTTAAGAAGTCGCGCACGCGCGCGCAATAAGGACAGCTTTGAAAATGATACAAGGTTAGCTTCGGCATACACTCTCCACAAATTTAATGACATTCTCTTCAAGACGGACATTATACAATTGATTCATCTCTTGTAAACAGGTAGGTGAGGTGACATTCACTTCAATAAGATAATCACCGAGCATATCAATACCGACAAAATAAAGTTTAAGTTCTTGAAGTAGAGGCTTTAAAGCCGCAATGATTTCTTTTTCACGAGCGGTAACGGTTGTGGCAACAGCTTTACCACCCGCAAAGAAATTATTACGGTGTTCACCCGCGCCATGTACACGTAAGACAGCACCTAACAGTTCACCATTGAGTAAGAGAATGCGTTTATCGCCATTCTCAGCTTCGGGGATATAACGCTGCAAGATAATATGCTTACGGTATTTATTGCTTAATGTTTCTAAAATAACTTTCGCATTGGAATCGGTAGAATGAATATGAAACACCGATTGCCCACCAAAAGCATCAGTTGGTTTCGCAATAATATCTTTGTGTGTGGCAATAAAGGTAAGTAATTCATCTTTATTCGATGAAATCAAAGTCGGGGGAGCAAATTGTGTAAATTGTGACGCCCAAATTTTCTCATTCACTCGACGAATACCCGTTGCTGAATTAATAACCTGAACTCTTTTAGGCAGATGCTCCAATAACCACGTATTCGCCAAATACAAATCATTAAAAGGCGGATCAGGACGGACAAACACCGCATCAATATCATGGCCTGATAAAGTAATGCTGTCATGAATGAGGAAGGGTTTCTCTTTGATCAATTGGGGAGTAACACGGGTCGCTTTAAAATGAACATGCCCGTCTAATAAGCTAATGCCATTTACAGGCACATAATACACTTCATGCCCACGAGCCTGAGCACCAACCATTAAAATAAACGTCGTGTCTTTTTCAAACACAACTGTTTCCAAAGGATCCATTAAGAATAAGAATTTCATTAGATGTCCATCTGACCTTTATCAGTTAATTCGATAATTTCCCGATGCGCAGCAATACCCGCAATACGCGCTAAAATGCGGTAAATATCAAACACGTTCATATTATGCCCCGTGCCACAATCTTTCCCATATTTATCCAAGTGCGGGCACATTTTTTGAAAAGCCATGCCGCCCGGGGAATTAAGATTTTGACGGGAATTTTTCCCCGTATTATAACGGTAAAATCCGCCGATTAAATTATTATCAATTTGATAAATGCATACTTCCGACGGGCTTCCTTCGATTTGATGAATTGTAGGTACGCCTTCTTGAAGGAGGTAGCGATTTACTTTGGAGGCCCCTTTGCCGCGCACGAGATCATTACGCTTGCGACTATTGAGTTCCAGAATTTGCTGAGGATCTTCAATGGGAATAACACCCAAGCCATAGGTTCCAGAATCAGATTTAACAAACATGAATGGTTTTTCTTTAATGCCATGTTCTTTATACTTACCTTGAATCTGTTCAAATAATTTCACACCCGCCGTATACAAACGCTTTTGATCAGCCGCACTATTAATATCCGCATCTTCAACCACATCATAAAGACAGGAAAATTGCCAAGGATCTAAGCCTGCTAATGTTGCAAACTCAGCCATCAAGGCATTGGTATGTTTAAAGTGATTGCTTTTATGACGCGCATGCCAGCCTGCATGCATCGAGGGGAACACAGGGAAATTCGGAGACCGCAAGTCATCTGGAATATCACTGGTGAAATCATTATTCATAATAATCAAATCAAAATGAAGAGCGCCTTCTTTGATTTTATTTAAGATACGTTTAAAGCAAAATATTTTAATAGTGTTGCCTGTCGCAGTTTCAAGTTCAATCGCATTGGCTGCTTGTTCACAAAAAGATGGGTCATTCGTAAAGAACGACGCAATCTTGGCATTAAATCCGGCATTGATAAAAATATCCTGAAGGATGCGGACATTTTCTAAATACCAGGTATTGCGCGTATGATCTTCGGCGACAATCAATACACTTTGCGCACCAGCCACACGTTTATTCACTGCATTTTT
The DNA here is from genome assembly GCA_964480185.1 of uncultured Planctomycetales bacterium. Taxonomy (GTDB): domain Bacteria; phylum Omnitrophota; class Gorgyraeia; order Zapsychrales; family Fredricksoniimonadaceae; genus CAYZPQ01. The sequence goes on along the minus strand of CAYZPQ010000024.1, from coordinate 3,511 downwards.
GACTAAATGAATCGCATCCGCTAACCCATGTTCACAGAGATTGTTAAAGCCCGCAGGAAATAAATTGGTATCAACAACCGCGATTTTAAACCCCGCATCACGAATATCGACTGAGCTGTAAAAGGGCGTATGCATGCTTTCATAATTAACCAGCCATTTATTAATATCGAGCTGCTTGCTCTGCACACATTTAAGGCACAAATTGTCTGAAAAACGATTATCAACAGAGAGAGTTTTATTCATAGAGATAGGCATTATACCAGAAATCAACGGTGACTAGCAATTAATTAGTCTTGGCATATTTATCGACGATGCAGGTTGCAACGGCATCACCTTCGACATTCACAACAGTGCGTATGGTGTCTAAGGGTCGGTCGATGGGGATAAGAATAGCTAAGGCTTCTATAGGTAGGCCAACGGATTGCAAGACCATGGCCATGGTAACCATCCCAGCAGAGGGAATGCCCGGAGCTCCTACAGAAGCAATCATGGCGCTGATAGCCACAATCAGTTGATGCCCAAAAGATAATTCAATCCCGCATAAATTTGCTACGAATAAAGCAGCCATCGCCTCATACAATGCTGTGCCATCCATGTTCACTGTCGTCCCCAGTGGCACTACAAATTCAGTCACACTTTTAGACACTTTAAAATTATCGTTAAGGCATTTGATCGTAATAGGCATGGTCGCCGAGGAAGAGCTTGTTGAGAGTGCTGTAATAAATGAATCTTTCATGCCCCAGAAGAATTTAGAAGGTGATATGCCAGTGAGCGCCCAGAGGACTAGCGGTAAAATGATAAGTCCATGCGTTAACGTTGCTCCAGTCACAACGAAGATGTATTTACTGAGCACGCCTAATAAATGCGTATCTTGCAACGCAATCAATTGAGCTAAGAGGGCCATGACCCCGATTGGAGCGATGGTCATGATCCAGCCGAGAATGATTTTAATTAGGCTTAAGAATTCATTAAAGAGGTCAAGGCTTTGATGGTGTTTATTTTTATCAGAAGCAAAGGCAATGCCAATGAAGAAGGCAAATATGACGATGGGAAAGATACTATTATTGGCAGCGGCTTGGACCGGATTGACAAATAAACTATCTAAGAAGCTTTTTAAATAGTCGACGCTGGTAATAGCCTGCAGGTCAAATGTTTTGGTGTGCTCGACGAATAAATCAAGAGACAAGCCTTTGCCGGGTTGAAACACATTGGCAAATAAAAGGCCTAAGGCAACAGCGACGATCATGGAAGCTGTGTAATAGGCTAAGGTCAAAGGCCATACACGCCCGATGGCATTGCTGTGACGCAATTGGGCAATACCCACCACAATGGAAAGAAACACAATGGGAATAAGAACCATTTTGAGTAAATTAACAAAAATATCGCCGGCAATGTCTAGGAAATAAATACTGGTGGTAAATGTGGAGGAAGAACTAGGTAAGGTGCGCAGGATAAATCCATAAACAATACCTAATACAGCACCGAGAAGGATAAATGTGTTTGAAGTGTGGCGAAACATAATGCTATGTTACAATATTCCTTATGTTCAGCAAGAAAACAATTCAATCAGTTTTAAGCGATGCCTTTACGCCATTTCATTTAGAGGTCATTGATGAAAGCTATAAGCATGCCGGCCATAGTGAAGAAGCTAAGGCGGGGGGAACTCATTATCAGGTTTTGATTGTGTCAGATGCGTTTAATGGAAAGAAGTTGATTGAGCGTCATCGGATGGTCTATGAGGCAATCAAAGCATCGGGTGTTTATTATCATGCTTTAGCGATTAATGCGAAAACTCAAACCGAATATTCCGCGTAACGGTCATTGTACCAAGGTTCAGCCGTATTTGAATACCCACGCAATTCCCAAAATCCTAAACGGTCCTCGTTCATAAAAATAATTTCTTTAATCCACTTCGAACCCTTCCAAGCGTATTTCTTAGGGGTGATCATGCGTGCAGGACCGCCGTGTTCACGCGGCAGAGGAGCGCCATTGGCGGTATGAACAATTAAGACATCGTCATCGAGGCATTCGGATAATTTGAGATTGGTGGAATACCCGTCGTATCCTGTGATGTAAACAAATTTAGCACTTGGTTTTAATTGAGCTTTGTCGGCGAGTGTTTTAAATTGAACGCCTTTCCAATGCATGTCCATGCGGCTCCAGGACGTGACACAATGAAAGTCCGACGTATCTTCGTATTGAGGTAAATTTAAGAAATCAGCCCACGATAGCTTAAAAGGATTATTGACTTCACCTTTAACCTCCAGAGTCCATTGTTCTTGAGTGAGAGGAGGAATGATTCCTAAATCTAAGACAGGCCAATTAGGAACTTCACGTTGCCCGACGGGTAATTTAGGCACACCATGGCGATTCAAAGGCCCTGTGCCTTCAATTTTTTTCATATCAGGAATAACGCCACCCGCTAAGACGCCACGTTTTTCTTTGGCGCGATTCGTTTTAGCTTTAATGATATTTTGATTAAATTCATCCATATTAAGTCCGCAATTTATAGCCAATTTTAAATAAATACACCGTAATTAAAAATAATATCCCTGCCATGGCGAATGTCACCGCTGCACACGTCGCCAGCGACATTTCACTCACACCCGTTACGCTATAACGAATGCCATTCACCAAATAACTCATCGGATTAAAGTGAGAAATGATCGATAATGATTTGGGTAACATGCTCATGGGATGAAAAACGCCACCCAAGAACACCATGGGCACAATTATGTAAATATTCCACATCGATAACATCCCAAAATCTTCTGCCCATAACGCCGCCATCATTCCCGCACACGAAAATATGACGGCAATGAGTATAGAAAAATACAAAAAGACAAGAGGATGAGCAATAAGGCTTGGTGCAAAGAATTGTGAGATAAGCCAAACAGAAATGCACACAATCATCCCGCGCGCCACACCTCCGGCGAGTAAGCCTAAGACCATTTCAATATACGATAAAGGAGAGAGGAGCATTTCTTGAATATGATTATGCCAGCGGCCGATAAATAAAGAGGACGAGGTGTTTTCATAGCTACTTGAAATTAAATGTAATGCCATGAGCCCTGGCACAATGAAATTAATATAATTTAAGCCAATCGTCGTAAAATCAATGCGGGTGCCAATGGCGACGCCAAAAATATACATAAAAAGCGCCGAAGAAACAAGTGGTGGGAAAATAGTTTGATTGCTCACGCTAAAGAAGCGGTGAATTTCTCGTCGAGCAAGTGCGGCGACGCCAATTGGGTTTGTGACTAAATGAAACATATATTTCCTTTTACCATTTACGGATACGCCATAACCAGAGCACAAAAAAGATACTAAGCACAGCAAGGACGAGGACTAGCCAGAATGAATCTGTGCTTCCATGCTGTGCAATGGGGAGGTCCACATTTACTGAGAAAAGGCTAACAACTAAAGTTGGCACCATGACGCATAAAGAAATTAATGTTAATCGTTTGAGTCGTTCACTGAGTTGATTATTCACAATAGCAGCCATGGTTTG
>CAYZPQ010000023.1:0-18373 GCA_964480185.1 uncultured Planctomycetales bacterium | reverse complement strand
ATTGACTTTTTAATTTGCTGTTGAGCCATCCAACGTTTTTGATTGGTCTTTAAATCCACTAACTCCACCGTGACTTGAAAGAAATTGGTCGAACGGCGTTTACCCACCATTAACGTTTGGGTTTCAGCTTCTTCTTCGATTTGATTGACGGAACCTTGCAGCATAAAATCAGCACCCGTTTCATGCCCTTTTTCTGAAATTGTCCCAGGTTCGGTATTGCCTTGCTGTTGATCAAGGCGCTCATCGCGGATTTCTTGACGAGCGGAATTGGAGGCGACAAATTCTACCTTACCAGAATCCAATAATGCTTTTTGCCAAGTATCGACAAATACATCGGTTGAAATATGTTCATTGGTCTTATTTTTAACAGTACCAATAATGACGACGGGTGAACGGCCTTTGGCTTTGCCAAAATCATCGACCCAACGGGCGGCCAAACAATCTTCAATCATGGCTTTCGCCACCAAACGGGCATCCGTATCATTCCATGTACCGGATAAATCGGTATTCTTATTGGCATCAATGCGTTTTGCTGATATCGATGAACATCCACTTGCAATTAAAACTAAACAAATCATGAGATAATACATAACAGGTCCTTTGTTTAAAAGTCTATCTTTTCTCTGGAATGGCGGATGGCTTCACAATAAAACCACTATTGTAATTCAAGCGAATTTTCTCAAGCATGGCTTGAGCTGTGGCATCATCGCTTAAATTACCAATACGCACACGGTACCATGTGCCTTTTTCACCTAAATTACTAATAATCATATACGCATTGGCATAGCCATTATTCTTTAAGGCTTCAAGCGCAATGTCGGCCCGATTTTTATCTTGAAATGAATACACTTGAACAGCAAACCCAGTTTCCTTACCCATATCATTATCGGAAACAATCGCTGGGGAAGCGACGGGATCTTTTTGAACTTCGGGAACTTGGACGGGCTGAGCGTCAGACACGACGGCAGGTGCTTCTTGTTTGAAAATTTCTTTAAGTTCAACTCCTTGTGGCTTTGGTTTTTCTCCTAAAATAGTCAATGAGAAAATTACAACGCCCGCCGCAATGAGTGTAATTACTAACCAAATACCTTTAAACTGATTCGCCATATCTCCTCCAATGTTCAACTTAAGTATGCTGCCAGTAATGGACAATTATACAAGGGACACGTAAATTGTCACCATATTTTGATTACGCTGCTTCTTGCTTGGGATGCTTTCCATTTAAAACATCTTGAATCATATTTTTGATGTCATCTGAAAAATCTTTATCAGTAATCCATTGCAAATACCCTGGGTCTTTTTTAGCAATCGTGCGTAAGGGTTCTTTTTTCGCATATTTTCCAAATGTCATATAAAGCTCACCATTCCACCAACGGAATTTGCGTTCACTATCAAAAAATTCCGAGGTAGGCTTGTAATCAAAATCCAACAATAAGCTAATGTCCTCACGGCCTTGGCCATATAAAGCAACTTGAGCTTCCAAGATTTCTAATGTCGCCCGGGTATCGGCCAATGCGCTATGGGCATTCTGTAACTCTTTATTGCAATAACGTCGATACGCCGTGGTTAAGTCTCTTTTCTCATGATAATGAAATACTTTTTGCGCATCAAAAATACCGCGATTGCCATATTCAAAACCCACACCACAATCAGACATTTCACGGGCCAATAAGGGTAAATCAAATCGGTCGACATTAAATCCACCTAAATCGCAATCACCTAAGAATGCTTTCACCTTCGGCGCAATTTGAGCAAATGTCGGAGAGCTTTTCACATCGTTATCAGAAATACCTGTTAATTCCGTGACCTTAGGAGGAATGGGAATACCTGGATTAACACGTGAAGAATATTCTTCCACCGTCCCATCAGGATGCGTCTTAATCAAAGCAATTTCAATAATCCTATCTTTCTCAATCCAAGTCCCTGTCGTCTCTAAATCCAACACTATCAAAGGTCGTACTAATTTCATGTCATCTCATTTCTGTGTTACTGCTGATGTTGATGCCGCAAAATAGCTAAATCCAAAGTCTTTTGAATCAAATCATCGTAGGACCATTCAGCTTTGCGGGCAGAAAGGGCCATTTCGTCGATTTTGGCAATACATGGATTGGCATTAGGCTCAATGATATACATTTCGCCTTGCTCTGTCACACGAATATCAAAACGCACATAACTGTCCATGTCCATCGCACGGTACGCACGTTTGCAAACGTCTTCAATGTGTTTTAATAATGCATCCGATAAATTCGTTGCGGGACGACTTTTAATACCCCATTTCTTACGATAATTATCATCCCATTTCGCTTTATAGGTGGCAATGCGTGGTTCTCCCTCAGGCATATTGCTAAACAGCAATTCTCGAGGAGGAAGCACGGTGATTTGCTTATGACCCAACACACTCACATACAGTTCGCGGCCTTCAATATATTCTTCGGCAATGGCATCCATTTGCATATTATCTTGAATAAACTTAATGCGCTCAATAAATGCTTGAGGGTTATCGACGATGGATGCCTGGGAAATCCCACGAGATGCTTCTTCGCACAAGGGTTTAATAACAGCTGGTAAATTAAAACGGCTGGGAACCTTAATCGGTTTACCACGATAATATGTTTGAAAACGAGAGACTTTAATGCGGTGAAAAGTAAATATTTTTTTGGAGAGTGCTTTATTATTACATAAGAATAAAACACCAGAACTCGCACCGGTATAAGGAATATCGAGCAATTCAAGAACAGCTGCTGTATTTTTTTCTAAATGGGTTTTATCTGCAAATACTTCCATCATATTAAAAATAACGTCGGGCTTATGCTCTTTGATTTCTTCAAATAAGACGGACATATCATTGTAAACACCTAGCAGTCTTACCTCATGCCCCAATGATTCCAACGATGATTTAACGTCTTTCTCCGTATACATATTATCCGGATCAGCAAATTCTTCCTTGTAATCATAGCCACGAGGCTTTTGATAAGGACTGTAAAATAACATCAATACATTAAGCTTCTTTTTCATAACAATTAACTCCTACGATGGAACCAGCCTGTATGAACATAATTCATGATTAAACTTGTCACATAAACAGACAACTGCAATAAAGCGACCGACGCATCACTTGACACAATCATATGCCGCTGTTTGGTACGCAATTGAATGGCAGAAAGTAATTCATCAATAATGTACTTGCGTTCGCCGCTCGTACGATCGACGCTGTTCACAATATGTTTGCGGTACTTGCGAATCAATTCATCGCCTGTCATTTTTGCCTGACGCGTTTTCTTATCTTTGCAAAATGCCCACCATTCTTCATCGGTTAAAGGCGTGAAAATTTTATTTAATTGTACATCATGAAAGTCAGGAAACTCTTCTTTATCTTGACGTCTTTTCTTCTTATAGAAATTCTCTAATGTCATCGTCATCTGACGACTCTGCCATAATTTACGGCCACGGGCTTTCAGGGGCTTTTGACCTTTCAAAGAAGTCATTAAACTATCGACATACGCTAACTTTTGAAAGGCTTTCCATCCCTTATATTGATTTTGCCAATCACTCTGAGGCGTTAACCACACCGCGAATGTTTCAACAAAGTCTTCATCGGGATGATACTGGGCATAAAAACCGTCGAGGTGTCTGACAAAACTACGGCTATATGGTTTAAATTTATATGTGTCTCCGTATTCAGCCGCAGGAGATCCAAAAATAGCTTGCCAATCTTTGCGTAAATTTAATTGATAGGCATAACACATGGCATGACCGGCTTCATGGCGCAATAGTTGCATGCACCAGGTCTTGCCTTCACCTTCGGCTTCTAACATCATCTTACGTTCTAATTTAATCAAGGCAGGGTGTGCTAAATAAAAAGGGATGCCAATGACTGTTTCTCCCTCGGGAGTTAGCCATTCATCCGCCAAATAACATTCCGGGCGGAACGATAAGCCTTTTTGCTCAAGCTCTGCATACAATTGATCAATGCATTCTTGCAACCACGTCCCATTCATTGAAATGGGTAAGTCACAAATACGTGTCTTAAGCAATTCCGCTTCGCTAATGCCGTTAATGTCAATGGGTTTGGGGGTCATACACCAATCTAACTATATTTTTCTTCAAGCTCAACTAAGAGCTTATCGGCAGCTTCTAAAATATCCGCTTCTAATAATTTCAATGATTCCATGTCTTTCTTAAAAGACTTAATCGCCGTTAAAAACCTTCTCACCGACGTGGTATGACGCATTTCGCGTTCTTCCTCAGGATCGACTTGCTTACGCTCTTTCATGAGCGCGGTTAAATCCTGTTTAATTAAAGTCGGGTCTTTGCCTTTATCAAACACATCTTTGCGCAATTTCATGTAATCATCGCGCGTCAATTCTTTATTGCGGTGAGCTAGTCTTAAAATATCAACACTTTCAATGCCAGGCACGACTAAAGACTCCCGTGATTCACTGAATTCTTTTTTCAAATACACTGGTTCTTCATTTTCAATAAAGGCATAGTTCTTAATTAATTTATTGCCCATCGCCTTGGTTAGACCAAGCTCACGGACTAAATAATCTTCAAATTTATCAAACCCCCAGGCATGAAATAATTTGTCACGGTAAATGGTAAAAAGGCCTTGAGCAAGCGTCACCCACGCTGTCTTAAAGTCCTTCGACGCACGGGCCATATCTTCTCTTAAATGATTCGCCAATGGATCTTCTTTTTTCTTTCGCTCCATACCTTGCTGCGCAAAATTCATTGTCTCGTTCTCCTTGTGTAAATAAACCATATTAAGAAATTAAAAAACCCAAATAAAGCAAATACCCAGCCGGCATTGGATATTAAAATTGTCATCACATCGGTGACAATTTTATTCCCCGTTTCCATTCCGACGGCAAATACAAAAATGACGACGGAGCCAAGCAGACACATGGTAAATAGCATGCTAAAAAAAAGAAAGTTTTTGAGTGTAGTTTTAATCAACTTACGCGTCCATGGGATCAGGATGAATAAAACGGTATTCTAGCATACGTTTGATTTTATCGTTAAGAACAATTTTGCTAGCACTTAAACGGGCAGGCCCATCAAAGGAAGGTTGTTGGACGCGATACTTCGCTGCTAAATGAGTGTACAATTCTTCTCGGCTTGGGTGCTTATCACTGACGGCATTTAATACTTCTCCCCATGCCTTTTTCTCCATCACTGCTTCCATGATCGCAATGGCATCGTCACGGTGAATTAAATTCATACGCCCTTGAGCACTTTTTAATAATCCAGCCTTAAGAAAGAATCGATGTATTTCACGCTCAGGCCCGTACAATCCCCCTAAGCGCACGACTGTTCCCCCGCGTGCCAAGATATCCTTTTCAATCGCCAATAATACTGTTGAACGGGCATTATCTGTAATCACATGATCCTCTTCCGTCCATGTTTCACCATTATTCGGATACACAGCCGTCGAGGAGGTAAATATAATCTTCGGATTCTGTTGAGCGTGCGTTAATTGATTTAAGATACTTGAAATTTGCTGATGATAAAAATGGGGGTCAGCCAACAAACGACGAAAAGGAACCGTGATAATCAATACATCACAGCTAAAAAAATCACCAGGATTGTCATGAAGATCAGGATTAAATGTCAGCACATACGGGGCAATGCCCTGATTCGATAATACTGCTTTTTTATCTGCCTGCGTTGTCGACCCTTTGACCGCATAACCCTTTAAAACTAAACGGCTGGCTAAGGGAAACCCTAGCCAGCCGCATCCTAAAACACTTACCGCTAATGTCACGGTATTACTTCAAATATGCTTTTAATTCATCCCAGGTCTTCTTTCCAACAACACCGTCGGATTTTAACCCATGAGATTTTTGAAATTCTTTGATAGCTAATTTTGTGCCTGCGCCAATCTTACCATCAACTTTTCCTGTATAAAGGCCAGCATTCTTGAGCGCTGTTTGAAGTTTTTCAACACTCACATTCACGCGTAGAATATCATCACCCGTCGTTGATTTAACAGGAGCTGCATCGCTTTCTGTTTCTTCCACAGGTTCTGCCTTAACAGACTCAACCTTACCCGATAAATCTTTGACTTCATATTGAAGATCAACGATTTCAGCATCTTTTTCTTCAAGTTTCTTTTCAAGCTCAACAACACGTGTTTGCAATTGTTCATGCGCGGATTTTGAACCTGTAGTTGCGCAACCGGATAATACTAAAGCGAGAACCGCTACGAGAGGAAAAAAGTAAGTCACCACGTCTCTACTCCTTAAGATATAAAATTATGTTTACCTGTTTAAAACCAAGTTATTCTATCACAAAGCATTACTGACGCTAGATGAAAAGAAAATTTATTTTGTCTGAATGATTTTCTTTAAAATACCACCAGTTTCGCCTAATACATTATTCGTGGTATCGAAGACAAAACCCACACCTTTTTTCAATTGATTTCCTGCCATAAAGGGCATATTCACCAGTGTCGCGACACTTGCCTGAGAACTCACGACCTTAAGCATTAAGTCTCCCACACCATGGATGTTCTTATACGTTTTATTTTTGAGATCTACACTATACGCATTTTTCTTAACTGTCCCCGAAGCATAATTTTTAAACCACACCCCATCTACATTAATTTTCAATACATCAATACTAAAATTCACCGGAGCATCCATCGAAGAAGTTTTCTCCTTGTCTTTGTTGCCGTCATCTTTCGTGGCCGCATGCTTAAATGGTTTTAATTCCTGAACATTGATCTTTTTGTCTTGATTGGCAACCATATTAATTTCACGCACATTAATATCAATCAATTGAAAATGATTTTGTTTATTTAACAGGGAACCAAGATCATATTTCACGTTAACATGCGCAATATCGATAATAGGATCGTCTGGAAAACCTGCTGGCGCACCAATCACAACATCTTTAATCAAAAAATCAGAGCCGATCAAATTCCAACTCAAATACCCTATGCGCACAGGAGCCCCTAATACCGACGAGGCAATAGGAGCTGCCAAGGCCTTAATGATAACATCTTTAACTAAAACCAAAGCAATGAGTGCAATCACACAGACGATGCTTATCTTTTGAATTTTTTTCATATCTTACCCCTTACTAACTGTATTAACAGTAACATCATAATGATTAACCACCCTATCGCCATATACCCTAATACAGATGCCATGCGATCCATGGCTGTGTCAATGAATTCAAATTTAATCAAATGAATGCCTTTTGGCACCGCTATGATTTTATAGGTTAAATTAGCAATTTCAACAGGAACATTCCCTTCATCAACGCTCGCCTCCCATCCTGCATGCCAATGGTCAGTATAACTAAGCCATCCTGACACAGGAGCAGAAATTGAAAAAATCACATGATTTGCCGTATAATCCAACATGTCTATCGGCACATGACGACGGCGATCAGCAGTAATATTGCTGATGCAATCTTGCAATTGGGCAGATGAATCATAAATTAAAGGCACATAACCACGGTAATCCCCATGCATCATAAAAAACTGAATCGCTTCCGTATCTGCGCACCGGGCCCCTTGATCAAAAAATAAAATCTTATCCGCACTCAATGCCGACCATACCCGACGAGACGGATAATTCGTAAACCCTTTCATGTCGTCTTGACTAATCACATCCTGTTTCGCATAACCCTCATTGATCCAAAACGAACGCCCTTTCAAATCTAATTCCTTATGTAAAGCGAGTTGATTTGAATCTAATTTGACTTTATCGAGACGACGCATATCAAAAGACAGCGGTTTAAAATCAAAGGCGTGGGGAAATTGAATAAGTGATACTGTTGACTGTTTCCATCCCTCCACATGCTTACAGCCCAATCCAATAAGCAAGATCACGACGAGCAACATCACCACACCTTCTACACGGTTTGTCCATTGCCATCGGTTAAAAACCTGATCAAGACTCATCGCTACGACAAATGCTGCCATTAACTTCAATGCGATCATTAAAACAGCACTAACAAGCAATGGCCATTGATCAAACAAGGTCATAGCTTGCTTAAACTGCGCCAGGTAATAAAAGGCCCCCATCACCGCACTTCCCATCACAACCACCATCACCCATTGCATAAGCCCAATTGGTCGTCGATGAAGACGGTGAATGCGCCCTCTAAAAAATATTACCATGCCGTACACCACTGTCAGCACAATGCTTACCCTTAATGTCGATGGGCTTTGACCAAAGAACTGAATAAACATCAATGCCAAGCCTAAACTGATATACACACTATGCCGTGTCACCATCCAAAAATGCACCAAGTACATTATCATGGGTAATGCATACAGCGCATTGAATGCCCATGGATTGGCCGATTGTGTCATCACCATATACATCATCACAATGGCACATTTAATCCACGCACGCCCAATCCAGAGGCCAGCTAAAAGCCAACACCCTATGACTAAAATAATCTCCTGGACAAAAATACCCGTATTAAACAAAACATCAAAAGGGATTGATTTTAATAAGAATGCACTCGTCATGAAAACAGCCTGCATCAATGATGTGCTACTATTAAACCAGGCCGAGGCACTTTGACCTTGATCCATCCAAGGAATCCATCGAGGAATTTCACCGCTACTGATCGTGTGATTCAAAAAGAAATACTGAAGATTAAAGTACGTAAATCCTTGTTCATGACGCGGCATGGCATGGGTAAACAGGGCATTCACCCACATGATCAAAGGAAAACTAAATGCGATCCAGAACCAAAACTGTTGACGCTCTAGGCATTTCATCATGATGTGCAGAAAATGAAGACCTTTATGTTTTAGCAGCGATAGAAAATACTGTTGGCACTTTAGTTAACGGTACCCGTGATTGCTCACGCCATTGACGGACAGTCTTTGTACTGATGTGTTCTTGAGGTGTTGTTAAAGCACTGGCAATGGATAGCCGTGTTGTTGGCTGCAATGTGTTGATTAAATCTTCCAATAACGAATCATTATGATGAGGCGCTTCAATGCAAATTTGCGTACGCTGCCATTTTTTGGAATCTTCTTCTAATAGTTTAATAGAATTAATGCGCTCTTGGGATTTACGGGGAAGATAGCCATGAAAAGCAAATTGTTGGCCATTGAGACCTGACGCCGCCAAGGCCATGATAATGGCACACGGCCCAATCAACGGAACAATGCGATACCCCTGACCATGTCCCCATAACACCACTTTGCTACCTGGATCAGCCACACAAGGCATACCAGCCTCGGATAAAATACCAATATCTTTATCCTTATACTGAGATAACCATTCTTGCCATACCCGATCCTCACTATGCTCATTGACTTCAACCATGAGACATTCTTGAATCGTCACATCAGGCAGTACTTTTTTTAAAATGGCTCGCGCTGTTTTGGCATTCTCTACCACAAAATGACGCAAATGCGTAATCAAGGGTGATTGAATACTGTCACTCGTGGCATCAAGCGGTGCTGGGATTAAATAAATAGTGGGCATAGGTGTCATGTCGTATTAAATGTACTCTGTTACGAAACTGTTCTTGCATTATACACATAATTTTGAAGAACAAAACGTTTGTCTTAAGGCAAAAGTGAACCTATAATAGCGCCATGTCTGACAAAATAATTATCTTTGATTTCGACGGCACCTTAGCCGATACACATAAACATACCGTTGAAATCTTTAACAGCTTTGCCGAGGAATTTAAATATAAAACAATTCCATGGGATAACATTGATGATTATAAAAAATTATCAATGGCCCAATTGATACGCAAACTGCATGTTCCTGTATTAAAGATTCCAACACTTGTGAGTCGTGGTAAACGCAAATACAATCAGCTCGTTCCTTTTATGCAGCCTATTGTAGGTATACCTGAGGTATTACTGGCCTTGCGTCAACAGCCCGTTAAATTGGGAATACTTTCCTCTAACTCTAAAGAAAACATCATGCTTTTCTTAGAAAATAATAATTTACTGGTGTTTGATTTTATTCACAGCACCAGTCGTTTAACAAGCAAAAATTCCGCGTTAAATAAATTGATTGCCCAAGAACAACTCGATAAAGCCAGTGTAATTTACGTCGGTGATGAAATTCGTGATGTCTTAGCGGCTCATAAAATTCAAATTCAAATTGCAGCAGTGGGATGGGGCTTTAATTCAGCAAAGTCATTGCAAAAATATAAACCCACTTTCCTGCTTAAAGAACCTGCTGATTTGCTTCAATTGACTCAAGATATACCGCTTAAGAAAAAGCGTGAATGGTTAAAAAAGTTAAAACCACGTTTCGCGTCTAAATTAATTGATAAACTCAAAGCAAGACGGCGCAAACAAAAAAAGACTGACGAATAATTACTATGCCACTTCCAGAAAATTTTATCGGCAATGCAGGCTGGGGACAAGCCGCCGTTGAAATCCCTCAACGCATTAATACCTCTAATTCCATTAATGAAATTCTGGCATTTGCCCGTAGTCATCGTGCTACCGACGTGCATTTATCGTCATTGCGCCAAATTGCGTTTCGTCAGTTTGGGCAATTGCACATTGTATCGCCTGACTCCCTCACCACTGAACGCTTGCGCGCCCTCATGGTTGAAATATTGCCTAATGATGTCATGCAAGAATTTGATAAGACAGGAGACGGCGAATATGTCTATGCCTTAAATGGTTTTGGTCGCTTTCGCATGTCCATGCTTAAACATCACAATGGGATTGATTTAACCATACGCTGTATTCCTCAAGAAATTCCCTCATTTGAGGCTAGCGGCATGCCTTTAGCCTGTGGTCAATTGACCAAATGGTCTCAGGGGATTGTTCTTATTTCTGGTCCAGCAGGTTGCGGGAAGACGACGACATTGAGTATTTTAATTAATATGATTAATCAAACACGTCATGATCATATTGTGACCATTGAACAACCCATTGAAGTTATTTTCCAACCAGATAAATGCCAGATCACTCAACGTGAAATTGATACACATACCCTCACTCAAGACAATGCCTTGCGTGCGGCGTTACGGGAAGATCCTGATGTGCTTGTTATTAGTGAATTACGTGACTTACCGACGATTCAATTGGCTATTAAAGCCGCTGAAACAGGTCACTTGGTGTTTGGTTCCATGAATACGGTGAGTGCGTCTCAAACAATATCGCGCGTCATTGATTCTTTTGCCAGTGAAGAGCAATCCATTGTCCGTAATATGTTATCAGAATCATTGCGTGGGGTTATTTGCCAACAACTCATCCCTCGTGCCGATGGCCAAGGCATGGTGGTTGCTTATGAAGTATTGGTGGTCACCCCTTCTGTTGCTAATTTAATCCGTGAATCTAAATATACTCAAATTAATAATACAATGACAACAGGTAAGAGCTTTGGGATGATTTTAATGGAGAACTCTCTTCATACACTCGTGCTGCGCGGTGATATTACACCGACGCAAGCCATGGAACATAGCTCTAACCCTAATACCATTGCACAACTATTAGCCAATAAGTAAATACTCCTATGCCTATTATTGACGTCTTATTCGATGAATTAATCAAACGCGGTGGATCTGACTTACACTTGGAAGAAAATCAGAACCCTAAAATCCGTTTACATGGCCGCATGACTAAAATCAGCGACGACATATTAACACGGCAGCACATGATTGATTTATTATCTCCTATTGCAGAGAAACACCAGTGGCAAAATTTCCAAAACAATGGTGATTTAGATTTTGCGTATACCTATGGTTCATCCTCACGTTTTCGTGCCAATTATTTCCGTCATTTCTTTGGTTTAGGTGGTGTTTTTCGTCTTATTCCCTCTCATATTAATACTATTGAAGAACTGCAATTGCCTGAGCGTGTTAAAGATTTAACTAAAATGCGTGCGGGATTGGTATTAGTTACTGGACCAACAGGAAGTGGTAAATCAACGACATTGGCTGCGATTATCAATGATATTAATGCGAACATGACACGCAAAATCATTACCATTGAAGAACCCGTAGAGTTTATTCATCCTTTAAAACGGTCTTATATTAGCCATCGTGAAGTTGGACGTGATACCGCTACATTTGCAAGTGGGTTACGCACGGCGATGAAAAGTGATGTGAATATTATTCTCGTTGGGGAAATGCGTGACCGCGAGACAATTGAATTGGCTTTAACAGCCAGTGAAATGGGTATTCTTGTTTTCGGTACATTGCATACCAATTCAGCTACCAAAACCGTAGACCGCATTATTGATGCGTTCCCTGCAGGACGTAAAAATCAAATCCGTAATGTCTTAGCGAATAATCTTAAAGCCATTGTAGCCCAACAACTCCTCCCTAGCGCCGACGGAAAACGCCGTTGGGCCGCCTTTGAAGTGCTCTTGCGTACCCAAGCCTTAGGCAATCTCATTCAAACCGGTGAAACCGTGCGTTTGACCAATGAGATTCAAACTAATCGTGGTAATGGGATGATTTTAATGGATGATTATTTGGCAGATTTAGTGAAAGCCGGAAAAGTCACCAAAGAAGACGCCTATCTTAAAGCCATTGAGAAGACTCGATTCGCCTAGAATCGATTGACGTTCACATCGTCAGCCAAAGGCTTACCATCGACGATCTGTGCTGCAAATTCTAAGGCATACCACGGGGCTAATAAAAATCCTTTTGAACCAAATCCATTGAATATACCAATACAGGGATGTTGGGCATGCCATCCTATGACGGGTTTTTGATCGATCAGCGCCGGTCGAATAGCCGCTTGATGCTGGCTAATTGTTTTCTCTCCCTTTAACATCCCCTCAATTGAACTCATAATTTCACTCAGACCTTGCGGCGTTGCCTCATAGTCTAAGACATCACGGTCATACGTTGCCCCGGCCATAAATACACCATTACCTAAAGGCAAACACCATTTGCCTTGCGTGATAATCGCATCTGGCCAGTGTTGATCTGGGGCATGAAATCGAAGTAATTCACCTTTAACATGATGAAATGGCAAATCTTTAAACCAAGGATTTGCCATCACATGATACCCTTGAGCGAATATCACGGCATCGAATCGCTCCCCTTTCCACTGAACACCATTCGCTATCATTTTTAAATCATCTTGTTGAAACAATTCTTCACGCAAACATCCTTGGTGCTTAAAATCGTCCCTCATAAATTCCAGTAAAGCTGTCGTTAAGCAATATCCTCCCGATGAAATCACCACACTACCCCAGGGATCAATGAGGCCATTGTGATAATACCCAGGCTCATTCACTTGAATAAGATAACGTTCATTATCGGGCTTTGTAAAAAAATGCCGTTGTTCTTCTACATTATTAAAAATTCTAATAATGGGTTTTGAGATAAAAAAAGACTGTTTATATCGACGGGAGAAATTGTCATAACACGTAAGGGCGTTTTGGTAAAACATATCAAACTGAGGCATTACCGCAAAACGTTTGCCCGTAATAGGATTAATAATGCCTGCACTCATCATGGAGGAAGAACAGCGGTGGAAATCATCGACAATAACAACAGCTTGCTGACGCTCAAGCAAAGCATGCGCCAGTAAACTACCCGCAATGCCTTGTCCTACAATCAAAAACTTGCGTGCTGTCATTTGGGCAAACCTTTAAAGGTGCCAATTAGAATATGTTTTTTCGTCCCATACCCCTTGGCTTTGTGAATCGTAAAACCTTTAGACTCCAAACCACGACGAACCCACCCTGCGACGGTAAATGTCGCAAATGTTGTATCCTGTTTAGATAATTTAGCCATGCCGGCAAAGACATTTTCATGCCACATGTCAGGATTCTTGGCTGGTGCAAAACCGTCCAAGAAAAGGGCATCTGCCCCAGGATGGGCCAGTTTTAAGGTATGCATCATATCGAGCGCTTTTAACACATCTTCAAAGATGATCGTTAAACGCACATTGGATTCTTGAAAATAAAATTCTTTAATGCCCTCTGCGGCGGGAACATACTGTGAGGCTAATGCACGACGCTGCTGTTCTAATAAAGGCCATAAACTTAAAGCCCGGCTTAATTGTTCAGTTGAGACGGGATATTTATCGAGGGAAATAAAATTGAGCGTCCATGATTTGGGCGCCATGTCCTGCCAAATTTTAAACGCACAGCAAAAATTTAAACCTGTTCCAAAACCTGCTTCAACAATGGTAAATGTGCCCGACGTATTGGGATTAAGTTTGCTAAATCGCTCTTGCAATCGGTTGCCACCACAGGAAACATACAGCGTTTCCTCATACCCATTTTCTTTGCAAAAATATTTATCGTCGAATAATACCGAGTGGGGTAACCCGTCTTTGTCCCAAGTTAATACTGGTTCCATCATTAATTAAAGACCACGGTTTTGGTGCCATAACATAAGATCTGATGATTCAATTGCCATTGAAGCGCACGGCTTAGAACGACCTTTTCAAGATCAGACCCTTTATGGATTAAATCTTCGACGGTATCTCGATGGCTAATGCGCACCGTGTCTTGCTCGATGATAGGCCCATCATCCAGCACTTCGGTCACATAATGACTGGTTGCCCCAATTAACTTTACCCCTTTTTGAAAGGCTTGAGCATAAGGGCTTTTACCAGCAAAGGCAGGTAAGAATGAATGATGAATATTAATAATGCGGTTGGTATACGCGTCGACAAACTGAGGGGATAAAATTTGATGATAGCGGGCTAACACAATTAAATCAATGTGATGCTTGTGCAGCAATGCCAATTGTTTATGCTCCTGCTCTATTTTATTTTCTTTCATAATAATAAATTCATGGTATTCAATATTCAAATTCCGCGCCAAATCCTTGGCATCAGGATGATTACTAATTATCAATGGGATGTCACATTGCAATTCACCTTGCTTATAGCGATACAGTAAATCATAAAGGCAATGCAAATGCTTGCTGACAAAAATCGCAAGGCGTGGTTTCGTATCACTAAAATGCACCTGCCATGTCATGTTAAATTGTTTGGCAATGGGCTCAAAAATCGCGGCAATCGCATGACGGTCTATATTAAACCCTTGCAATGACCATTCAATGCGCATCAAAAACGTATTGGACTGCTCATCAATATGCTGATCCGCATGAATAATATTCCCATTATGAGAAAAGACAAACGCCGTCACGGCATGTGTGATGCCTTTTCTATCCGGACAGGAAATTAATAAAATGGCATTGGTCATTAGGGCTTATCCACGCGCTTTAACAATTCCGTGCTAATCATTTTCTTACGCGGAATGTCTTCAATAGGAGTTTGGCTAGATGGAGAATTCTGACTAATCTGCTCAATTGAGCTACGCAAAGCAAACGTATCTAATTCGAGTTTCTTTTGCACGGCTTTAATCGTGTTTTGATGCAACTTCATATTTTTTTGCACATCATTAACCACCGAGGTCAATTGAGCGTGATCATTTTTCATCGTATTAACATCCGACTCAAGCTCCGTAAGATTGATGCCATCAAACGCTTCTCTTAATAAATCCACGGTCTTGGTGATCTTATCTAAACTTTGTTTGCTGGAATTCGTCATTTGATCAATGGATTGTTGCAATTGAATGATGCGATTATCTTGCTTATCCAGGCGCGTTTGTTGTGCCCCCACATCACGGCCATAGCTATCAAGCCGCGTACGTAAGGTGTGTATTTCTTGTTTCAATTGTTCGATATCAATCGAATGTCCTTCGGAGAGCTTCACTGTCGCGGAAGTTGAATTCTTATATTTCAAAAATTCCCAACACATATACCCATTTAAGGACAATACAGAGGTGAGAATTAAAATAATAATGATTTTAAGCAACGTTGTAGGTGTAGACGACGGTGTGGACATAGATAAATATTACACAGATTTTAAAAACTTACAATTACCAATACCAAATTAAAACGTTCTTTTCTAATGTAAGCCTACTTCCTAATCGCGAGGTTTTTCTTTATTGGGCCATACCTTAGAACCACCCACAACTTTGTGAAACTTCTTAAAAACCTCACCTGGTCGTGTATGGGTTTTTGAGGCCCCATCTTTTTTACCCCACGTTTTAGGGGCGCCATCAAATTTCTTAAATGGTGGCTTTGAGCCTGTTGAACTTTTAGCCCAAGACTTTTTAAGCCCGCCTTCACTCTTGAATTCTGGCTTTGACCCTCGGCTATCTTGATTTGGTTTATCCCAGGATTTAGCAAAACCATCAAATTTCTTGTAGGGTTTTTTATCTCGATCACCATAATTCGATGATTTGAATTCACGCTCTTCCTGGCGCTTGGCTTTAAAGGTGTCTTGGTCTTTGACCCACGGTTTTGAGTCGCGATTTGACTTCCATTCTTTTTTCTCAAAACGTGTTCTTTTAGGCTTTAACTCGCCTTTGGCATTAGGAACAACCACAGCGACGGCTAAAGGCCTATCCATAAAGTCTTTGGCATCTAGTGCAGCAATCGCCGCATTCTTCTCATCATCATTGGGCATTTCCACAAAACCATAGCCCATGGATTTTCCGTTCTTTTTTTTGACTATAACAACACCCGTCACATCCCCATATGTTGCAAAAAGTTTAATGACGTCTTCTTTCGTCGCTTGAAACGACAAATTTCCCACAAAGATATTATTCATGTTATTCCCTAAATTAGATGCTGCTTGAGTAAGAATCAAATGGCTCTAAGTATAGCACATAAAGACGACGGGCGTTGAAAGAAATGATCTCGGGCGTAGTTGCGCATCAAAGGCTGGATAACACTCTAATAGGACCCGTAAGAGCCTATTTGTCGTTGTTTATAAATCGGTGGCGGCGTATAGGTGCTGCTTGAATGAGGTGGTTGGTACACATACGGTGTAGGTGGGTAAGGATTACCGTATGCTTTTAAATGGTCCATGATATGCTTCGTTACAATATCATCGCTATTAAAATAAACGGTTAAACGATCCGTATTGGTGACGACATAATCTTTATAGCAGGCTGGGATAAAAAGACCATATAATAAAATGAATCCAACCCTGCAGTACCGAGGCATTTCATTTTGAACGGTGTCTTTTTTGTAAATATATTTATCAACACCCGTATCATCATCACGCAATATTTCCACGGGCTGACCTAATAATTGAACAAGCGTATCTTTTGTCGTGTGATTATCTTCGATGCGATTAAGCACATCTTGATCTAAACGAGGGCCGGTAGATTTGATGGTGGTACATCCTACCATGCTCATTACAACGACTATGGCGGCACACTTTTTAATAATATTTTTCATGTTAATATCCTTAGGCTTCGCCGGTTACATACCGTTCAAGTTGAATGATCGAGAATTTCTGATCTTCGATGATCCGTCGCACAACATCACCAATACTGATAAGACCGATGAGCTTATCATTTTCAATCACAGGAAGATGACGGATGCGTTTACTGGTCATGAGCGTAATGCATTCTTCCGTCGTATCTGCAGGACTTACAAAAAGAATGCGTGTTGTCATCATGTCTTTGACAGGAACAAGACCTGGATTGCCACTGCATTTAATGGCATGTCGTGCAAAATCCCGTTCTGAAAAAATCCCTGCAATCTTCCCATGCTCCATCACTAACACTGCCCCAATATTTTTCTCAGCCATAAACTTCAATGTATCATTGACCGTATCATGAGGATTCACTGACCAAATAACATTACCTTTGCCTTTAAGAATATCATGGACGTGTGACATAGTTAGGACCTCCATCGTTGAGGTGTTAAGAGTAGACCTGCACTGGACTATCTTAATTTAATTCTAATACCATCAAGGGGGTTGTGCTATTTCAATTGTGATTATTTCTAAATAAAAAAACCGCAGGTCATTAACATCAATGACCTGCGGTGATAGTTTAACTACAGATGAATTAATTGTTAATAGAATTGGTTTAGGTTTAAGAAAGTTATCTAAAACTACATTTTTCTCTAATGTCGCAACAATTCCTGTAGGAACAATAATGCCCTTTGCTGGCACTGTAATACCAAATGGTTACTTGCTATGTGACGGTGCTGAAATACAAATATCGTTATATCCAGCATTATATGCTGTAATTGGTAACACATATAAAGGTCCTGAAGCATACATCGGCTTAGCAACATTTAGACTGCCGGACCTAAGAGGAAGATTTGCACTTGGTGCAGATAATATGAATAACGGAATTCAAGTACCGCTAGCACCGACAGGTGCAGCATATGGTACTACAACAAAAGATAAAGATGGAAATCCGGGAACAACAGCTAATCGTGTAACATCTGTAGCTGCTGACGAAATTGGTTTAGGTAACGGCACTGAAGAAAAAGCAATTTTAATATCTAATTTGCCAGATCATACACATGATCTTACAGGAGCAAATGGAACGCAGTTCTATGCAGTTACAGATGACATATCAGGATCTGTTTCTATAACTGATCCTGATGCAGTAGGAAGAAGTGTTATAATGCA